>NZ_JAMPQO010000022.1:0-142402 GCF_028482485.1 Providencia sp. PROV116 | reverse complement strand
TATTTTCTTTATCTCTTAACTTTTCTTCTTAATTAAATCTCACATAATATCCATTTAACTTAATTTTATTTAAGTAAAATCACTTAGTGCATATGAACTGCGCTTGTTCACTGTTTTTATCCCTTGAACACTGGGATCTAAAAGGGTTTCGCGATCTTTTTTGGATCATATCCAGATTTGTGCTTGCATTCATTTTCAGGGCGCCATAGAATAGCCACCCCTTAGCAATAGGGTGTTTTACTTCCATCTCTAAGATGAAAACATGAAGTTTAAATAATAAACAAAAATATGCTTTTTTATTTACTTCGAGTGTTTTCTCATTTTAACCTTGCTTTTTGGTCACTTTTGTATTGCTAGTTAACGTAAAATCAGTATTTTTCTTTTCAACGCGACATTAGAAAGTTATCCACAGCTAACTCAATCAATCTGAGTTTTTATTGCGATTTGAAATAACTTATTACACAGAGTTATCCACAGGCTAATTAACAAATTCCTGCTGTGCTATTTAATTCTAGCGCTTAAATTGTATTGTTATAACTTATTGATTTTATTGGTCTGTGAATTATTTTGTCAAAATGAGGCTAGCACAGCTTGCAAATTCTTTACCTATTGTCAGGTAAGCATTTTTTATTTTATTCACATCAATTTGACAATTCTTCATTCCGGATATATAGCAGGCTTTTTTCTAGGCGTCTCTCGGTAAACCTTTGTTAATAGCGCGTACAAGGCGTTTTTGCTGTGAAGTTTGAATTGTGACTTGGTTCGCATCGCGTCGGTTAAGCTGTTGTTGTATAGACCATTGGAAGTGCTCATCTAGCATTTCGTTGATCCCCAATCTATTTTGTAAAGCAAGTACAATACGGTCTTGATAAGGTGCATTGCCTAGCGCCACACTGATATTTCGCAGCCACTTAATATAACCAATACGGCGGATTGCAGAGCCTTCGGTCACCTTTAAAAAGGTTTTTTCATCCCATGAGAACAAGTCAAGTAGCTCTGGTGTATGTAAGTCCTTTCTTGGACTAAAATCATCTTCATCAGTAAGCTGGGAAAAACGGTTCCACGGGCAAATGAGCTGGCAGTCATCGCAACCATAGATCCGATTTCCCATGAGTGGACGAAATTCTTCTGGGATAGCACTATCTAGCTCGATTGTGAGATAAGAAATACAGCGTCTTGCATCGACGGTGTAAGGTTCAACAATCGCACCTGTTGGGCAGGTTGTCATACAAGCAACACAGCGACCACAATCTTCTTCGACAGGTTTATCAACAGGAACGGGTAAATTAATCAATAACTCACCGAGAAAAAACCAAGATCCTGCTTCACGATTTAAGACTAATGAATGTTTTCCTGTCCATCCTAAACCCGCTTTGACAGCGAGAGGGCGTTCTAGGATTGGAGCGGAATCGACAAAAGGTCGAAAATTAAGATCATCGCTACTGGCACCATCGGGCAGTATCATTCCGTTAAATTCACGACAATAGTCTAAAATACGATCTGAAAGTTGTTTTAGGCGTTTTTTTAATAGCTTGTGGTAGTCTCGTCCTAAGGCATAACGGCTGATATAACCTAATTCGGGGTTATTTAATGTACTAGCAAATGCGGCTTTGGCGGGCAAGTAATTCATACGCACACTAATGACACGTAACGTGCCTGGGTGCAGTTCGTGTGGTCTGGCTCGCATCATTCCATGGCGGCTCATCCATTTCATCTCGCCATGAAATTGTTTGTCTAGCCATGCTTGTAATTTGGGCTCTTCCGCAGAAAGGTCAGTATCGCAGATCCCTACTTGTTGGAAACCTGCTTCAATGCCCCATTGTTTAATATTCTGAGCGAGAAGATCGAGATCGAGGTATCTTGCCATCAGATCCTATCTTGATAAAGATTAAAACGGCAGGCACTCTATCATGACCTGCGTTGTTCATCAAAATGCATGAAAAATACCGTCAATATTGAGAACAATTATAGGATATTTCTGAACTCATCATTCAAGCAATGTTAATTAAGAAAAAAGCCCCATCTTAGGTTAATATAAGCGGTAATATTGATGTTTGTTGATATCTCTTTATGCATTTTGATCAGCAATATAAACTATGCATTTAAAGGATAAACAGGTGACACCGCCTATTAATGACATAATAAAAGAACAATATGAAAGAATGTACAATACAACTTGCCAATGAAGCGCAAACTGTTGCGTTAGGTAATGCTATCGCTAAGGCTTGCCATCAAAGCACTGTGATTCACTTATACGGTGATCTTGGTGCAGGGAAAACCACCTTTAGCCGAGGTTTCTTACAAGCGCTAGGTCATCAAGGCCATGTAAAAAGTCCAACTTACACATTGGTTGAACCCTATGAATTAGCGGATCGTCAAGTTTTCCACTTTGATCTCTATCGGTTAGCAGATCCTGAAGAACTTGAATTTATGGGAATTCGTGACTATTTTTCTGGAAATTCGATCTGTTTGGTCGAATGGCCGCAACAAGGTAAAGGTTTTTTACCTGAAGCGGATCTTGAGCTCCATCTGACCTATCAAGGCGAAGGGCGTCAGGCTCACTTTGTTGCTTTTTCTGCCAATGGGGAGTCGTTGTTAGAAGCATTACCCCTACTCTAAGGAAGCTATTGCTCATGTTGAATGCATCAATGCACAGAATAACAAAAAAGGGTTTTTTTACTGTTTTCGTCTTGTTTATGGTATCCGTTATGTGGCTGTTTGCTGCAAAAACACAAGCGGCAACATTATCGAATATTCAAGTTAACAATAGTCCATCACAAGCAGAAGTGGTACTAAGCTTTGTTGATGGTAAGCCTGATTACTCCTATTTCCCATTGCATTCACCTGAGCGCCTTGTTGTTGATATCAAACAGCGAGGCGAGATTATTGGCCTACCGCTTAAAGTTCCCGCAGGGGATCTTGTAAAACTAGTACGGGCAAGCCAACCTTCTGATAATCAACACAAACGCTTAGTTTTAGAGCTATCTCGCGCAGCCAAAACGAAAGCAGTACTTAAACAAGTTTCAGGTGAATATCAGTTGGTATTAACGATATCGACGGGAAATTCATCCGGTTCTACCTCCTTTAATCAAACCAATAATACGATTAAAGCAGCGGCAAATAGCGCTCAAGATAAACCATTGAAGATAAATAATCCTGCGCCTGTTGCCACGCCAACACCGACTAAATATAAAAATATGCCGAAGGGCAGCAAGCAGGTAGTTATTGCGATTGATGCAGGGCATGGTGGAAAAGACCCTGGTGCGATTGGTAAGAATGGTTATAAAGAAAAGGATGTGACTCTTAGTGTTGCACGTAAGTTATACCAACGTCTTGAAGCCGACCCAATGTTTAAACCTGCGATGACACGTGATGGAGACTATTTTATTTCCGTTAGTGGCCGTTCTGATGTGGCACGTAAGAAAGGGGCTAATATGTTGGTGTCAATTCACGCAGACTCGGCCCCGAATAGCAGTGCACGAGGCGCATCAGTGTGGGTATTGTCTAATCGACGTGCAAACAGTGAGCTGGGTAGCTGGCTCGAACAACGTGAAAAACAATCTGAATTATTAGGTGGG
This sequence comes from Providencia sp. PROV116, assembly GCF_028482485.1. Classification (NCBI taxonomy): domain Bacteria; kingdom Pseudomonadati; phylum Pseudomonadota; class Gammaproteobacteria; order Enterobacterales; family Morganellaceae; genus Providencia; species Providencia sp. PROV116. The sequence goes on along the minus strand of NZ_JAMPQO010000022.1, from coordinate 138,824 downwards.
GCGGGTGATGCGCTTAGTGGTGCGGACCCTTATTTAAGCCAAGCTGTTTTAGATCTACAATTCGGCCATTCTCAGCGTGTGGGGTACGATGTTGCGGTTAAAGTGATCGAACAGCTGCGAAAAGTGGGTAATATTCATAAAAGAACACCTGAGCATGCAAGTTTAGGTGTATTGCGCTCCCCAGATATCCCATCGATTTTAGTCGAAACTGGTTTTATTAGTAATACGGCAGAAGAACAGTTGCTAAAATCTAATGAATTCCAAGACAAAGTCGCAGAAGCTATCCATTTAGGATTACGTCAATATTTCTTGGCGAATCCAATACAAGCGGCACCACAATAAGGGGGGAAGACATGGCAATACATATTCTCTCCCCACAGCTAGCCAACCAAATTGCGGCAGGAGAAGTGGTCGAAAGGCCTGCGTCAGTGGTTAAAGAGCTCGTTGAGAACAGTCTTGATGCCGGGGCAACGCGTATTGATATCGACATTGAGCGTGGTGGAGAAAAACTGATCCGTATTCGTGATAATGGCTGTGGTATCGGTAAAGATGAACTGATTCTCGCATTAGCTCGCCATGCGACCAGTAAAATTGCCACTTTGGATGACCTTGAAGCTATTATGAGTATGGGGTTTCGCGGTGAAGCGCTAGCGAGTATCAGTTCCGTTTCACGTTTAACATTGACATCCAAGCCCGCAGACCAAACAGAAGCATGGCAATCATATGCCGAAGGCCGGGATATGGAAGTGATGGTTAAACCCGCAGCGCATCCCAATGGCACAACGGTTGAAGTATTAGATTTATTCTATAATACGCCAGCTCGCCGTAAATTTATGCGCACAGAAAAAACCGAGTTCGGCCATATTGATGAAATTGTTCGCCGAATTGCACTTTCTCGTCCTGATGTGGCTATTAACCTGACTCACAACGGGAAATTAGTAAAGCAATATCGAGCCGCTCATGATGAAGCGCAGCAAGAGCGGCGTCTCGGGACGATTTGCGGTACGGGTTTTCTGCAAAGCGCTTTGGCGTTATCTTGGGAACATAGCGACCTTGCTATCAAAGGGTGGGTTGTTTCTCCATCAATGACATCAGGTAGCGAAACGCAATATTGCTATGTTAATGGCCGTATGATGCGTGACCGCCTGATTAACCATGCTATTCGCCAAGCCTATGAAGGGCATTTAGACGAAAACCAACAGCCTGCTTATGTCTTGTATTTGACGATTGATCCAAAACAAGTTGATGTTAACGTACACCCAGCAAAACATGAGGTTCGTTTTCACCAAGCTCGCTTGGTACATGATTTTATTTATCAAGCGGTACGAACGGTATTATTAGAAGCTGCATCTATTGATGAGCTTCCGGGTATTGAACCAGCAAATATAGAGTTAGAAAATCGACCTTCTGCGGGGGAAAACTATTTTTCTTCACCAAACGTGACTCCCAAGCAGCAACATAAGACAGAAAATCATACGCTCATTGAAAATACCGTTCGAGAGTCTAAAATACCTTATGACCAGCCCAGCCACTTAAAGGATAGTGCCGCAAATCACGCTTTTTCTTCACCGAAGACAACGTCAGGTTTTTCAGAAAATGCGCCAGCAAAAACGTTTGGTTCAACGTATGACAAAAAAGCGGGTGAGCTGTATCAGAGCTTAATGTCAATTCCCGTTGCCTCTGAAGATAAAAAACCGCTTTTTCCTGAGCGTAAACCGATAAACTCGCCACCAATATCGTCACAACCTGTAGCAAAAAATGCGGATAACTACCTTTTTGGCAAGGTATTGACAATTTACGCAAAAAACTTTGCATTAATTGAGTCTTCGTTGGGGCTAATCCTGTTATCCTTAACGGAAGCTAATTATTTATTGAAATTGTCACAATTGTCACCGGGTGGCGGAGCCTTAAAGCCTCAGCCATTGTTAATACCTCTAAAAGTGTCACTTAAAAATGATGAAATAGAGGTTTTACAGCGGTACAAGGAACAATTGACAATATTTGGTATCGAAGCCACGATATTACATGGAAAAGTAACAATTCATACGGTATCGTTACCATTAAGAACACAAAATTTATCACAGCTTTTTTCTGAATTACTCGATTTTTTATCGAGAAAAGAAAGTGTCACTGACGAAGAGATTGCACAATGGCTCGCTAAAGCAGTTTCACAGGTTAAAACAGAAGAAAGTTGGAGTTTAGCACAGGCTGTTCAGTTGCTGGCTGATGTTGAGCGGGTATGCCCTCAGTGGGTAAAAAATCCCCCACCAACATTATTACAATTAATTAATTTACAATCCGTGGTAGCTACACTAACAAATGAGTGATTTAGCAACTCAGAAAAAACCTGACGCAATATTCCTAATGGGTCCAACGGCCTCAGGTAAAACCGCTTTAGCGATAGAACTTCGCAAGCATTTGCCTGTGGAAATTATTAGTGTCGATTCGGCATTAATTTACCGAGGAATGGATATTGGCACAGCAAAACCAACAGCGGAAGAACTCAGCCAAGCTCCCCATCGTCTGATTGATATCCTTGATCCGTCTCTACCATACAGCGCTGCCGATTTTCGCCGTGACGCATTAAATGCCATGGCTGAAATTACCTCACAAGGTAAAATTCCGTTATTAGTTGGCGGCACTATGTTGTATTTTAAAGCCTTATTAGAAGGACTTTCACCACTTCCTTCAGCTGACCCAACAGTTCGTGCTGAAATTGAACACATTGCGAAAGAACAAGGATGGGGAGAAATTCATCGTCGTCTTACTGAAGCTGACCCAGTTGCCGCGGCAAGGATCCACCCTAACGATCCACAAAGATTATCCCGTGCTTTAGAGGTATATCTCATTTCGGGACAAACTTTGACTGAAATGACACAAACAGCTGGGGAAGAATTACCTTATAATGTGTTTCAGTTTGCTATTGCGCCACAAGATCGTAAAATTTTACATGAGCGCATAGAACAACGTTTTCATCTGATGATAGATGCGGGTTTTGAAGAAGAAGTTCGCAAATTGCATCAACGAAATGATTTACATGTTGACCTCCCTTCAATCCGTTGTGTGGGATATCGGCAAATGTGGTCATATTTAGATGGTGAAATTAGCCATGATGAAATGATTTATCGGGGAATTTGTGCAACTCGCCAATTGGCAAAACGTCAAATTACCTGGTTAAGAGGCTGGGAGAATGTTCATTGGTTAGATAGTGAACAACCTCAGCAAGCGCTTAGCACCGTTATGCAGGTTATGCGTGCATAGGACTGATGTTTGTGTACAATTAGAACGTTAAGCGCAATTTTTGAGTAGTTACTTTTTGGAATCTAAAAGATTCTCTTTTAAAAACAACAAAATAAGGAAAACATAGAATGGCTAAGGGGCAATCTTTGCAAGATCCGTTCCTGAACGCATTACGTCGTGAAAGGGTTCCGGTCTCTATTTATCTCGTTAATGGCATCAAATTGCAGGGGCAAATTGAGTCTTTTGACCAATTTGTCATTTTATTAAAAAATACAGTTAGCCAGATGGTTTATAAGCACGCTATCTCGACTGTTGTCCCTGCTCGCCCTGTTTCTCATCATAGCGGTACTGCGGGTAGCACTGGCAATGGTAATTACCATTCAGGTAACCCTGCAGCGCAAGATGGCGAAGTAACTGAGTAAGTTTGTACGCTAAAAGACAAGGAAAGCATGGGTAGGGAGACTGTACCTGTGTTTTTCCTTTGCAATTATTGTTTAGCCTAAGAGGTTACACCTTGTTTGATAGGTATGAAGGCGGTGAACTAGCTGTATTAGTCCATGTCTTTTTTTCTCAAGAAAAAGATGTTGATAATCTGGCAGAATTTGAGTCACTTGTGACATCTGCTGGCGTAAAACCAGTACAAATAGTCACGGGCAGTCGTAAAGCCCCTCATCCAAAGTTTTTTGTTGGGGAAGGTAAAGCAGAAGAAATTGCCCAAGCTGTTGAGGAAAGTGGTGCAGATGTGGTGTTGTTTAATCATACTCTAAGCCCTGCTCAAGAACGTAATCTCGAAAGGATTTGCCAATGTAAGGTGGTTGACCGTACAGGGGTAATTTTAGATATTTTTGCTCAACGCGCACGTACACACGAAGGTAAGCTTCAAGTTGAATTGGCTCAGTTAAGGCATTTATCGACTCGCTTAGTGAGGGGATGGACGCACTTAGAGCGACAAAAAGGCGGGATTGGCTTACGAGGTCCCGGTGAAACTCAACTTGAGACTGACCGCCGGCTATTAAGAGATAAAATTAAACAAATCTTATCTCGTCTTAGTCGGGTGGAAAAACAGCGTGAACAAGGGCGTCAAGCGAGAAGTAAGGCTGATATCCCGACTATTTCGCTTGTCGGTTATACCAACGCTGGTAAATCTAGTTTGTTTAACCGCATGACGGCCGCTGATGTTTATGCTGCTGACCAGTTATTTGCAACACTTGACCCAACACTTCGTCGTATTGATGTAGAAGATGTTGGTGTTGTCGTTCTTGCAGATACTGTGGGTTTTATCCGTCATTTACCCCATGATTTGGTTGCAGCTTTTAAAGCAACCCTGCAAGAAACACGTGAAGCAACGTTACTGCTGCACGTTATCGATGCAGCTGATAATCGCTTGGATGAAAATATTCATGCAGTTGAAAGTGTGTTAGAAGAAATCGAAGCGGATGAAATACCAACACTTTTAGTGATGAACAAAGTTGATATGCTGGAGGATTTTGTCCCGCGTATTGACAGAGATGAGGATAACAAGCCGGTTCGTGTCTGGGTTTCAGCGCAAACGGGCGATGGTATCTCATTGCTGCTACAGGCATTGACGGAACGTCTTTCAGGTGAAATCGCACATGTTGAATTGCGTTTACCACCGAATGAAGGCCGTTTACGTAGCCGTTTCTACCAACTTCAGTCAATCGAACGTGAATGGCAGGAAGAAGACGGCTCAATTGGCCTTGAGGTGCGTATGCCAATGGTGGATTGGCGGCGTCTGTGCAAACAAGAGCAGCAATTACCTGACTACGTTATTTAATTGTTTTGGTGATTAATGATGTAGTTAGGCAATGGAATTGATATTAAGAGCCCTATCGCTCTTAGCCCTGAAAATCAATCATAAAGAATGGAGCTAAAACATGGCGTGGAATCAGCCCGGTAATGACGGACAAGACCGCGATCCGTGGGGAAGCGGCAATAAAGGCGGCAACTCTGGCGGGAACAAAGGTGGTCGAAAACGTGGGGCTTATGATCTCGACGATCTCTTTCGTAAACTAGGCAGCAAGCTTGGTGGAAATAAAGGCAGCGGTGGTGATGGCGATAATAAACAACCATCACAAATCAGCGGCCGTTTAGGTATGTTAGCTCTTGCTGCTATCGTTGTTGTATGGGCAGGTTCAGGCTTCTACACCATCAAAGAAAGTGACCGTGGCGTAGTATTACGTTTTGGTGAATATAGTGGTGTTGTTGGGCCTGGTTTGAACTGGAAACCAACCTTCATTGATAGAGTTATTCCTGTCAACGTAGAAACCGTACGTGAACAAGCGACAAATGGCATGATGTTAACGTCAGATGAAAACGTGATCCGCGTTGAAATGAACGTTCAATATCGTGTTACCGACCCTGCGCAATATTTATTTAGTGTCACAAACCCAGACAATAGTCTGCGTCAGGCGCTAGATAGTGCTGTGCGTGGTGTAATCGGTCAGTCTGCGATGGAGCAAGTACTGACTACGAATCGTGCTTTTATCCGTGATGTAACACAAAAAGAGCTCGAAGCAACGATTGCGCCATACAAAATGGGTATCACACTGCTTGACGTCAACTTCCAGGCAGCGCGTCCGCCTGAAGACGTTAAAGCCGCATTTGATGATGTAATTGCAGCAAGGGAAGAAGAACAAAAAACCATTCGTGAAGCACATGCTTATCGAAACGAAGTTCTTCCTCTGGCAAAAGGTAACGCACAACGCTTAATTGAAGAAGCTGAAGCTTATAAAGCCAGTGTGGTCTTCAAAGCAGAGGGTGAGGTGGCAAGTTTTGCAAAAATGTTGCCTGAATATCGTGCTGCACCTGAGATTACCCGTGAACGTCTATATATCGAAACGATGGAACGTGTATTAGGTAATACACGTAAAGTGATAGCAAATGATAAGAGCAACAGCATGTTAGTGCTGCCGCTTGATCAAATCATGCGTGGTGCTAATACGAACGCTACATCAGCACCGAAAGTCAGTCCATCAGCCAGAATGGCGACGCCAAATAATAACGCGTCATCTAATGGCGCAACATCAGCTCAGCCAAACAGTGCTGTTCGTGGTGATGCAGTTAGAGTAGGGAGACAATAATCATGCGTAAATCGCTAATTGTTATCGTTCTGGCCATTTTGGCAGTCGCATACGCATCTATCTTTATTGTTCCTCAAACTGATCGCGGCATTGTCTTGCGTTTTGGTAAGGTTCTGCGTGATTCTGAAAACAAACCGATCATTTATGAGCCGGGTCTGCATTTCAAAGTACCATTTATTGAAACGGTAAAAATGTTGGATGCACGTATTCAGACACTGGAAATTCAGGCTGACCGCTATCTGACAAGTGAAAACAAAGACTTAATGGTGGATTCCTACCTGAAATGGCGCGTTACTGATTTCAGTCGTTACTATGTAGCGACTGGCGGTGGTAATCCATTCCAAGCGGAAACCCTGTTAAAACGTAAATTTAGTGACCGTTTACGTTCTGAGTTTGGTCGCTTAAGCGTAAAAGATATCATTACTGACTCACGTGGCCGTTTGACCATTGATGTCCGTGATGCTTTGAACAAAGGTACAGCAACTGACGATGCAACCAAAGAAGCGGATGCAGCGATTGCGGATGCAGCAAAACGTGTTGAAGAAGAAACAAACCTGAAGCCACTGGTTGTGAATGCAAACAGTATGGCGGCGTTAGGTATTGAAGTTGTCGACGTACGTATTAAACGTATCGAGCTACCAAACGAAGTTTCTGAAGCTATTTATGCGCGTATGCGTGCAGAACGTGAAGCAGTTGCACGTCAACACCGTTCACAAGGTCAAGAAGAAGCGACTAAGATCCGCGCTGTTGCAGATAAAACAGTAACAGAAACGTTGGCTGAAGCGGAGCGTACCGCACTGACTTACCGTGGTGAAGGTGATGCGATGGCAACAAAATTGTTTGCTGATGCATTCAACCAAGACCCAGAGTTCTATGCGTTTATTCGTAGCTTACGTGCTTATGAACAAAGCTTTAAGAGTGGTGATGACGTGATGGTCATGAGTCCAGACACTGACTTCTTCCGCTTTATGAAGGCACCAACTAAGCTTCGCGCGACAGATTAATAACAAGCTAAGTTGCGTGCAACCTAGCAAAATAACTGTTAATCTATTAAAGAAAAGCCCGCTTCGGTGGGCTTTTTTTCGCCTGTCGTTTTAAGTATAGGATTTTTCAGGGAAAATTTGAGCTGCTCAACTGATGGCATTCATTTTGAGTTTACGGCAGAAATAAAAAATACCATTTTACTTGCTTTCCAGGAAAAAATTTTTGTATTGCCAAAATATCACTGGAACAGTTCATTTTTGATGGTAGAATTCATTTTTAAGCAACCGAGTGTATTTCAAAATGGGTAAGAACGTTGTCGTACTGGGCACCCAATGGGGTGACGAAGGGAAGGGCAAGATCGTTGACTTGCTGACAGAGCGTGCTAAATACGTAGTTCGCTATCAGGGCGGCCATAATGCTGGCCATACTCTTGTTGTAAACGGTGAAAAAACCGTTCTCCACTTAATTCCATCCGGTATTCTTCGTGAAAATGTCATCAGTATTATTGCTAATGGTGTTGTTTTAGCGCCAGACGCATTAATGAAAGAGATGAAAGAATTGGAAGACCGCGGTGTTCCTGTTCGGGAACGTTTACGTCTTTCTGAAGCATGCCCACTGATCCTGCCTTATCATATCGCATTAGATAATGCGCGTGAAAAAGCACGTGGTTCCAAAGCGATTGGAACAACAGGTCGTGGTATTGGTCCTGCTTATGAAGATAAAGTTGCACGTCGTGGTCTACGCGTTGGTGATTTGTTCGATAAAGCCACGTTTGCAGAAAAATTAAAAGAAATCGTTGAATACCATAACTTCCAACTTGTTCATTATTATAAAGAACCAGCTGTAGATTACCAAAAAACGTTAGATGATATTATGGCTGTAGCGGATATCCTGACTGGCATGGTAATTGATGTTTCTGATCTGCTATATAAAGCAAATCAGAAGAATGAATTAGTGATGTTTGAAGGTGCACAAGGGACATTATTAGATATCGACCATGGTACTTATCCTTATGTAACCTCTTCAAATACGACCGCTGGTGGTGTAGCGACAGGTTCTGGTTTAGGTCCTCGCTATGTCAACTACGTATTAGGTATCATCAAGGCTTACTCAACGCGTGTTGGTGCAGGTCCATTCCCAACTGAGCTGTTTGACGAAGTGGGTGAGTTCCTGCGTGAAAAAGGCCAAGAATTTGGTGCAACTACGGGTCGTAAACGCCGTACTGGTTGGTTAGATATCGTTGCGATTAATCGTGCGGTACAAATTAACTCACTGTCAGGCTTCTGTATGACTAAACTGGATGTTTTAGACGGTTTAGAAGAAGTCAAAATCTGCGTAGGCTACCGTCGTCCAGATGGCAAAGTGCTTGAAACAACGCCTTTAGCTGCTGATGAGTGGGATGGCTTAGAGCCAGTTTATGAATCAATGCCAGGTTGGAAAGAAACAACTTTTGGTGTGAAACAAAGAGAATTACTGCCACAAGCAGCTCTGAATTACATCAAACGCGTTGAAGAACTAACGGGTATTCCAGTTGATATTATTTCAACCGGTCCAGATCGTTCAGAAACCATGATCCTGCGTGATCCATTTGACGTTGAGTAATAACACTGACTGCGCCTAATACAGGCGCAGTTTTTTACTGCTTTACCTCCTTCCACTATGCAGCTTCTTTGATAAAACAGTCAAAATTCCCCATAATGATTGAATCAAGTCACTTTTGTGTGCAAATTATGTGCAATTAAGTGCATATTTGACTTGTGTTATACGTTAAACTTTATTTAACGACATATAATTTATTAGCATGCTATATTTTGTTCAGAAAACTGAAAGTGTTGGGTTAGAAATAGCAAGCGTGAATTTTAAAATGAGTCGCATTTTTTAGGCCAATGATTTGCGGCCAACAGCGTTATAGCTAAAATTTTGAGGTGATTGTGCAACTGACTAGTTTTACAGATTATGGGTTACGAGCTCTTATTTACCTGGCATCCCTAGGTGAAGGGAAAATGACCAGTATTACAGAGGTCACCGAGGTTTACGGTGTATCGCGTAACCATATGGTAAAAATTATTAATCAGCTCAGTCACCTAGGTTATATTAAAGCCACTCGTGGCAAAAATGGCGGGATTACACTAGGACAACCAGCGGAATCAATTCGTATAGGGGACGTTGTCAGAGCATTAGAGCCCCTGACTCTTGTTAATTGTAGTGGCGAGTTTTGCCACATTACACCTGCGTGTCGTTTAAAAGGTGTGCTACACCAAGCAATACAGCAGTTTTTACAAGAACTTGATCAATACACGCTGGCGGACATGGTGAAAGATAACAGCCCGCTCTATCAACTACTGCTTGACTAGTATTTGCGGTAGTTATGAATTCTGATGACAACGGAGGTAACGATGTCACAAGATCCTTTTCAGGAAAGAGAAGCAGAAAAATACGAGTCCCCAATTCCAAGTCGAGAATACATTCTTGACCTTATCTCGAAGCGTACTGCACCCGCTAATCGCGAAGAAATCGCACAATTATTGAATTTATCGACAGAAGATGAATTAGAAGCACTGCGTCGTCGATTAAGAGCCATGGAACGGGATGGGCAATTAGTCTTCACTCGCCGTCAGTGTTATGCATTACCGGAGCGTTTAGACTTATTAAAAGGGAAAGTGATTGGCCATCGTGATGGCTACGGCTTCTTGCGTGTTGAGGGTAAAAAAGAAGATTACTATTTATCTCAAGACGAAATGAAACGCGCCCTACATGGTGACGTTATTCTAGCGCAACCTTATGGGCAAGACCGTAAGGGGCGGACAGAGGTTCGTGTTGTTCGTGTGTTAGAACCGCGTAATAACCAAATTGTTGGCCGGTATTTTATTGAATCGGGTATGGGGTTTGTCGTACCGGATGATAGCCGTTTAAGCTTTGATATTTTGATTCCGAAAGATCGCGTCCTTGGCGCTCGTATGGGAAATGTGGTGGTGGTTGAATTAGTCACCCGCCCACAACGTCGCTCGCAAGCGGTGGGGAATATCATTGAAGTATTAGGCGAAACAATGGGAACAGGTATGGCGGTAGAGATCGCTTTACGTACCCATGAAATTCCACATTCATGGCCACCACAAGTTGAAAAACAAGTTGCGGACCTGAGTGAGCATGTCCCTGAGTCTGCGAAAAAAGGGCGCGTTGATTTACGTGATCTCCCTTTAGTGACCATTGATGGCGAAGATGCCCGCGACTTTGATGATGCGGTTTATTGTGCACCGAAAAAAGGCGGTGGTTGGCGCTTATGGGTGGCGATTGCGGATGTCAGCTATTATGTCCGTCCGCAAACAGCTCTAGATACAGAAGCTCGTAGTCGCGGTAACTCGGTATATTTTCCATCTCAAGTTGTTCCTATGCTCCCGGAAGTCTTATCGAACGGCCTGTGCTCACTGAACCCTGGTGTTGACCGCCTGTGTATGGTGTGTGAAATGACAGTATCGGCATCCGGTAAGCTTTCGTCATACAAGTTCTATGAAGCGGTTATGAGCTCTCATGCAAGGTTAACTTACACGAAAGTGTGGAAAATCTTGGAAGGAGACGAAGAGCTGCGTGAGCATTATAAAGCCTTAGTGCTGCATATTGAGCATCTGCACCAATTATATAAAGCACTGGATGCTGCACGTATTGAGCGTGGTGCAATTTCCTTCGAATCCGAAGAAGCGAAATTTATTTTTAACGCAGAACGCCGTATTGAAAGTATCGAACCGGTTGAGCGAAATGATGCACATAAATTGATTGAAGAGTGCATGATTTTGGCTAATATTGCGGCGGCTCGGTTTGTTGAGAAAAACGAAGAGCCTGCTTTATACCGTGTGCATGACCGTCCTAAAGAAGAAAGCGTGATGAATTTACGCTCAGTATTCAGTGAATTAGGGTTGACTCTACCGGGTGGAATGAAGCCAGAGCCGAAAGATTATGCGCAGGTAATGAATGAAGTGGCTGAGCGCCCTGACCATGAATTACTGCAAACCATGATTTTACGTTCGATGAAACAAGCGATTTATGATCCTGAAAACCGCGGTCACTTTGGCTTAGGTTTGAAATCGTATGCTCACTTTACATCACCAATTCGTCGTTATCCTGACCTGACGTTACATCGTGGGATAAAATATTTACTGGCGAAAGAACATGGTCATTCAGATAAGCGCTGGACGGAAACAGGTGGCTGGCATTCAGACATGGATAGCATGTTACAGCTTGGTGAGCACTGTTCAATGACTGAGCGCCGTGCGGATGAAGCGACGCGTGATGTCGCTGACTGGCTGAAATGTGATTTCATGCAAGACCAAGTTGGCCAAACCTTTACAGGTTTAATCACAAGTGTCACTGGTTTTGGTTTTTTTGTGCGCCTTAATGATTTATTTATTGATGGTTTAGTGCATATTTCAACGTTAGATAATGATTACTACCGTTATGATGCGGTCGGTCAGCGTTTAATTGGTGAATCATCAGGTACCACTTATCGTCTTGGTGATGAAGTGGAAATTCGTGTCGAGGCGGTGCATATGGATGAGCGCACCATTGATTTCGCCTTAATTTCAACTACTCGTAAAGCGAAAAACCCGGGCAAAACAGCGCGGGACAAAATGAAGCAAGAAGTGAAAAATGCGACGCGTCCAGCTCGTCGAAAAGCGGATGCGAGCAAAGATAAAAACTTCGAGCCTGATTCTGCATTTCGCCGTTCAGAGAAAAAAGGGAAAAAAGCTGAAGCTAAACCAGAGGCGAAAGGGAAAGGAAAAGGCAAAAAGCCGTCTGATAAAACCAGAAAAATTACAGCAAAATTAAAAGCTAAACGCGTTGCAAAAAAATCCCAAAAACAAGAGGGATAATGGTATTGCTGTAGTGATTAACCATCGTTATTAACCAAAGTGGCGTATTAGCGCCACTTTACTATTTATATAAATAAGAAATTTATGAGCGAAATGATTTATGGCATTCACGCAGTGAAAGCCTTACTGGAGCGTTCACCGCAACGCATCAAAGAAGTCTATATTCTGAAAGGTCGTGAAGATCGCCGATTAATGCCGTTGGTGCATGAAATTGAAGCATTAGGTGTCGTCGTTCAAGTGGCGAATCGTCAATGGATGGATAGCCAAACTGAAGGTGCGGTTCACCAAGGCATCATTGCGAAAGTACTACCAGGTAAACAATATCAAGAAGGTGACCTGCCTGATTTATTGGAGAGCACACCATCGCCATTTTTATTGGTATTGGATGGCGTGACAGACCCACATAACTTAGGTGCATGTTTACGTAGCGCTGATGCGGCAGGTGTTCATGCTGTGATTGTTCCTAAAGATAAATCCGCTCAGCTTAATGCAACTGCGAAAAAAGTGGCCTGTGGTGCGGCAGAAAATATTCCTCTTATTCGTGTGACGAATCTAGCAAGGACATTGCGCTTGCTACAAGAATACAATGTATGGATTGTGGGAACGGCAGGTGAAGCTGACCACAATTTATATCAAAGCAAGTTAACGGGCCCGATAGCTCTGGTGATGGGAGCTGAAGGTGAAGGTATGCGTCGTTTAACTCGTGAGCATTGTGACGAGTTAATTAGCATTCCAATGGCAGGTTCTGTGTCATCATTGAACGTCTCTGTAGCAACAGGGGTTTGCTTGTTTGAAGCCGTGCGTCAGCGCTTATCCGTTTCTGTAGAAAAATAATATTTAGCGTAAAATTGCATCCATCTCTTGAGTTTTATCTCAGGGATGGGTATAATTACGCGTCAATTTTTTAGCCGCACTCAACAAGTTCCTTGCCTCCGCGGGCCGCGGTTAACCCAGACAGGAGGCTAATAATCCGTAAGGAGCAACTACTAATGCGTCATTACGAAATCGTTTTTATGGTCCATCCTGACCAAAGCGAACAGGTTCCGGGCATGATCGAGCGTTACAGTGCTGTTATCACTAACGCACAAGGTCAGATTCACCGTCTGGAAGACTGGGGCCGCCGTCAACTGGCTTACCCAATCAACAAACTGCACAAAGCACACTATGTTCTTCTGAACGTAGAAGCGCCGCAGGAAGCGATTGATGAGCTGGAAACTAACTTCCGCTTCAACGATGCCGTTATCCGCAGCATGGTTATGCGCTTAAAACACGCAGTAACAGAAGCTTCTCCAATGGTCAAAGCTAAAGACGAACGTCGTGGCCGTGACATGTCTGATGAATATCAGGATGAAGAAGTAGAAGAAACTGGGGATTCTGAAGAGTAATTGCGCAAGTGACCACTAATCGTTTGGTGCTCACAGGTACAGTCTGTAAAGCATTGATTCGAAAAGTGAGTCCGTCAGGCATTCCTCACTGCCAGTTTGTTTTAGAACATCGTTCGGAGCAACAGGAAGCGGGGTTGTCAAGGCAAGCATGGTGCAGAATGCCCATTATCGCCAGCGGACAAACCTTACAAGCTCATACTCACAGTATAACGGTCGGCAGTTGGCTTACAGTAAGCGGTTTCATTAGTACCCATCAGGGTCGCAATGGGATCAGCAAGATTGTCCTCCATGCCGAGCAGATTGATTTGATAGATTCTGGAGACTAGCCATATGGCACGTTATTTCCGTCGTCGCAAGTTCTGCCGTTTCACAGCGGAAGGCGTTCAAGAGATCGACTATAAAGATATCGCAACGCTGAAAAACTATATCACTGAAAGTGGTAAAATTGTACCAAGCCGTATCACCGGTACTCGTGCAAAATATCAACGCCAGCTCGCTCGTGCTATCAAGCGCGCTCGCTACCTGTCTCTGTTACCATACACTGATCGTCATCAGTAATTGGTACAGTCCATTAACGACTAATAGAGGATAAGGTAATGCAAGTTATTCTGCTTGATAAAGTAGCTAACCTAGGTAGCCTGGGTGACCAAGTTAACGTTAAATCGGGCTATGCTCGTAACTTCTTAGTACCACAGGGCAAAGCTGTTCCTGCAACTAAGAAAAACGTTGAATTTTTCGAAGCTCGCCGCGCTGAACTGGAAGCTAAATTAGCTGACGTTCTGGCAGCAGCACAGGCTCGTGCAGCAGCTGTTACTGCACTGGGTTCTGTAACTTTAGCTTCTAAAGCTGGTGACGAAGGTAAACTGTTCGGTTCAATCGGTACTCGTGATATCGCTGACGCAGTTACTGCGGCTGGCGTTCAAATCGCGAAAAGCGAAGTTCGTCTGCCAAACGGCGTTCTGCGTACTACTGGTGACCACGAAGTTCACTTCCAGTTACACAGCGATGTTTTCGCAGAGCTGAACGTTATCATCGTTGCTGAGTAATCAATAATGATGATATGCATCATTGGGTTATCCATGGTGCAAATAAAAAACACCGGTTAAGTCCGGTGTTTTTTGCTTTTTAGATATCTGTTTTTTATTTCACAAGCGTTTTTGCACTAATACTAAGGCGTTCTGTAATAACTCCCATCGCTTAATCGCGCAAAGCTATAGGTTTTTCCATCAGAACCGGTAGTTTCTAATAATTGAACTTCCCCTTTTGCATTGGCTTTTAATCGAATTTTTTGCCCTTGACGTAAATTACTCAGTGGTTTTTCTGCACCTTCTACGCGAGCCATAATAAAAGCGTCATTGGCTTGTAAGTTATTATCACGAAACAGTTGTGCGAGAGTCTTCCCTTTTTGAACTCGGTAGTTTTGCCATTCGCTAGTTGAAGGGCGAGTGGTTTTGGGCTCAGGCGTTTTTTCTGGTGAAGTCACTATTGGAGGCTCATTGGGTGTGGGCTCAATAGGTTCTGGAATAATCTCAGGCTCAGTAGGTAAAAGTGGGGAATTACCTTCAGGTGTCGGCACTGGCTCTGGTACTGGTGGTGTAATAGTAGATTCAGGCATGACCTCAGGGGTAGTGGGTGGGGGAATGACAATCGGTTGGTTTTGAACAATATCGCTGGGGGATTTATCACTTGTAGGCCAAAAAAAAGCGACCACGACAATTAGAGCGAGCAGTGCAATACCATAGCGATGAAATTTTGAAAGTTTAAACATCACTCCTCCTTGATGAGGCAATGAGTAAATTAGACCGTATTAATACGCATACTAGCACCCTTTTTAGACATTTTTAGCGTTTAGCTGAATTTTTCAGAGAACACTGAATAAATTTGTCGGGAATCAATCAGTTTTATTCTTTAGATTCATTGTTTGGGTTTACCCATAAGGGTGAGGCTGCTATTCTTGGTTTTTCTCAAAATCATATGGGTATTTTCATGGCAAACCAAAATTTCGATTCGGTAGAAGCTCAAGCGAGTTATGGCATAGGTCTACAAGTTGGGCAGCAATTATTAGAGTCAGGGCTAGAAGGTTTAGTGCCAAATGCAATCCTAGCAGGTCTCGTTGATGCTTTAGAAGGCAATATGCCATCGGTACCTGTTGAAACTCTGCACAAAGCATTGCGTGAAGTGCATGAGCGTGCCGACGCTGTCCGTGTCTCTCGTCAGGCAGCATTAGCGGAAGAAGGCCAAAAATTCCTAGATGAAAACCAAAAACGTGATGGTGTTTCAACGACTGAGTCAGGCTTACAATTTTCAGTGATTAACCAAGGTGATGGTGCTATCCCATCCCGCTCAGACCGTGTACGTGTTCACTACACAGGGCGTTTAATTGATGGTTCTGTGTTTGATAGCTCAGTACAGCGTGGGCAGCCAGCAGAATTTCCTGTAAGTGGTGTTATTCCTGGTTGGATTGAAGCATTGACTCTGATGCCAGTTGGTTCTAAATGGGAATTGTATATTCCTCATCAATTAGCTTATGGTGAGCGTGGTGCAGGCGCATCAATCCCGCCATTCAGCACATTAGTATTTGAAGTTGAATTACTTGAAATTTTATAATTTCTGTTAATTCAGTTCACAGCTAAAAAGCCTCATTGTCTTTGGACTTTGGGGCTTTTTTTATGGCGTTAATTTCACACAATTGCTACTCTTGCTATAAAGGGTCATCAGAGAGGTGAATAATATGCTACAGCAAATTTGCGAATTAGCTCAAGAAGCGGGTTATGCGATTATGGAAACTTATAATGCGCAAGAACCTTTACAGGTTGAACATAAAAGTGATAATTCGCCTGTGACCGAGGCTGATATTGCCGCCCACAATGTGATTACAGCAGGCCTTGCTCGCATTGCCCCTGATATCCCTCAACTGTCTGAAGAAGACCCTCCACAGTGGTCAACCAGGCAGAATTGGCAACGTTATTGGTTGATTGACCCATTGGATGGAACGAAAGAATTTATTAATCGTAATGGGGATTTTACGGTTAACATTGCACTGATTGAGAATGGCGTACCAACGATGGGGGTGGTATATGCCCCCGCGAAAGGGTTGCTATATTATGCGGAAGGAAATCAAGCCTGGAAGGAAGAAGGTGGCCACAAGCAACTTATTCATGTGAATGATGCTAAGCCTCCGGTGATTGTTATTAGCCGTTCTCATCAAGACAATGAATTAATGGATTATTTAAAACAAATGGGTGAACACACGACAGTAGAAATTGGTTCTTCACTCAAATTTTGTTTGGTTGCGGAAGGAAAAGCACAGCTTTATCCACGTTTTGGGCCTACGAATATTTGGGACACTGCTGCGGGTCATGCGGTTGCCATTGGTGCAGGTGCGAAAGTCGTTGATTGGCACGGAAAAACGTTAGACTACACACCGCGAGAATCCTTTTTGAACCCAGGTTTTCGGGTCATTTTATTCTAAATATTGGTAAAGGTTGGGAAGTGATTTCCCAACCTAATTAATAACTAATTATCTAGTTTCAGCACTTTGGCAGTAGCTGTACGAATATCTAAACAGGCTTTTGCATCCGTTTTTAAATCAATCCCATAGGTTGGAATGATATCTTTTAAACGTGTTTCCCATCCATCGGCTTTGAGTTGGTCATCAAAACAGGTTTTTAATACATTTAGTGCAATAAATGCCGCAGTGGAGGCCCCCGGAGATGCGCCCATCAATACAGTAAATGATTTATCCGCACTGGTAATCAGTTCTGTACCAAATTCTAAAACCCCTTTCTTATCATGGTCAGGCTTAATAATTTGTACTCGTTGCCCTGCAACCACCTCTTTCCAATCCTCATGCTGTGCTTCTGGGTAGAATTGTTGCAACATGGCAAATTGGTGAGCAGAAGTTTGCAGAACTTGGCCTACTAAATATTCTGCGAGTGACCAGTTATCTTTCGCAACCGCAAGCATTGGTTCAATGTTATTCAATTTAACCGATTCAAACAGGTCTAAATAAGAGCCATGCTTAAGGAATTTACTCGAAAAACCGGCATAAGGCCCAAATAATAGAGAACGTTTACCTCCAATAATGCGAGTGTCCAAGTGTGGAACAGACATTGGTGGTGAGCCTTTATCTGCTTTACCATAAACTTTAGCATGGTGGCGAGAAGCAATTTCTTCGTTATCACAACGCAACCAGATACCACTAACAGGGAATCCACCATACCCTTTTCCTTCAGGGATCCCAGATTTCTGCAGTAATTCGATTGCCCGCCCGCCTGCACCAACGAACACAAACTTCGCGGAAGTGATCGTTTTTTCATGCGTGAGTAGATTTTTAACTTCAATATTCCATCTGCCATCGGGGGTCTTTTTAACATCGATGACTTCATGTTTATAGTGAATTGAAAAACCGGATTGTTCGCTTAATTGTGCAATTAATAAATGCGTTAGTGCACCGTAATCAACATCAGCACCAGTATTAACACGGGTAACCGCAATCGCTTCTTTAGGATCACGGCCTTCCATGATCAGTGGTGCCCATTCGTTGATCTGTTTTGGATCATCACTGTATTCCATATTGTGGTAACAGTGGTGAGCTGACATCTGTAGGTAGCGTTGTTTTAAGAATTTTACATTATCCTCACCCCAAACAAAGCTCATATGTGGGCATGGGTGAATAAAGTCACGTGGATCTTTAATTTTACCTTTGGTGACTAGATAAGACCAAAGCTGGCGAGAGAGATCGAACTCCGTATTGACTTCAAGCGCTTTACTGATATCCACCGTACCATCTGGGTTTGGTGGAGTATAGTTCATCTCACAGTTAGCGGCATGACCTGTTCCCGCATTGTTCCACGGATGGGAGCTTTCTTGGGCACAGTCGTTTAGCCTTTCAAAAACAGCAATCGTTAGCGAAGGCTCTAGTTCTTTGAGAAATGTACCAAGCGTTGCACTCATGATCCCTGCGCCGATGAGAGCAATATCGACATTTTCAGCAATCGGTTTATTCATGATGGCCTCTATTTTTTTGTTGGAGTAAAGCTAAGATTGGTACCTTCTTGATAGACAACATAAGCACGACGCCATGGCTCATCACCAATAAGCCGCCATTTATGGCCGGTTCCTGTATTATCTTGCGCAAGTAAGATATCACCAGGATTGATGATAAATTTAGAACCATCTTTAGTTTCGAATTCTAAAGTGCCGGAAAGGGTAATGACATAACGAGGAACAGGGTCTTGATGCCAATCAAAAGAACCGCCGGAAACTGTTTCACGGAAGGTTAGTTCACTGGCTGCAATGGCAGAGGTTTGGCTATCTCCTCCTGTGACATTATTGAGCTCAAGAGTGCCTTCTTCAAATAGAGAATTTCCATCTTCTCCTGTCCACATACGAACGCAGCGTATCATTTTATTTAGCTCCTTAATCACCGATTGTAGTGTATAACAATTATTTGATATTAATTGGATACAAAAATAAGACTCTTAAAATGATGATAAATAAAATTAAATATTATTTAAATTTAAGGTTTTTTAGCGGATAGGTCAAAGTGAAATATGTTTTATCTTGGAATTATGGTTTTATTTTTTAATAAAAGAATAAAATAATAAAAGTTGATTATCTTTTTACGATTGTTTTTATTTTTATCGTTCGTTTAATGATTGATAAAAAATAGGAAAGCTCACTATGACTTTATTTTATCATTATGAGCTATCAGAGCTGGATTAGCTATTTTAGAATAGCATTTAGGGCGAGGTATTGGATCAACATGATGGTTTTACCATCAACAATTTCTCCCGTTTTAATCGCATCAATGGCTTTAGAGAAAGGCCACTCTAAAACTTCAATATCTTCGCCTTCATCCTTAAGTCCACCACCCGCGTTTTGACGATTATTATCACTGTATTCAGCGATGTAAAAGTGGAGTTTTTCGGTGACAGAGCCTGGGCTCATAAAGGCTTCAAAAACTTTTTGAATTTTATCGACTTTAAAACCCGTTTCTTCTTCGGCTTCAGCAATAATTCGTGTTTCTGGTGAGGCGTTTTCGAGTAAACCTGCGGCAGCTTCAATTAGAAAATTAGAATAGCCATTTATATAGACTGGCATACGAAATTGACGAATTAATATAATGCTATTCTTTATTTTGTTATATAACAAAATAACGGCACCATTGCCTCTATCATAGACTTCGCGTTCTTGTTGTTGCCAACTACCGTCTCGTCGTTGTAACTCATAAGTATATTTTCTTAAAATATACCAATTGTCTGAAAGCAGTTTCTCTCGAATATTACGTATGTTGGGGAGTTTTACAGTCATTAATCAGCCTTAGTAAGCAAAAATGATTTTGTTAATTTAACACTGTTAATTTTTGTATGAAATAGGATTTAGATGGGACCTACTTTAAAGCAGATCCCATTGTAAAGCTGTGAATTATTTAATGATTTGGATTTGTTTAACTTCGACTTCTCTTGAATTCCAGTCTTTATCAATTTTACCGCGAATTTCAACTTTGTCTTTTGGCGTTACATTGATACCGTTCCAACGCTTTTCACTGATTTCTAAATTAATGGTGCCAGTACCATCAGTCAACTCATAATGTTTATTGTCGAGTTGTTTAACGATATTACCACGTAAAATAACCCAGCTATCATCTGACATATCAAGTGCTTTTGCGACCGTCATTTCCCCACTATTTGGGCCGATGAAACCACCCGTTTGAGTCGTTTGAGTCGTTGTATTTGTGGCAGCACCTGGGCCATCAAATCCACCATTTGCAGCGAAAACAGGCGCACTTGCGAGTGCAGCAACTAAAGCGATTACAGGTAATTTTTTCATCATCAGTATCTCCAAATGGACATGAACTTGTTTGTATGGAGGGTATTAAACCAAGTAAATCTTAACAGGATCTTAAGAAACATAATTAACGAATTATATTTTTAATTTTGTTAATTATAGCTAGTCATCTCAAGACTGATGGGATAAATATAATAATATTCTGAGGTGGAGGATATTATGCGTATTCTATTAATTGAAGATGACAGGCTAATTGGTGATGGTTTAAAAGTGGGATTAACACAGCTAGGGTTTACGGTTGATTGGTTTATGGATGGTAAACAAGGGCAACTCGCTTTATTTGATGCGCCCTATGACGCTGTTGTACTCGATCTTTCATTACCAAATATTGACGGTATGGATATTTTGAAACATTGGCGCAAGGAGGGGCGTGATGAGCCAGTCTTAATTTTGACGGCACGAGATGCACTGGATCAACGTGTTCAAGGGCTACAACAAGGGGCTGATGATTATCTTTGTAAACCATTTGCTTTAATGGAAGTCATGGCGCGCTTGCAGGCGTTAATCCGTCGTCGAAGTGGGCAATTATCCTCCAAACTTACGCATGGTGATGTTGAAATGGATCCGGTTGCAATGACGGTGACACTGCAAGGTAAACCTGTACAACTAAAAGGTAAAGAGTTTGCCTTATTGTCTTTATTTATGCATAACCCAAATAAAGTTTTCTCTCGTCCTTTAATTGAAGAAAAATTGTATAACTGGGATGAAGAGGTCTCTAGCAATTCTGTTGAGGTACATATCCACCATTTAAGGCGTAAATTAGGTAATAAGTTTATTCGAACCATTCATGGTGTTGGCTATCGATTAGGTGATGATAAATGATGAAGACATTTAGTCTTAGGTTAAAACTCACTTTAATGCTGCTCCTGTTGGCTTTGCTGACATGGGGGATCGCCAGTTCGTTAGCGTGGTACCAAAGCTATAAAACGATTAATGAGCTATTTGATACCCAGCAAATGGCGTTTGCTAAACGGCTATCTGTTTTACCATCAGACTTTGAATTGAGCCGGCCTTCCCTGACTAAAACCAAAAAATTATTGCGCAAGAACCGTGGCCATCAGGATGACGATGCATTGGCATTTGCTATCTTTTCACAGAATGGCGAAATGGTATTAAACGACGGTGATAATGGTAGAGATATTGTCTACCAATTTAAGCGAGAAGGGTTTACCGATGGGATGCTCCAAGGAAGTGACGACCCTTGGCGTTTGGTGTGGTTAAAATCTCAAGATGGTCAATATGTTATTGCAGTAGGGCAAGAGTGGGAGTACCGGCAAGAAATGGCGACCGATATTATGGTTGCACAATTTATGCCTTGGTTGATGGCTTTGCCAATTATGTTATTGCTATTTTTATGGCTGCTCACACGTGCTTTACGTCCATTGAGGGATGTAGCAAAGCAGTTATATCACCGAAAGCCAGATGAATTAACCCCAGTACAATTAACGCGCATCCCCAGTGAAGTAAGACCCATTATTGACTCCATGAATGTGCTATTTGGCCGTATTAATGACATGTTCGCTCGCGAGCGACAATTTACATCGGATGCCGCTCATGAATTACGTAGCCCACTCGCAGCATTAAGAGTACAGGCGGAAGTGGTACAAATTGCGGGGAATAATACAGATATCCGTAATCATGCAGTGGCTAATTTATCGGAAGGTATTGATAGGGCAACAAGGCTTGTTGACCAACTACTCATGTTGTCTCGGTTAGAGTCATCCTCGCAACTTGATGATATTACGGCGGTATCTTGGGCCATATTAATTGAAACAGCAATAAAGGATGTTGAACCCGAAGCTCAAGAGCAGCAAACAACGATAATAAACACCTTAATAAGTCGTCCCCCTGATTTTCAAGGTCAGCCATTACTACTCAATGCGTTGCTGAGAAATTTACTCAATAATGCAATACGTTATGGAAAAATAGCTGGGCGAGTGGAGATCATTTTGTATGCTGACCACCTTGAAATTCAAGATGATGGTAATGGTGTGACACCTGAAGTTTTACAGCGTCTAGGTGAGCGTTTTTATCGTCCACCAGGACAAGAAAAGACAGGGAGTGGTTTAGGACTCTCTATTGTTAAGCGGATTGCGCAATTGCATCATTTGCAGGTTATTTTTACTCATGGCACTAATGGCGGGTTTTGCGCCAAAGTGTATTGGAATGAAACTAAAGCGTGATAATGCGCACATTAGTCATGATTATTTATGAAAAAAACAATCATAATTATGCATGTTTAATGTAAGGGTATTTTAGCATAACTCACTATTTTTGATGTAATAGAGATAGACTGAATTGTAAGTGTAGTGTGCGAAATTACGCACACTACATAATAGTAAAAGTTTGACCTTATTGGTTTAGTGATGAGCTTAACAAACTAATGACTTTTTGAATTTCTTGGGAATTTAATTCACCATCTTTGAAAAATAACACCTTTCCTTGATTATCCAATACGATAATTGCTGAACTTTCTGGTTTCAAACCCCATGCACTCTTCACCGTACCCTCGCTATCAACAATAAATTGTGAATAAGGGAACTCTTTTTTGCTATCTTCAACACTATTTTTAACAAATACACCCGTACCGAACATTGCATCATCAGTATTAATGATTGTTGTTGTTTGATAGGTATCATGCGGGAATTTGGCTTGTTTGATGGCTTCAACTAAAGGGGCATTGAGCTCTTTTGCGGAAGAACGGCCAGCAATATGTTGAATTGTCCGTACTTTTCCAACGAGCTGTTGGCTTTTCCACGGTTGATAATCCAACTTCCCTTCATTATTTATGACAAGCTCACCTTTGTCGGTGACAGAAATGGTAGGAACAGATTGGTTTAATTGAATATTTGCAGCAGAAGCTATCGCTGATGCCCCTAGCAAGCATATTAAAAGTAAATAATTTCTTATCATAACAGCCCCTTGATTGATTATTTTGTCATGTGAGCCTAACGGTTTGTCTGATTACTGCTATTTATAGCATAGCTCATCGGATGAGTTACAAGAGGTAATTTAACATTTTTTTAAAATTCAGAATAAAAACAATGTTTATAGGGTTTTAACAGTTAGTTTACAGTGTCATGTTATGTCAGTAAATTGAATAAAACTGCAATTTTAGAACCAAAGTGAAAATTTCTGGTCTATGATTATTGTACGGTATGAGTTATTGAATATCGTAAGAACAAAGGGGAGGCAAAGTTCTAATGAAAATTTTTAACCGTTATAACCCATCAAAGATTGCTCTTTACGTCAAAACGCTATTCCGTGGCCGGCTCTATATTAAGGATTTTGGGGCATTTGAGTTTAACTATGGGAAAATTCTACCACCTAAAATTAGTGATAAGCGCCATTACAATGTGATGAGTGAGGTCAACAAACAGGTTTCATTATTGCAGGCAGAAATGGGGTAGGTTAATCAAGAAGGTTTTGGTTAACAACGCGCCACATGGGTGGCGCATTGAAAGAAACGGCTTCGCCATCAAGCACTAATGTTCAGTATCTTTTGTTTGTTGTTTTGCGTCAGCCGTTTCAATAGTATTTTTTCCGGGCTGTACAACGACAGGTGATGGCACCGTAGTAAGACGAGTTACGAGTAATTGGTCAATTTTGTAATTATCAATATCGACAACTTCAAATTTGTATCCCGCATATTTCACATAGTCTGTGCGCTTTGGCATTCTTCTTAACCGGTACATCATAAACCCTGCGATGGTTTCATAGTTGCTAAAGTCAGGGAAATCATCAATATCCAAAATGCGCATCACATCTTCGATTGGTGTTCCGCCTTCAACTAACCAAGAATTCTCATCACGTACCACGATTTGCTCTTCTTGTCCTGGACCAATTAAGTCTCCCATTAAAGTGATCATTACATCATTGATGGTAATGATACCCATGACTAATGCATATTCGTTGAGAATAACAGCAAAATCGACGGCGTTTGTTTTAAATGCTTCTAAGGTATCTGATAATGAGAGAGTGTCAGGGATCATTAGCGTATTTCTAATGTGAGCACCATCTTTTAAACTTAAGCTCTGCCCATTGAGCACGCGATTAAGTAATTCTTTTGAATCAACATAACCGATAACATGATCGATATCCCCTGCACACACTAGGAACTTAGAATGGGGTTGGGTTGAAATTTTATGTTTGATACTGTCTTCTGACTCGTCTTTGTCAAAATAAATAATGCTCTCACGTGGGGTCATAGCTGATGGCACAGTGCGTGATTCCAGTTCAAACACATTCTCAATCAATTCGTGTTCTTGCTTACGTAACACACCCGCTACAGCACCCGCTTCAACGACCGCAAAAATATCATCAGAAGTGATATCTTCGTTACGTGATGTAGGTAATTTGAATAATTTAAAAAAGAGGTTCGCAAGGCCATTAAAAAACCAGACGAATGGGCCCAGTACCACTAAACAGAAGCGCATTGGATTCACAATGCGAATCGCAATGGCTTCAGGTTTTACCATACCGATACGTTTAGGTGTTAAATCTGCCACTAAAATAAACAGGCTCGTCACAATGGTGAACGACAGTATTGATGAAACTTGCTGAGCCCAGCTTGGCGATAAAAATTGAATAAAGATATCGTACAAAGCTGGAGAAAAAGCAGACTCTCCCACAATACCGGCAAGGATAGCAACGGCATTTAAACCAATTTGAACGACGGTAAAAAACATTCCCGGCATTTCTTGTAATTTAAGCACGCGAGCCGCATTAATGTTGCCTTCATCGGCCATAAGTTTAAGTTTAATGCGGCGGGAAGCCGCCAGAGAAATTTCTGACAAAGAAAAGAATGCGCTGATTGCACATAATAATAGAACAATTAATAAACTGTTGAGCATAAGTTATCCAGCCAATCAAAGGAAGAATCCATAAAATTCAAAAATCTCTGAAGGCATAGTCTCGTGTATTTAAATATATTGAGTATGCAAATATATGTTGCGCGATATGCGCAAATTGTTGATATGTTGCATTAGTATAGCACTGAGGTGATTTATCTGCCTAGATATTCATCATCATTCAAGCTGCTTTAAGTCATATTGAAAAGCAACTTGAATGGTTGGAAAGATGAACTCACTGTAATAAGTTATTGATTTAGTTGTTTAACGAAGGTGGTAAACAGATACCAATTCCTCCTAATCCGCAATATCCATTCGGGTTTTTATATAAGTACTGCTGGTGGTAATCTTCGGCAAAATAGAAAGTATCTAATGGCGCTATTTCGGTCGTGATTGCACGGGCGTCATGCTGCGCTTTCATTGCATTTTGGTAAGCTTGCAGTGTGTCCATCGCTTGCTTATCTTGCTCGTCTGACACAGTATAAATGGCAGAGCGATATTGGCTGCCCATATCGTTCCCTTGGCGCATGCCTTGTGCAGGGTCATGGTTTTCCCAAAATAACGTCAATAATTGGGAGTAACTGATAACTTGCGGATCAAAAACAACCCGAACTGCTTCCGCGTGGCCAGTTCGTCCTGAGCAAACTTCTTCGTAGGTTGGGTTAGGGGTCACACCACCACAATACCCCGCAGAAGTTGAATAAACCCCAGCTTGCTGCCAAAATAATCGTTCAACTCCCCAAAAACAGCCCATGGCAAAATACGCAATTTCCATATTCTTAGGAATAATCTCAATCGAATGATGGTTAAGCGCATGATATGGTGAGTAGGTCATAGCAGTTGCTCTGCCAGGCAGAGGTTGTGCAATACTTGCAGAGTGAAATTTATTAAAAGGCATAATGATTCCTATATATAGTGACCACACAAATAATCTAAAAATAGGGATAAAAACTTGTGTCTATGGCGAATTTTACTCAAAATAAATTGATATGAAGTATTTAGTCAATCGAACAATCACCTTAGGAGTAGGCGTGTCGAAATACCCTCTAATTTGTTTTCTCTGCCTAACTGCGGCAGTGCCAGTGGTACACGCAGCTAATCTTCGTCTTAATATTGAAGGCCTTGAAGGACAACTTAATCAAAACGTTCGTGTACAACTGTCTAATATATCGCAAGATGAAGTTGTGCCAAACGGTCGTTTTCGAGCCCGTGTTGAGAAAGCAATTAAAGAAGGTTTAAAGCCTTTAGGCTATTACCAACCCACGGTTGAATTTAGCTATGAAGAAAAAACACCGCCTGCTCGTTCTGTTTTAACCGCCAAAGTCACTCCTGGGGAACCTATTTTATTAAAAGGGGTGAATGTTGAATTGCAAGGTGGCGCTAAAACGGACCCTGACTATGAAAAGATGCTCAAACAATATACGCCAAAGCTCGATACAGTTCAAAATGATGGTGAATACGAAGAATTTAAAGGGCGCTTTAGCAGTTTAGCCATTCGCAAAGGTTATTTTGATGCGATGATGGAGAAAAGCCAACTGGGTATTTCTCTTGACCACCATGCGGCTTATTGGGATTTTGATTTTAACAGTGGCGAACGTTATCGGTTTGGCGCCATTTCTTATTCAGGCTCACAAATCCGTGAAGATTATCTGAACAACCTTGCGCCTTTCAAAAAAGGGGAATACTACACATCAGAGCAACTTGCTGAATTTAACCGCCGATTAGCTGAAACAGGGTGGTTCTCTTCTGCGATTGTGACTCCGCGTATCGTGAGTGCCCGAAAAGATAACTCCTATGAATTACCGATGGAAGCGGTGATGACGCCTAGAGCCAAAAATTTTATTGAGCTCGGTGGGGGTTATGCAACAGATGTAGGCCCTCGCGTTAAAACGACATGGAATAAGCCTTGGATTAACTCTCGTGGGCAGAGTTTAACGTCAAATATTAGTTTATCCCAACCAGAACAATTAATAGATGCAAGCTATAAAATTCCATTAAAAGCGAACCCACTTGAGCAATATTATGCAGTTCAAGGGGGCTTTAAACGGACAGATTTAAATGATACGCAAGCGAATACAACAACCTTGAATGTGTCTCGTAACTGGGATTATTCATCCGGTTGGCAATATGGTGTGAATATGCGTTGGATGCTGAGTAACTTTACCCAAGCCAACGTGACGAATACGACGATGTTGCTGTATCCCGGGGCCTATGTGAGCCGAATTCGCCAACGTGGAGGTGTGATGCCAACATGGGGGGATAGCCAACGTTACTCTATTGATTACTCGAATAAAATTTGGGGTTCAGACATCGACTTTGCGGTACTACAAGCTAAAAATGTGTGGATCAGAACGCCATGGGAAGGTCATCGCTTTATTGTTCGTGGAAATATCGGTTGGATTGAAACCAATGATTTCGATAAGGTTCCACCGGACTTACGCTTCTTTGCGGGGGGTGATGGCAGTGTGCGTGGATATGGCTATCAAAAAATCTCTCCAGAAGATAGTAAAGGTAAGCTGACAGGGGCATCAAAATTGGCTGTAGGCTCTGTGGAATACCAATATAACTTTACTGGGAATTGGTGGGGTGCGACCTTTATTGATAGTGGTGAAGCCGTTGATAATTTTAAGGATAATGATTTTAAAACGGGGGCGGGAGTCGGTATCCGTTGGGTCTCACCGGTTGGGCCAATAAAATTAGATTTAGCCAAACCTATTGGCGATCCAGATAACAACAAAATACAGTTTTATATCGGCTTGGGGACTGAGCTATGAGGTGGTTGAAGTGGCTAAAATGGACCAGTCTTTCCATTTTATTAATTCTTGTTCTGGTTGTTGCCGCACTCAGTTGGGTGATTGGAACGCAATCAGGTCTTCACTTTGCATTAAATACAGCGACACGTTTTGTTCCTGAATTAACCATTGATAAAATTAACGGTGATATTAGTGACTTAACGCTAAGTGGCGTTAAATATCAAATGCCAGGCGTTGATGTTAATGCGGGGAAATTAAATTTAGCGGTACGTCTAGGTTGTTTAACAAGCCGTGAGCTATGTGTCGACAACTTAGGCACGGAAAATGTCACTGTGACTGTCGATACCACCCAATTCCCCCCTTCAGAAGAAACGCCACCATCTGAACCATTGACTGAACTCAAGGCGCCTTTGACCATTCGTTTGAATCAATTGGCTTTGGTTTCAACGCACGTCAATGTGGATGGTATGGATATTGATTTAGCGAAATTTACCACAGGAGCAACGTGGGAAGGGAAAACGATTACTATCATTCCAACTGATATCATTGATTTAGCGATTAATTTACCTGAAACCAAATCAGATGCCGTCGTTGAAGAGAAACAGCCAGACCCAACGCCGATCAACGAACAAAAATCATTGGCAGACGAATTAAAAGCACTATTTTCTAAACCGTTACTCGCTGAATTACCAGAAGTTATTTTACCTGTTGATTTAAATGTTGATGGCATTAATGCTTCGAATTTTCAGTTAACGGGGGCGACTGATCTTAAAATTAACCAATTGCACCTGAGTCTTTCAAATGAAGGACAACAAGTCCTCGTTAAACAGTTAAAAGTCGATGCACCGCAGGGGAATATTGCGTTATCTGGCTCGGCAACTTTGCAAGATAAATGGCCAGTCTCATTATCAGTCGTGGGGGAAAGCCGTTTAGAAGATTTAAATGGGCAAAAAATAGACCTCTCCTTAAAAGGCGGTTTGATTGATGAACTAAAATTGGCCTTGAACTTACATGGGCCAATTAATGCAAAATTAGATGCAGAAACGGATTTGTCACAAGCAGACTTACCTATTTTGCTTACACTAGAAAGCGATAAGTTAACGTGGCCGTTAGTGGGGGAAGCACAATACCAACTCGATGGGACACGTCTGCGTCTAAATGGCCGACCGTCAGCTTATGACATGTCTGTACGTTCAGCTATCACTGGGCAGGATTTACCACCTTCGACCTTGCTATTAGATGCGAAAGGTAATGAAGAGCAAATTAATTTAACTCGCTTACGTTTAGCTGCTTTGCAAGGTCATGCTGATATTACTGGCGTTGCGGACTGGAGCAAGGCAATTAGTTGGAATGCAGTATTGACCCTTTCAGGTATTAATACTGCCAAACAGTACCCTGAATGGCCTGCTAAAGTGGAAGGTAAAATTGCCACGCGCGGAAGTTTATACGGCGGTAGTTGGCAGTTGGATATTCCTGAAATTGTTTTAGACGGCAATGTTAAAAATAACCTCTTAAAAGCGCGCGGTAAAGCCAAAGGTAACGCAGCTGGTCAATGGGATATTCCAAACTTTAATTTGGCACTGGGTAAAAACCATGTCGATGTAAAAGGCTCTCTTGCCGATAAATGGAACCTTGATGCCAAAATTAATGCCCCTGCTCTCAATGGCTTGCTACCCGGCTTAGGGGGAGTGATTGCCGGTGATGTGAAATTGCGTGGTAATTTACAGACACCTGAAGCCCTTGTTGACCTTACGGCACGCGGCGTGAAGTGGCAAGATGATCTTGCTATCGAGAATGTTGTTATCAAAGGAAATGTAGCAACAGGCGAGCAAATTAAAGGGGATTTATCCGTTGTTCTTCGTCAGTTGAAACAAGGTGATCTTGTCGTCAATAACCTGACTTTAGATGCGAAAGGAAGTGAAAAACAGCACTCGCTCAAGTTGAACATGAAGGGTGAACCGGTTTCTGGACAATTAGCATTAGCAGGTAGTTTTGACCGGCAGACTGAAGTGTGGAAAGGGAATTTAACCAATACCTTATTTGATACGGTGGTGGGTGAATGGCGCTTAAACCAAGCGATGTCACTCAATTATGCTAACCAAACGCAAGAAGTGACTATCGGCAGCCATTGTTGGGTCAACCCGAATGCCCGTTTGTGTGTACCAAAACCGATTAAAGCAGGTAAAAGTGGTAGCGCAGATATCGTGCTAGAACGTTTTGACCTCGCGATGATCAAACCGTTTATGCCACAAGATACTCGAGTCAGCGGCGTATTTACGGGTAAAGCTAATGCGATTTGGAAAGCAGATGGCAGTATGCCGCAAGTGAAGTTGGACTTGCGAGGAAATGATGTCAAAGCGGTTCAGTTTGTGGATGGCACTCGTTTACCTATTGCTTTTGATACCTTAACGTTAAGCGCGGGCTTGAAAAATGGCAAGGCAGACCTTAACTGGTTGTTTGGGCTAACGAATAATGGCCAAATGCGCGGCAATATTCAAATTTCTGATATTGAAAATCGCCGCTTACTGTCGGGTAATGTTGAAATCAATTCAGTGACATTAGATTTAATCAAGCCGTTGCTGGGCCAGAAGGAAGTGGCGAATGGGCGCTTGAGTGCGAACTTACGTTTAGGTGGGGCAGCGAATAACCCATTATTAAATGGTAATTTAGCGCTTTCGAGCTTAGAAGTGAGATCGGCAATGATCCCGTTTGATATCAAAAGTGGTCATTTAGGTATTAATTTCAACGGCACAAGCTCAGTAATGAATGGTCAGATAAACACGCCAGAAGGCTATCTGAACATTGATGGTGATGCAGATTGGCGCAATGTTAATGCATGGCGTGCAAAAGTCATGGCACGAGGTAATAACCTTCGAGTTTCTTTACCGCCGATGATCCAAATTGATGTTCAACCGGACATTGTATTTGATGCATCACCTTCGGTACTCACGCTAAACGGTACCGTCAATATTCCGTGGGCACGAATTACTGTTCAAGAACTCCCTGAGTCGGCGGTAAGCCCATCATCGGATGTGGTGATGCTAGATAGCAACCTGCAGCCAATTGAACAAAAAGCGCCGTCCATTCCTATTCAGACCAATTTAGATATTAAAATTGGTAATGATGTCCGATTGGATGCGTTTGGCTTAAAAGCGCGCCTGACGGGTTTATTGAAAGTGGTTCAGAATATCCATGGTCTGCACATTAATGGCCAAGTGGATATTCCAGCCGGTCGTTTCCGTGCTTATGGGCAAGATTTGATTGTCCGTAAAGGCCAAATTCAATTCTCAGGCCCTGCGGACCAACCATTCTTAAACTTAGAAGCCATTCGTAACCCAGACAACACGGCAGATGGCGTGATTGCTGGGGTGAAGGTCACAGGGCTTGCGGATAAACCGAAAGTAGAAATATTCTCTGAACCGGCGAAAACACAACAAGAAGCGCTGTCTTATTTATTAAGAGGAGAGGGCTTAGATAGTGGAGACGCAAATGGTTCACAAATGACATCTATGTTAATAGGCTTAGGTGTAGCACAAAGTGGGCAACTCGTGGGTAAAATAGGTGAGACATTTGGAGTCTCTGATTTAGCCGTCGATACCCAAGGTGTGGGGGATGGTTCTCAAGTCGTTGTAAGTGGTAAGATCACTAATGATTTACAAGTGAAGTATGGAGTTGGTATCTTTGACTCATTGGCGACGTTAACTTTACGTTATCGGTTGATGCCAAAACTGTATTTAGAAGCTGTGTCTGGTGTGAATCAGGCATTGGATCTCCTCTACCAATTTGAGTTTTAGATTATGCGTGTAATTGTTTATGGCAGCTTAAGACAAAAGCAAGGAAATCATCACTGGATGACTTATGCTCAGCTACTCGGTGAGCATAAGCTAGAAGGCTATGAACTGTATGATCTTGGATATTATCCTGCGGTTGTCAAAGGAGATGGGGCAATAGAGTGCGAGGTTTATCGAATCAACCCGTCCATTTTGACAGAGTTAGATGAGCTAAAGAAAAACTCTCAAGACTATGTGAGGGAGCTCATCTCAACGCCGTATGGCAACGCTTGGATTTATCTGTATAAACATTCTGTTGATGGTCTACGCCAAATAAAAAGTGGCGATTGGCTGAAACGTGATGAAGAAGTATAACGGCTCAATAACCACTATCGAGTCGTAAAAATATAAAACGCCAGTACTATTGCTGGCGTTTTTTATCAACGAATTGGCTTGTTAGGGCCCATAAAAAAGCTCTGGTATTAACCAGAGCTTTCATAATGTTCCGAGAGGGAGATTATTTTTTTGCAGCGCGTTCGAAAGACTCGATGATCTCTGCTTTTGCAGATGCCGCATCTTCCCAACCATCAACTTTAACCCACTTACCTTTTTCTAAGTCTTTGTAATGTTCAAAGAAGTGAGTAATTTGAGCACGCAGTAATTCTGGCAGGTCGTTCACATCTTTAATGTGATCGTACTCTTTGCTTAATTTAGTGTGCGGAACAGCAACTAATTTTGCATCTTCACCTGACTCGTCAGTCATTTTCAGTACGCCAACAGGGCGGCAACGAATGACTGAGCCTGGTTGTAATGGGTATGGTGTTGGGACTAACACATCAACTGGGTCGCCATCTAGAGACAGGGTGTTGTTGATGTAACCATAGTTGCATGGATAGAACATCGCTGTTGACATGAAACGGTCTACAAACAGCGCACCAGACTCTTTATCAACTTCATATTTGATAGGATCTGCGTTCGCTGGAATTTCGATGATAACATAGATATCTTCTGGCAGATCTTTACCTGCCGGTACATTGTTCAGGCCCATTTAAATGTATCCTTTGTGTGAATAATGAATTTACCCTTGCTAACTTGTTGGAGGGCATCACATTTATGGCGGCCTTCAGACAAATTAAATACTCGGGTAGATAGCGTGGGGAACATTATAGCCGTAAAGAGGGGTAAAACTCACTAGTTGGTGAAAAAAAGGAACAAAAAAGGCGGGAAGCCCCGCCTTATAATTAATGAATTAGATTATTCCGTGTCAGGGAATTCACGCATAAATGATTCTGCTTTCTCTACCATCGACTCAGTTCCGACAAAGAACGGTGCGCGTTGGTGTAATTCGCTAGGCATGATATCTAAAATGCGGTTTGCTCCGTCACTGGCTTTACCACCGGCTTGCTCTGCTAAAAATGCAATTGGGTTGCATTCGTACAGAAGGCGCAGTTTTCCATTTGGATGGCTTGCGGTACTTGGGTAAATATAAATTCCCCCTTTGAGCAAGTTACGATGGAAGTCTGCAACCAAAGAACCGATATAACGTGTGGTATACGGGCGATTTGTTGCTTTATCTTCTTCTTGGCAATATTTAATGTACTTTTTAACACCCATCGGGAACTTGATATAGTTTCCTTCGTTGATGGAGTACATTTTCCCTTCTGATGGGAACATCACTTTTTCATGAGATAAGCAGAAAACGCCCAATGATGGGTCGTAAGTAAACGCATGCACACCAACACCAGTGGTGTAAACCAACATTGTTGATGAACCATAAACCACGTAGCCCGCAGCCACTTGGCGATTACCTGGTTGCAGGAAATCGGCTTCTGTAACCGGTTGACCAATCGGTGTAATACGATGGTAAATGGAGAAAATTGTTCCAACGGAAACGTTTACATCGATGTTCGAAGAACCATCAAGCGGGTCCATTAAAACAACATATTTTGCGTTTTCTGCACGGTCTCCTTCGAAAATGACAATTTCGTCTTCTTCTTCAGAGGCGATACCGGCGACTTCTCCGCGTGCTTTTAAAGCCGCTTTCAGTTTTTCGTTTGCATACAGGTCAAGCTTCATCTGAACTTCACCTTGAATATTCGAAACACCGTTAGTGCCAAGAATATCGACAAGTCCAGCTTTATTAATATCACGATGGATAATTTTAGCGCCCAGTTTGATAGCTGATAATAAAGAAGTCAGCTCACCTGTTGCATGAGGAAAATCTTGTTGCTTTTCGACGATGAATTCGCCTAATGTTTTCATGACGAAGGTCCTGAATAAAATTGACAGAGGTTTTGCGGGGCATTTACCCTCGCGCGGGAAGAGTTTAACTAAATAAAAAAAAGATTAATAGGTTAATGCATTTATAAACCTGTTTTTGATGGGTAGAATAGTGACCAACCTCATGCTAATTGGATGAAAAAGAATGCACATACATATTTTAGGTATATGCGGTACCTTTATGGGAAGCTTAGCAATATTGGCTCGTTCTTTAGGACATAAAGTGACGGGTTCGGATGCCAATGTATATCCACCGATGAGCACATTACTTGAAAATCAAGGAATTGAACTCATTCAAGGGTATGATCCGGCTCAGCTTGACCCAATACCGGATATGGTAGTGATTGGTAATGCAATGACGCGTGGTAACCCTTGTGTCGAAGCCGTGTTAGAAAGAGGTTTGCCGTATACATCTGGCCCACAGTGGCTTCATGACCATGTCTTACCTGAACGTTGGGTACTGGCTGTGGCGGGAACTCATGGTAAAACAACCACCGCGGGAATGCTTGCATGGATTTTAGAAGACTGTGGTTACAAGCCTGGTTTTCTAATTGGCGGTGTTCCAGGGAATTTTGATGTCTCCGCTAAGATAGGTGAAAGCCCGTTTTTTGTTATCGAAGCGGATGAGTATGACTGTGCATTCTTTGATAAACGTTCTAAATTTGTGCATTACAGCCCGAAAACCTTGGTATTGAACAACCTTGAATTCGACCATGCGGATATCTTTGAAAACCTCGA
Source organism: Providencia sp. PROV116 (assembly GCF_028482485.1). Taxonomy (NCBI): domain Bacteria; kingdom Pseudomonadati; phylum Pseudomonadota; class Gammaproteobacteria; order Enterobacterales; family Morganellaceae; genus Providencia; species Providencia sp. PROV116. The sequence continues at coordinate 104,006 of NZ_JAMPQO010000022.1, read as the reverse complement.
AGCGATTCAAAAACAGTTCCATCATCTTGTACGTATTGTGCCAGCCAGCGGCAAAATTTTTACACCTGACAACGACAATCATTTAAAACAAGTGATTGGAATGGGCTGCTGGAGTGAACAAGAGCTGGTGGGTGGAGAGCATGGCGGATGGCAAGCTGAGAAGCTCAGCCACGATGGCAGCCACTTCGCCGTGTACTACCAACAAGAAAAAGTTGGAGAAGTCACTTGGTCACAAGTGGGTAACCACAATATCCAAAATGCATTGATGGCGATTGCGGCGGCTCACCATGTGGGTGTTCCAGTAAAAGAAGCTTGCCTCGCTTTGAATCGTTTTATCAATGCACGCCGTCGCCTTGAGCTACGTGGTGTTGAAAATGGTGTCAGTGTTTACGATGACTTCGCACATCATCCAACTGCTATTTTGGCAACGTTAGAAGCACTTCGCAGCAAAGTTGGCGGGACTTCACGTATTCTTGCGGTGCTTGAACCTCGCTCGAATACGATGAAAATGGGTATCAATAAAAATGATATTGCGCCTGCGTTAGGCCGTGCAGATGAAGTATTTCTGTTCCAACCTGCCAATATCCCTTGGATGGTCACAGACATCGCTGAAAAATGTGTTCAACCCGCACGTTGGAGTGCAGATATTGAGGCATTTACCAATATGATTATTGAAACCGCACAACCGGGCGATCATATTTTGGTGATGAGCAACGGTGGTTTCAGCGGTATTCATGGCAAATTACTCGCAGGTTTGAAAGCCAAATCAGAAACAGAGCAAGATGATTAATGGCCTCTTAATCATTTAGAAAATAACCCCCAGCATCAATGAGTCGAGGGTAGTTCATTGATGAAGGGGGTTTATTATTAACTGAGAGACTAAGACATTATTGCCTGCCGCCATTGTTGCACACCCCGCATACTGCGTTCGTATTTTCGCACAGGGGCCATCACCACATCAAAAAATCGAAAATAACCATCGCACAGTGCATTTTTCCCTGTTGAATTGATATGCGCAGGGCAGCCGCCTTGGCAAACGCTCTTTACTGTGCAGGACTGGCATTCTCTGCGGGTACTTTTATTTTGCCCAAAAGAGAGAGAAATAGAGTTGGAGACTTGTTCACTAAATGGCGTTAACTCTGAAAAATGCCCCAAATAATGACTGGCGTTCATTTGGTGATCACAGGCAAATATTTCGCCTTGCGTTTCCATGATTAAGTTAGTCCCACAGCGCTCTGAATGGACGCAAGTTTGGCTTACATAAGTAAAATATTGGTTATATACCTGTTCAATATTCATCACAAATACTTGGCCAATGTGATTTTTGGATTGCCAGCGTGAATAAATGTCTGTCAAAAATTGCCCCCAATTATGAGCAGACAACGTAAAATGATGCTCAAGCGCACTACCTTCAGACATTAACGGTTGAAATTGAATGAATTTCACACCTAACTGAGTGAAGTGGTCATAAATAGTTACGGCTTGGTTGGCAACCGCATCATGTACAACCGTCAGAATATTAAACTCAATGCCAAACTCTTGTAATAACCGAATACCTTTTAGGACCCCATCATAACTTCCTTGTTGTCCTTTTTTATTTAAACGATAACGGTCATGAATTTCTTTTGGCCCATCTAAGCTGACACCAACAATAAAATCATGCTGTTTTAAGAAGCGGCACCAGGCAGGAGTGAGCAAGGTGGCATTAGTTTGTAGGCTATTAGAAATTTTGACTTGGCTTGGTGCATATTTTTGTTGCAACGCAATGGCCTTTTTATAGAAATCTAACCCTGCAAGTAAGGGCTCTCCACCTTGCCATACAAAGTTAATTTCTTTGCTGTAGGCAGGTTGTGATGCGATATAGTGACGGATAAAAGGTTCTAACATCTCTTTTATCATGGGTTTAGATCTCGCCAGCTGATCTTCTGGATAATAACAATAATCACATTTAAGATTACAGCCAGCGCCAACGGGTTTAAGCAAAATATGAAAGGGAACGACCGCTCGTGTGGGCGGCGAAAATACCGGCGGGTTATCATGAAAGGCGATTTTCATGTTATTCCCCTGACTGAGTTAGCGTTGGCACTATGCGCTTATGTGTTTCGGGGTCAATACCAAGGTAATTACCCGTTTTTTCGTTATAACCAATATAATCAATCGCTTCTCCTTTAGCCTCAATAACCATTCCTGTTTTGGCAAACTGTTCATATTGCTGGCGAAGTTTTTCAAGAATGTCAGGGTACTGTGCGGCAAGGTTTTGCGTTTCCAGCGGGTCGTCTTTTAAATTAAACAGCTCCCATGGCGCCATTTCTGCTTTGGCCGAGGTAGGGACAAGGCGACGTAGTTTCCAATTACCTTCAACTAAGGCTGCTTGGTTATGTAACTCCATAGCAAATGAATAACGCGTTTTTACTGGAGTACCTTGGGTGAAATGCTGTTTAAAGCTAACACCTCGAACTGGCACTGGGCTGATATCTTTAATCTTTTTATTAGGGTCAATACCAGCAAATTCATATAGGGTTGGAGCGATGTCATAAACGGCCATCGGAGTATTATCAATACTTCCTGCTTTATTGATACCGGGACCTGTGATGATTAAATCGGTGTTAATCCCACCTTGTGCACTGGTCGTTTTGTGGAAGTTTGCATAGGGTGCATTACTAACATTGGCCCAATGAGGTCCCGCAGAGACAAAGGAATTTTTACGTCCTAAGTTTTCGTAGCTATTATCAAACTGCTGCCAAAATGCAGAATCGCCCTCGTAATAAAAGCCTTGAGCTGGGTTGGCCCCATTGTCTGTCGCAAAAATAATAATCGTATTTTTATCGCGGCCAGTTTCTTTTAATGTATTGAGTACATTGCCAATTTGCTCATCCATATTGGCAATCATTGCTGCATAGACTTGCATTGTTTTCGCTGCATAGCGTTTTTCTTCAGGTGTGAGTTGCTCCCATTCTTTATCTAAATCAAGATGGGGCATTGGGGTTTTATCTATGATAATTCCAATTTCTTTTAATCGATTGATGCGCTGTCGATAAATTTTTCCATAGCCTTCATCATATTGGCCATCAAAATGTTGGATCCACTCATCTGGCGCTTGCAAAGGGTCATGAGGGGCAGTAAAAGCCAAATAGGCAAAAATAGGTTGGCCACTAGGGGTTTCTTTTATCCACTCTTCAAGTTTTTTTGCGTAGGCTTCACTGGAATAAAAGTTTGCGGGTAACGGTGTTTTTTCACCATTTAATGTGTAATAAGTGTGGAAACTTTCGACCGTTCCTAATGGAACTGCATCATCAAAGTGGCTAGTCCCCCCTCCCATAAAGGCAAAGGCTTGGTTGAATCCTCTATCTGTTGGCCGCGAGCCATGGCTATAACCTAAGTGCCATTTACCGGACATCAAAGTATTATAGCCTGCATCTTGGAAGCGCTCAGCCAAAGTGACCACACGGTCAGTAAGCCGTAATTCATAGCCGGGCTCACCAACCGTATTCTCATACCACCACATTCCAGCAATCCCCGCTTGTTGATTAGTTGCGCCAGTGAGCAACATGGAACGAGCGGGGGCTGACATTGGGGAAGTATAATACTGGCTCATCCTGACACCTTGTTCGGCCATAGTCTGCAAATTGGGTGTAGGAATTTCCCCTCCGAATGGGCTGATATCGGAATAGCCCATATCATCGGCAATAATAATTAAAACATTGGGTTTCTCAGGGGGAGCACTGTAAGCAAAACTCGATATTGCACTACTCAATGCAATAGCTAAAAGTGTTTTTTGAATCATTCGACAACCTTTAAATGTTAATAAAGTGTTTAATTAACATTAAATATTGTCGCGATAGATGACTATCGTTCTTTGGAATTATACCTGCAGTAATAAATCAAAAACGCTTTTATTTTATCATGAGGAAACGGAAATAGGGCATTGTTGTATTGTTAAACTCAATGTAATTGGAGCATTCATTTCTTTTTTTAAGCTTCCCATATAACAATCTAGTGAATCAGTAAAAAGGTGGAATAAACAACCAACGGCAATGGCTTTAAGTTTCCATGATGGCATGAATAATAACACCACATAGATAACCGCAGCCCAAAAAGAATGAAGCGGGTGGAATCCGATACCACAGCGCTCTGGGTCGAAAATCGGATCAGCCAGTAGATGATCTAAGTCGATAGCCATTGTGGCAATCATAATCAAGGCGGCTAGTTTCCAATTTTTTCGCCAAAACAGGTAACCAAAGGCAATTGGCATCAGAAAATGGAATCCATAGTGTATGAAGTTACGAAAAATATCAAATAGCAAAATAATGTCTCAAAATCGAATAGAAATAGATAAAAACAAAAAAAGGGAAATTCAATTTCCCTCTTTTGATGCTTAAATTAGTATGGATTAGAGCTCTTGTTCAAACAACGCTAAAATCGCTTCATACAGCTCTTTTGTGGTGAAATTGTTTGCTGGTGTTGAGAAGATAGTATCATCACCAGCAATACTACCTAAAATTCCTTCCGCTTTACCTAATGAATCTAACAAGCGAGCAATAAGCTGTGCAGCTCCTGGGCTCGTTCTGATCACGACAACAGAAGGGTTATAGTCTATATCCAAAACCAAATTTTTGAGTGGGCTGGTGGCAGTAGGGACACCGGGCTCAGTAGGTAAGCAATATACCATTTCCATTTTTGCATTACGGGTACGAACAGCACCAAATTTAGTTAGCATTCTGGAAATTTTTGATTGGTTAATATTTTCGAAGCCTTCTTCTTGCAAAGCCGTGACGATCTCAGCTTGCGAGCTAAATTTTTCTTCTTTAAGTAGGGCTTTAAAAGCCTTAACCAAGTCTTCTTGTTTAGACGGAGTGCGCATAATTAACCCATTCTTTTGCATTGAACTAAGTTGTATTATCCGTAAAAGTGCATTTTTATGCAACAAAATTGCGTTATGATGATTTTATAACCAGTAATCACTTGAAGTTAGGTAAGCGCGTTTTGAGTTGATAGTCAGAAGTATTTATTTATCGTAAATTATGGAAATGAAAAATTAGCATGATAGAGCAATGAATTTTTCAGATATTCGTTGTAAATTTATTGTTAACAAAAATATTTTTGATTGAATAATATACACTAAAAACAACTTATTGTGCGAAATGCAATAGCCGGAAAAACTATTTGTTAAAAAAGTGCCCGTTATCTCATTAACAGATAAGGAATTTGTTTAGAATACTGGCAATTATTAAACAAGTTCTCTTGCGTTAAACTCTCTCTCTATCTGTTAACAAATTGTTTTTTATACGTAATGTGTTAAGTGTATAACAAATAAAGTGATATCTTTTTAAAGTACAAATTAAGGAGTTTCAGAATGAAAGTTGCAGTCCTAGGTGCAGCAGGTGGTATCGGTCAGGCTCTCGCCCTTCTTCTCAAAAACCAGCTCCCAGCAGGTTCAGAACTCTCCCTCTACGACATCGCACCAGTCACTCCAGGTGTTGCTGCTGACTTAAGCCATATCCCTACTGATGTTAAAGTGACAGGCTTTGCTGGCGAAGATGCAAAACCTGCATTGAAAGGTGCTGATATTGTCCTTATTTCTGCGGGTGTTGCTCGTAAACCAGGTATGGATCGTTCTGACTTATTTAACATCAATGCGGGTATTGTCCGTAACCTGATTCAACAAATTGCTGAAACTTGCCCTAAAGCATTGATTGGTATTATCACTAACCCAGTGAATACCACTGTTGCTATCGCTGCAGAAGTCCTGAAAAAAGCAGGCGTCTATGATAAAAACCGTTTATTCGGTGTGACGACATTAGATATCATTCGTTCTAATACGTTTGTTGCTGAATTAAAAGGCAAAAATGTTAATGATCTTGAAGTGCCTGTGATCGGCGGCCATTCTGGTGTGACCATTCTGCCTCTGTTATCTCAAATTGAAGGTGTTAGCTTCACTGACGAGGAAGTTGCTGCGTTAACTAAACGTATTCAAAATGCAGGTACAGAAGTCGTTGAAGCGAAAGCGGGTGGCGGGTCTGCAACTTTATCTATGGGCCAAGCAGCTGCACGTTTAGGTTTATCTTTAATTCGTGGTCTCCAAGGCGAAAGCAATGTGGTTGAATGTGTTTACACCGAAGGTGATGGTGAACATGCTCGCTTCTTCGCACAACCTGTTGTTTTAGGCAAAAACGGTATCGAAAAGCATTTACCAATTGGTAAATTAAGTGCATTTGAAGAAAAAGCACTGAAAGATATGCTAGGTGTATTAAAAGCAGATATCGAATTAGGTGAAAAATTCATTAATGGCTAATGCCAATTAATTTTTCCTAATAGGAAAAGGTTGAGTTTCGTTTTGAACTCAACCTTTTTTATTGGTAAGTCATCATGAAGCATGCTGTCGCATCCAATGGTCCCAATGCGGATCTGATGGTATTTTCTCTACTAAAAAATCAATAAATGTCCTGATTTTAGGCGAGTGTGTATGGGCTGGGTGGTATAAGGCATATAGGGCAAATGGAGTGGATTTAGGGTCATAATCCAATAAGACAGGGAGCAATTCCCCGTTTTCAATATAATTGCCTAGCATATAAGTTGGTAAACAAACGATACCTTGATGGCAGCGAGCCGCCTCTAATAATCCTAAGCTACTATTTACCTCAATCATATTATTAATTTCGAGAGGATATGCGCTCCCGTCTTTATCCGTCATGCGCCAAGTGTCAGGAATATTTGGGTTAATTAAACAATTGTGTGATGCAATATCGGCAGGAGATTGAGGAATACCATATCGTTCGAAATAAGTACGGCTCCCACAGTATACCCAATTAATATTACAAATTTTTCGTAACGCAAAGTTTTCGGGGGGATGGCTGGTAATTCGTAACGCAATATCAAAATCGACTTCATTTAAATTAATGAGCTCATCATTAAGGTCAACAGACAAACTTACTTTAGGATTGGTCTCGCGATATTCACTGTATATTTGCATTAAATGACAAACACCAAATGCAATAGAACAGGTAATTTTTAATTGCCCTTGAGCGTGTTGATAGAAGCTGGCGGTATTGATGAGTGAATCATCGAGATCGGCCAATAAGTTTTGCGATCGTTGCAATAAATAGCGCCCTGCATCCGTTAAAATAAAATTTCGCGTTGTGCGCTTTAGAAGTACAACCCCCAACTGATCTTCGAGTTGTTGAAGGCCTCGACTAACTGACGATGGTGTTACATTCAGCTTCTTAGCGGCAAGGCTGAAGCTATTGCATTCGACGATTTTAATGAATAGCTCTAAATGCCGAAAAATCGCGTAGCTGTCAATTTTTGCTTTAAACGCAAAAGTGTTTTTATTTATTAGCATTGTCATGCCCTATTAAACCCGTTTATTCCAGCATACTATAATTGTGAATTTATCGCAGTTTACTCATGCCACACCAGTTTTAAAAAGAAACGTAGCTCCTACACAATAATGTTGTTCCTAACTTTTTTATAATTAAATCTATAACGTTGAGGAATAGACTATGTCTAATAGTATTCAGGCAAGTGCAGATAATCCGATTAATACGAAAAAGATCCCCTTTACAAAATATGATGTTGGTTGGGTTATTTTATGTATTGGAATGGCAATTGGTTCAGGAATTGTTTTTATGCCTGTGCAAATTGGTATCAAAGGTATTTGGGTCTTTATTGCAGCAACAATGCTTTCTTATCCAGCAATTTATTGGCTACAAAATTTATATCTCAGAACATTATCAGAATCTGAAGAATGCAATGATTACGCGAGTGTTATTACACAATATTTGGGGAAGAACTGGGGGATAGCATTAGGAATTGCCTATTTCTTGATGTTATTGCACGGGATGTTTTCTTACTCACTGGCAGTCACCTTCGATAGCGCTTCCTACATTAAAACGTTTGGATTAACGGAAGGATTATTATCCGATTCTGTTTGGTATGGGCTGATTATTATTTCGGTATTAGTCGCCATTGCTGCACAAGGGGAGCGGTTACTGTTTAAAGTCTCTGGTCCAATGGTTATTGTAAAATTCGGTATTATCGTACTGCTTGGTATAGTGATGGTGCCATATTGGAATTTTGCGAACATCACGGCTTTTCCTGATTTTCTCCCATTTATGCGAGATGTTTTTTTAACACTCCCATTTACCCTATTTTCTATATTATTTGTACAAATATTGAGTCCCATGAATATTGCGTATCGTAAAATAGAAAGTGATAAACGCATTGCGACATACCGTGCAATACGTGCCAACCGTGTTGCATATATTATTCTCGCTGTTGCAGTCTTGTTTTTTGCTTTTTCTTTTACTTTCTCAATTAGCCATGAGCAAGCAGTATCAGCCTTTGAACAAAATATTTCAGCATTAGCGATTGCTGCGCAAGTGATACCCGGTGCCGTTGTGAAAGTAATGACCGCATTACTCAATATTTTTGCTATCTTGACAGCATTCTTAGGCATTTATTTAGGATTCCAAGAAGCGATAAAAGGCATCGTTATCAATCTATTGAGCCGATTTATTCCTGAAGAACGCATTAACCAAACAGTGCTACATTATGGGGTATGCTTAGGCGTTATCATTGCACTGTGGTTTTGGGTTTCAACACGGTTCTCAATTCTGTTTTTTATGCAACTTGGCGGCCCATTATTTGGTATCGTTTCATGTTTAATTCCTTGCTATCTGGTTTACAAAGTCCCTGCATTACACAAATTTAAAGGCCCAACAGTGTGGTTCATCATTTTCTTTGGTGTGCTGTTATGCCTATCTCCATTCTTTAAATTTTTCGAATAAATAATGATGTTGTTGAGAGGATCTCATGAAGAAAAAAGCGGTATCTGAATTTCATGTTGATACACAAGTCACCCAGCTAGGGAGAGACCCTGCTAAGCAAGCTGGGTTTGTAAATGCCCCCGTTTATCGTGGCTCGACGGTCGTATTTCCAACGGTTGATGCCTTAATCAATGATAGGGCGGAATTTAATTATGGCACAGCGGGCACGCCAACAATTAAGCAATTGGAGCAAGCTTGGTCTGCTCTTGCTGGAGCTGAAGGTACGGTGCTTTCACCATCTGGTTTAGGCGCGATTGTGTTGGCATTGCTGACAACCTTGAAAACCGGTGATCATTTATTAATGCCTGATAGTGTTTATCGGCCAACACGTAAATTTTGCCATGGTTTGTTGGATAAAATGGGGATCATCACGACCTATTATGATCCGATGATTGGTGCTGATATTGAAAAACTAGTAACGCCAAATACCAGCACAATTTTTTTAGAATCCCCCGGTTCTCAAAGTTTCGAAATTCAGGATGTTCCTGCAATTGTTGAGGTTGCAAAACGCCATAATATTGCGACGATTATTGATAATACATGGGCGACACCTCTATTTTTTAAAGCTCATGAACTGGGTTGTGATATCTCGCTGGAGGCGGGTACCAAATATTTAGGTGGCCATTCTGATTTGCTAATGGGAGTTGTCTCAGCAAACCAAGCGTGGTGGCCGAAATTACGTGAAACTTATGATTACATGGCCATGCTGCCGGGAGCAGAGGACTGTTTTCTTGCGTTACGTGGTTTGCGAACCTTACCTATTCGTTTAAAAGAAGCCCAAGAAAGAGCTTTAAATATTGCACATTGGCTGCAAGAACGCACCGAAGTGATTCGTATTTTGCACCCTGCATTTGCTGATTGCCCAGGCCATGAAATTTGGAAGCGGGATTTCACGGGTTCATCGGGGCTATTTTCCATTGTACTTGATCCTAAATATACCCAAACAGATATTGCAAGAATGCTGGATGGCTTATCAATTTTTGGTATGGGGTATTCATGGGGGGGATTTGAAAGCTTAATTATTCCATTTAATTGTGCTGAATATCGAACTGTGACTAATTGGAATCCTGGAGGGCCGACATTGCGCTTGCAGATTGGCTTAGAAAATTTAGATGATTTAAAACAAGACCTTGCTGATGGTTTCGCGCGAATGAAGTAAACAAAGCCATTTTTTATTGATTTGCCATCAAAAGATAAGGCCGTGAATAAATTAATTTATTATTCACGGCCTTATAATTTATTTCATTCAGTTTTTAATCTTCCACTGGTGCTTTTACTCTGACTTTTCTTTCTAATAAATCCCCTGTAATTGGATCGTAATAACGACTCGGCCAAATTTCAGCAGGGTGGATCGCTAAGAAATTTGCAATGATCCATTCCCCTTTAGGCCAAGGGCGTGATAGTGCATTTGCTAACGTTGAAGAGCTTAACCCAGCCTCGCGTGAAATTGCGGCAAGCGTAGTTCCACGTTTACGTAAAGCTGCGATGATATCTGCAGGGTGCCAGTCCGATTTCCGTAAAATCATTTTTTAGTCCTTTTTTCACTTAGAATCATGTAGAGTTAGTGGTACGAGTAACCGAAAATTATGATACATTCAGTACATCCGTTTAGTTATTGGAAATAAAATAACAGAAATTTCCCAAAATAATTTCTGATTTTTTCTTAAAAATTCATTTTATGAAACTGTCGTGGTTTTTATGAAATTAAATAGAAAGTCAGAATGAATAACTGTGAATTAGGATAAAACTTTGATGTTAAAACTAACTCTTTCTAGTTAGGGACAAGAATAGCGTATTTAATGCTACTTTTTACTTGTACGAGTAATATATCTAGATTAGTTAATAAAATTAGTTAAATTATTAGCAAGTAAATTATTTAATTATCTGTTATTAAAAGAAATTAGAATGCTAATAACAAATATAATTTGTATATTATTATTTATAGGTATAAATAAAACGAATGAGTCAATAAGGTTTTGAGAAAATATAGATAGTTTTCAACAACTGAAAATTAAATTGTCATCATGACTAGGAGGGTCAGCATGTACAAGGAATGGCTAACGGCAAAAGAGTTGGTTGGGTTACAAGGGCTTCCCATGACAACTCAAGGTATTAATGCAATGGCAAGGCGTGAAAACTGGTTAAACCGCAAAAGGCGGGGTATTCAAGGCAAAGCATTGGAATACCATATTAGTTCTTTACCTATCGATATTTTTGAAGGTCAGTTTGCTAACGAAACTTCACCACCTTATCAAGTAAAAAGAAATGATAATGCCTTTATTTGGCAGGAAGCTTATAACCAGCTTTCCAATGAGGAGAGAGACATTATCCTGACATTTATTATGCGTGAAGGGGCATTAGCGCTAATTAATTTAATTAATAATAAATAATTTACAATTACTTAAGGTGTAAATAATTAATATATAAAAATAATATTATATTGAATTTAAAAATTTTTTTAACTGATGACATTTTAGCAAAGCTGCAACAGCGGGTTTCATAATATAAGCGTGAAGTGAAAATGAAAAAATTGTGGTTCACTGCCAAAGAATTAGCAGGGTTAGAAGGGCTCCCTACATCACCCCAGGGAATTAACCTAATGGCAAGACGAGAAGGCTGGAAAAACCGCCGTAAAAGAGGGGTACAGGGTAAGGCTGTTGAGTATTACTTTGAAAGCTTACCGGGGGAAATCCAAGGGCAGCTTAGCCTGCATGAGCCTTCGGTAACTTATCAAAGCCAAAGAACCGATGCATTGCAAATCTGGTCGGAAGCGTATTACCAACTGACTGAGCCTGAGCGCAATAAAATAGTGAAATACATCCTGCGTTATGGTCTGTCATCACTGCTTGCTCAAATTGATGAAGAAGACAAAGGGGAAAAATAGCGTTTCCCCTTTTCTTGACCCGCTTTATCTTTTTTAGTGACTAAGAATGGCGTTGGATTGCGATATAAGCTAAGCCGATCAATGCATCTTTATAAATTGAATCTTCAATGACATGTAAGGCATCAATCGCTTTTTGTGCTTCTTCTTGGGCTCTTTCATAAGTATATTCAAGAGAACCACAGCGTTTCATGGTTGCGAGAACAGTATCTAACAGATGGCGTCCATTACCTTGTTCAATGGCTTGGCGGATCAATGCTGATTCTTCTTCGTTACCATTTTGCATCGCGTGAAGTAGGGGAAGTGTAGGCTTACCTTCATCTAAGTCATCACCCGTGTTTTTTCCCAGTTGAGCGTTGTCTGCATCATAATCGAGGAGATCATCAATTAACTGGAAAGCGGTACCAATATAACGACCATAATCTTGTAGTGCTTTTTCTTGCACGGGTGTTGCATTGGCTAAAATCGCAGATGCATGAGCCGCAGCTTCAAACAGACGTGCGGTTTTACTGTAGATCACTTGCATGTAGTTTTCTTCAGTAATGTTAGGGTCGTTGCAGTTCATCAACTGTAAAACTTCGCCTTCAGCGATCACATTCGTCGCTTCAGACATTAGTTTTAGCACTCGCATTGAATCAAGATCCGTCATCATCTGGAATGATCGAGTGTAAATAAAATCACCCACTAAGACACTCGCGGCATTACCAAAAACAGCATTTGCAGTTTGCTTTCCACGACGCATGTCAGATTCATCAACGACGTCATCATGCAGCAATGTTGCTGTATGAATGAACTCGATCAATGCAGCAACTTGGGTATGTTTATGACCCGAATAGCCTAAGGATCGACCTGCAAGTATTGCGATCATTGGCCGGATCCTTTTACCGCCACCACTGACTATGTAATAACCAAGCTGGTTAATTAGTGTAACATCTGAATTCAATTGACTGAGGATGGCTTCGTTTACCGCTGACATATCCTCAGTTGTCAGTTCAATAATAGATTCTAAATTCATCGTAATTTATTCATATTATTAGTTTTTGGTTCATTCCCGAAATAAAAAAATGGGAGACCGATAGAACAGTTATCTTTCTAGCATAACATTATTAATTATAAGATTATCAGGTGTGATGCAAAAAATGTTTAAATAAGTAACAATTGAGTGAATAGGGACGAAATCAATGCTCAAAAACGGTTATTGAGAAAAAAGTCGTATTTTTTGTCATCTAACCGCATTATTGGCTTGTGTTCTGCTGCTTTTTTGCGTAGAATTCGCGCCCTATTGTGAATATTTTATAGCGTACTCTGGAATTGAAATATTTAGCGGGTACGCGGAAAGCGGAGTTAATATGTACGCGGTTTTCCAAAGTGGTGGTAAACAACACCGAGTTAGCGAAGGTCAAACTGTCCGCCTAGAAAAGCTGGACATCGCAACAGGTGAAACTGTTGAATTTGATCAAGTTCTGATGGTTGCTAATGGCGATGAGATCCAAATCGGCGCTCCTGTCGTTGAAGGCGTTAAAGTGAAAGCGGAAGTGGTTGCACACGGTCGTGGCGAAAAAGTTAAAATCGTCAAATTCCGTCGTCGTAAACATAGCCGTAAACAACAGGGTCATCGTCAGTGGTTCACTGATGTTAAGATCACTGTCATCGCTTAAGATTTAGGAGAGCAGATTAATGGCACACAAAAAGGCTGGTGGTTCGACTCGTAACGGTCGTGACTCAGAAGCAAAACGTTTAGGTGTTAAACGTTTTGGTGGTGAAGCTGTATTAGCAGGTAGCATCATCGTTCGTCAACGTGGTACTAAGTTCCACGCAGGTAACAACGTAGGTTGTGGCCGTGACCACACTCTGTTCGCATTAGCGGACGGTAAAGTTAAATTTGAAGTTAAAGGTCCAAACAATCGTAAATTTATCAGCATCGAAGCTGAATAAGTTTTCTGACCTTTAATTCAGAATTAAAGCCCTGCAAAAACCTTTTGCGGGGCTTTTTATATTCAGATATTTGATCTTTAATGAACTATACACGTATTAAAGATACACCATCTCTGAGTAGAACAGCCATCCAGCGTTATGCGGCTCAGAAGCGGAGAAAGAATTATGAAATTTGTAGATGAAGCCAAAATATTGGTCGTGGCAGGAGATGGTGGCAATGGTTGTGTCAGCTTCCGCCGTGAAAAATACATCCCTAAAGGGGGACCGGACGGTGGTGACGGTGGCGATGGTGGGGACGTTTACTTACAAGCAGACGAAAACCTCAACACGCTAATCGACTATCGTTTTGAAAAATCATTTCGTGCAGAACGTGGCCAAAATGGCCAAAGCCGTGAATGTACAGGTAAACGTGGTCAAGACATCACTGTAAAAGTACCTGTAGGAACGCGTGTACGCGATTTAGGGACCAACGAAGTACTTTGTGATATGACTCGTCATGATCAACGTCATATGGTCGCTAAAGGCGGTTTTCATGGGCTTGGGAATACCCGTTTTAAATCTTCAGTAAATCGTGCTCCACGTCAACGTACTATGGGGACTAAAGGTGAAACCCGCGAAATACTGTTAGAATTGATGCTGTTAGCAGATGTGGGCATGCTTGGTATGCCAAATGCAGGTAAATCAACATTTATCCGTTCTGTATCAGCAGCAAAACCAAAAGTCGCTGATTATCCATTTACCACTTTAGTCCCAAGCTTGGGTGTCGTGCGTATGGATAACGAGCAAAGCTTTGTGGTTGCAGATATTCCAGGGTTGATCGAAGGCGCAGCAGAAGGTGCAGGCCTTGGGATCCAATTCCTGAAACACTTAGAGCGCTGTCGTGTCTTACTTCACTTGATTGACATTTGCCCTATTGATGAGTCTGATCCTGTCGAAAATGCGAAGATCATCATCAGTGAGTTAGAAAAATACAGTGAAAAACTGGCTGCAAAACCACGTTGGTTAGTTTTCAATAAGATTGATATCTTAGGTGAAGAGGAATCCGCACAGCGTGCGGCAGAAATTGCTAAAGCGATGGGCTGGGAAGATAAATTCTACATGATTTCAGCGGTTAACCACGAAGGTGTGAAAGCACTGTGTTGGGATATCATGGAATTTATGAATACTCAACCACGTGATATGGCAACAACTGAAGATGCACAGCAACCTGAAAAAGTTGAATTCATGTGGGATGATTATCATAAGGAACAACTTTCTGGTACTGAAGATTTTGATGATGACTGGGATGACGATTGGGATGAAGATGACGACGAAGGTGTCGAAATCATTTATCAAAAATAGTTTATCTTAGAAATATAAAAAGGCGCGAAAGCGCCTTTTTAATATCTAAATCACGTATGATCAGTTTTTCTGATACAGATCTTTATACAAACGGCTTTCAAACCGTACTAATGGTACTCGACGAGTACGTTGCTGGTTTTGCGGTACTGCATAAGCAGAGATAAACTGCACAAAAGCAACACGCTGGCCACTGGCAGTTGTGATAAAACCTGCGAGGTTATAGACCCCTTGTAATGCCCCCGTTTTGGCGGAAACTTTACCATTTACACCAGCTTCATCAAAGCCGCCACGATAACGCAATGTGCCATCATGGCCTGCAAGTGGAAGCATGGAGATAAAATCGAGCTGTTGATCGTTTTTTGCGATAAATTGCAAGATCTCCATCATTGTTGCAGGCGTGATCAAATTGTGGCGAGACAGCCCTGAGCCATCAACCATCACAGTATTGCCAATATCGATCCCCGCTTTTTGCTTCAGTACTTGTCTTACCGCATCGGATCCTGAGCGCCAAGTACCTGGGACGCCATAATATTCTCGACCGATAGTACGAAAAACAGTGTCTGCTATCATATTATCGGATTTTTTTAGCATCACTTTTAACAAGTCATGCAGTGGTTTAGATTCAGTTTTGACTAACACTTGTGATTGAGGCGCTGGGAATGTGCGCTTTTTCACATGGCCGGTGAGCTCAATACCCGCAGTGGTTAACTCATTTTTGACAATCGCCCCTGAGTAACTCGCTCCGTTTTGCACCGCAAAGGCAAGTGGTAAAGGCTCGCTGCGTTGGGTTAAACAACCTGTCAGGGTATAGCGGTTTAGTTCACCAGGAACGACGTCAAGTTCGCAATAGCGCGCTTCAGGGGAGCCTTTAGCTAATGTTTTGACTTCGCTGAACATATTGACAGGGTAAAAACTAGCCGCCTTAATGAAGGCATAATCACCTGCTTTTTCTGCGGGATAAAGAGAAACTGAAAAACAGTTGCGGTCAATGATAGCAGCTGCAGGTGGCGCACTAAAACATTGGGTCATATCATTCCAAACCCAACCAGGCGCTTTGTCATGGCTAGTAAAAGCAGAAATATCAACGACGAGATCGCCATCAACCTTATGGATCCCAAGCTGCTTTAACGCATTAGCCATATTGCGAATTTGTTGACGGGTTAGTGTTGGGTCACCACTGAAGCGGATCACTAAATCGCCAGTCAATGTGTTGTTGCTAAGTTTTGCATCAGTTTCAAAATTGGTGACAAAACGGTAATCTGGCCCCAGTTGTAATAGGGCAGCAAGAGCGGTCACAACCTTTTGTGTACTTGCAGGTAATGCCATTTGCTGTGCATTATAATCAATTAATGGGGTACTACTTCCCACTTTTTGCGCGACCAGAGCAAGGTTAGTGCCATCAGGTAAATATTGTTTGTACTCATCAATAGGAATCGCAAAAACTTGCGTACTGGCTAAGGTAATTCCTAAAGAGATGATCCATTTTCTGGTTAAAGTTAATAATGACATATATTTCACGCATTAGGGTGGACATATAATACATACTAAAGTGTAATGCCCAAGAAAGTAAACGGTGACCCGTTATTAAGTCTCAGTTAAAATAGCGTACATTATGATAAGATAAATGAGTACATAAGTCTGATTGCGTTTTTTTACTAGAACACCCCCCGGTTTTACGTAGGTGTTCGGTGTACTGTTGTTACAAAATCAGGAAGATACTTGTTTTTAGATAGGATTGAACCGAGGTATTTATTAATGAAACAGATCCCGATGACGGTACTTGGTGCGGATAAGCTAAGAGAAGAGCTTGAATTCCTTAAATCTGTCCGTCGCCCAGAAATTATTGCATCTATTGCAGAAGCGCGTGAGCACGGTGACTTAAAAGAAAATGCAGAATATCATGCAGCACGTGAGCAACAAGGTTTCTGTGAGGGCCGTATTCAAGAAATCGAAGGTAAGCTTTCTCACGCTCAAGTGATCGATGTAACTAAAATGGTCAATAATGGTCGCGTTATCTTTGGCGCAACTGTGACAGTACTGAATGTTGATACCGATGAAGAGCTAACATATCGTATCGTTGGTGATGACGAAGCAGATATTAAGATCAATCTGATTTCTGTTAACTCCCCGATAGCACGTGGTTTAGTGGGTAAAGAAGTTGATGACGTGGTCTCAATTAAAACCCCAGGTGGCGATGTTGAGTTCGAAATTCTTAAAGTTGAGTATATCTGATTCCTATTTCCCTGAATTGGTTATATTATTTCCCTGATTTAAAGAAAAAGGCCGCAGGCGGCCTTTTTCATCATATAAAACATGCTTTCAATGGCATTTTTATATAAATGATGGGAAATTATTTAGGTAAAATGATTTTGCGGTCTGCCGAAGGACGGTAGATAACAAGAATTTTACCGATGATTTGTACATTTACTGCACCAGTTTCGCGAACAATCGCATCAGCGATCAAATTTTTAGTATCACGGTCTTCGCCTGCGATCTTGACTTTGATAAGCTCATGATGCGCTAATGAGAGTTCAATCTCAGCCAAAACACCTTCGGTTAAACCATTGTTGCCGATCATAACAACAGGGTTTAAATGGTGAGCGAGACTTTTTAGGTGCTGAATTTGTTTTTTATTAAGATTCATTGATTTTTTGCTTGGTTAGTATTGAAAATGGCTTATTCTACCGCCATCTGATATCTATCACCATCAATTATATCTTTTTGATGGTAAAGAAGCAGCAAGTTAGGTGAAGTTCTTTTAGTATAGTTGGAAAGCACAATGGCCAATAAAAAACGTTCGGCAAGCTCAAGTCGCTGGTTGCAAGAGCATTTTAGTGATAAATATGTTCAGCAAGCACAAAAAAAAGGGCTACGCTCACGTGCATGGTTTAAGCTGGAAGAAATCCAGCAAGGTGATAAAATTTTTAAACCAGGTATGACCGTTGTTGATTTAGGAGCAGCCCCTGGTGGTTGGTCGCAATACGTTGTTAGCCAAATAGGTCATAATGGGCGGGTTATTGCTTGTGACTTATTGCCGATGGACCCAATCGTTGGCGTTGATTTCCTGCAAGGGGATTTTCGCGATGAAGCCGTTCTCGCCGCTTTGTTAGAACGCGTTGGCGACAAAAAAGTACAGGTGGTCATGTCTGACATGGCGCCAAATATGAGTGGGACACCAGCGGTTGATATTCCTCGCTCTATGTATCTAGTTGAATTAGCATTGGATATGTGCCGTGCTGTATTGGCGCCTGGGGGGAGTTTCATTGTTAAAGTGTTTCAGGGAGAAGGCTTTGACGATTACCTTAGGGATATCCGCTCCCTGTTTACGAAAGTAAAAGTTCGTAAACCCGAATCTTCGCGGGCACGGTCACGTGAAGTATACATTGTAGCGACAGGGCTAAAACTATAGTACCCTGAGCGTTATTTGTTAACACAGTTGTAATATGAGGTTAATCCCTTGAGTGACATGGCGAAAAACCTGATTCTCTGGTTAGTCATCGCAGTTGTTCTGATGTCCTTGTTCCAGAGTTTTGGCCCAAGCGATTCGAATAGTCGCAGAGTCGATTATTCTACGTTTATCAATGAGTTAGCCCAGGATCAGGTGCGTGAAGTTCGTATCACTGGTCGTGAACTGAACGTCAGAAAGGCTGATAATAGCCGCTATACAACTTATCTTCCTATGCAGGATGAGAAGCTGTTAGACACTTTGCTGAATAAGCATGTGACGGTTGTTGGTGAACCACCAGAAGAACCTAGCTTACTGACATCTATTTTT
Organism: Providencia sp. PROV116; assembly: GCF_028482485.1. Taxonomy (NCBI): domain Bacteria; kingdom Pseudomonadati; phylum Pseudomonadota; class Gammaproteobacteria; order Enterobacterales; family Morganellaceae; genus Providencia; species Providencia sp. PROV116. The sequence goes on along the minus strand of NZ_JAMPQO010000022.1, from coordinate 85,249 downwards.
ATTTCCTGGTTCCCAATGCTTCTGTTGATTGGTGTCTGGATTTTCTTCATGCGCCAGATGCAAGGCGGTGGCGGCAAGGGGGCGATGTCATTTGGCAAAAGTAAAGCCCGCATGTTGACAGAAGATCAGATCAAAACAACATTTGCAGACGTTGCTGGGTGTGATGAAGCCAAAGAAGAAGTAGGCGAAATCGTAGAGTTTCTGCGTGAACCTGCTCGTTTCCAAAAACTTGGCGGTAAAATTCCAAAAGGCGTCCTGATGGTAGGGCCTCCAGGAACAGGTAAAACATTACTGGCAAAAGCTATCGCTGGTGAGGCAAAAGTCCCATTCTTCACTATTTCCGGTTCAGACTTCGTGGAAATGTTTGTGGGTGTGGGGGCTTCTCGTGTTCGTGATATGTTCGAACAAGCGAAAAAAGCAGCGCCTTGTATCATCTTTATCGATGAGATTGACGCAGTAGGTCGTCAACGTGGTGCTGGTCTTGGTGGTGGTCACGATGAGCGTGAGCAAACACTGAACCAAATGCTAGTTGAAATGGACGGTTTTGAAGGTAATGAGGGTATTATTGTTATCGCAGCAACTAACCGTGCTGACGTACTTGACCCTGCTTTATTACGTCCAGGTCGTTTTGACCGTCAGGTAGTTGTTGGCTTACCAGACGTTCGTGGCCGTGAACAAATTCTGAAAGTACATATGCGTCGTGTTCCTATCGACCCAAGCGTAGATACTTTCATTCTTGCACGTGCAACACCTGGCTTCTCGGGTGCTGAATTGGCAAACTTGGTTAACGAAGCCGCGTTGTTTGCCGCACGTGCAAACATGCGTGTCGTTTCCATGGTTGAATTCGAAAAAGCGCGTGACAAAATTTGGATGGGTGCAGAGCGTCGTTCTCTGATGATGACCGAAGAGCAAAAAGAATCAACGGCTTACCATGAAGGTGGTCATATGATTATCGGTCATTTAATGCCAGAGCATGACCCTGTTCACAAAGTCACAATTGTTCCACGTGGTCAAGCACTGGGTGTGGCCTTCTTCTTACCGGAAGGTGATGAAGTTAGTCGTAGTCGCTTGAAACTCGAAGGTATGATTGCGACAGCCTATGCGGGGCGTATTGCTGAAGAACTGATTTACGGTCGCGATAAAGTAACGACGGGAGCATCTTCAGATATTCAGTTTGCAACCAATACCGCACGTAACATGGTAACGCAATGGGGCTTCTCAGACCGTTTAGGCCCAATGCAATACTCGAAAGAAGAAGGTCCAGCGTTCTTAGGTCGTTCTTCAGGTAATGGTTCTGGAATTTCTGATGAAACAGCACGTATTGTTGATGAAGAAATTAAGAAAATTTTAGACCACTGTTACCAACTGGCTTACAAAACACTGGAAGACAATATCGATATTCTACATGCAACGAAAGATGCATTACTGAAATATGAAACTATCGATATGCCAATGATTGATGATTTAATGAATCGTCGTCCAGTTCGTGAACCAGCGGGTTGGGATGAAGATAAAAAAGTCAGTAATGTGACGGGAACATTTGGTAAAGGTGCGGCAAATGTAGCAAAAACAGCCGAAAAACCTCAATCTGAAGAACCTAACAACAGTGCTGAAGAACCAAGTAATACCGATAATAGTAATAATACTGATGAATCAAAACCATCAGATAATAACGACAGCAAACCACAATAAGCGGTCGTGAAATAAAATACTAAGACCCCAGTTCGCTGGGGTTTTTTTCGTTAAGGAAAAATAACAATGCAAATCAAAGCGAGAGGCAGTGTTCTTGACTTATCAACACCAAAGGTGATGGGGATTTTGAATGTCACTCCTGATTCATTTTCAGATGGTGGCACTCATAATCGTTATCATGATGCGCTTGAGCATGTGGCAAAAATGGTTCAACACGGCGCGGCTATCATTGATATTGGTGGCGAATCGACCCGTCCTGGCGCCGCTGAAGTCTCTGTGAATGAGGAACTTGACCGAGTTATTCCCATTGTTGAAGCGATAGCACAGCGTTTTGATGTGTGGATTTCAGTCGATACTTCGAAAGCGAAAGTCATGGCCGAAGCCGCAAACGCAGGCATGCATATTATCAATGACATTCGTTCGCTCCATGAACCAGGTGCATTAGAAGTTGCTGCGAAAACAGGTTTACCCGTTTGCATTATGCATATGCAAGGCCAGCCAAGAACGATGCAAGAAGCACCAAACTATGAAAACGTGGTGCGTGAAGTAAAAGACTATCTTGATGCTGAAATCACCCGATGCGTGACAGCAGGGATAGAGAAACAGCAAATTATCCTTGATCCGGGCTTTGGTTTTGGTAAGAACTTGTCGCATAATTACCAGTTATTGGCAAACTTAGAACAATTTCATAATTTCGGACTACCGCTATTGGCAGGGATGTCACGTAAATCTATGATTGGACAATTATTAAATGTTCCACCACAAGAACGTCTCGCAGGCAGCCTAACTTGTGCAGTGATTGCTGCGATGCAAGGAGCACACATCATTCGAGTTCATGATGTCAAAGAAACCGTGCAAGCGATGCAAGTGGTACAGATGACTCTGTCAGAAAAGGAAAAATAAGCGTATGAGCGACCGTAAATATTTTGGTACTGATGGTATTCGTGGCAAAGTGGGTGATAGCCCAATTACCCCTGATTTTGTTTTAAAATTAGGTTGGGCGGCAGGAAAAGTTCTCGCACGCCATGGTTCACGTAAAATTATTATTGGTAAAGATACGCGTATTTCTGGCTATATGCTGGAGTCCTCGCTAGAAGCCGGCTTAGCTGCTGCAGGTTTATCTGCATCTTTCACTGGCCCAATGCCAACCCCTGCGGTCGCTTATTTAACACGTACTTTCCGCGCAGAAGCGGGGATTGTCATTTCAGCATCTCATAACCCATATTATGACAATGGGATTAAATTCTTCTCAATTGATGGAACCAAATTGCCTGATGAAGTCGAAGAAGCTATTGAAGCTGAAATGGAAAAGCCGATCACATGCGTTGAATCAGCAGAATTAGGTCGTGCAAACCGTATTGTCGATGCTGCGGGCCGTTATATTGAATTTTGTAAAGGTACGTTCCCGAACGAACAAAGCCTAGCAAGTTTAAAAATAGTGATTGACTGTGCTAACGGGGCGACTTATCACATCGCACCAAATGTGTTTCGTGAATTAGGGGCTGAGGTTATCACTATCGGTTGTGATCCTAATGGGATCAACATCAATGAAGAATGTGGTGCAACGGATGTGCGTCAATTGCAACAAAAAGTACTGGAAGAAAAAGCGCACGTTGGTTTGGCATTTGATGGTGATGGCGACCGCATTATCATGGTTGACCACCTCGGTGAAAAAGTCGATGGTGACCAAATCCTCTTTATTATTGCTCGTGAAGCGCTACGTCAAGGCCAGCTAAAAGGCGGCGTAGTCGGAACACTAATGAGTAATATGGGGTTAGAAATCGCTCTGAAACAATTAGGAATTCCTTTTGAGCGTGCAAAAGTGGGCGACCGCTATGTCCTCGAAAAATTACAGGAAAAAGGTTGGCGCATGGGGGCTGAAAACTCAGGCCACGTGATTTTATTGGATAAAACGACTACTGGTGACGGGATTGTTGCAGGCTTGCAGGTATTAAGTGCTATGGTACGTAACCATATGAGCTTACATGACTTATGCAGTGGTATGAAATTATTACCTCAAGTGTTAGTCAATGTCCGTTTCAAAGGCCAACACGACCCACTACAAAGTGATGCGGTGGTTGCAGCGAACGAAGAAGTTGAAAAACAATTGGCAGGAAAAGGCCGCGTATTATTGAGAAAATCAGGAACAGAGCCGCTAATCCGTGTCATGGTTGAAGGTGAAAACGAAGCTGATGTGACTGCAATGGCAAACCATATTGCGGATGCTGTGAAAGCCGCAGGCTAAGTTGTTATGGGTGAAGCTGAGCGATATTTTGATAATTTGTTGTTTTTTTCTGCAAATAATCAAATGGAATCAAAATAGACTTGCTTGTCGGCTCAGCTTTGGTTAGTATTCGCACCTGCTCAATCCCGTAAGAGTATTATTTCACGGTCGAAATGAGTAGGTGTGCAGTGATAAAGGTCATAGCATTAGGCTATGCACCGCAACTGAATAGGTAACTCAAATGTATGTAGCTCTTTTAATTATTTTCTTGCTAGCGGCTATCGGGCTTATTGGTCTGATTATGTTACAGCAAGGTAAAGGTGCTGACATGGGAGCTTCATTCGGTGCGGGCGCTTCTGCAACACTGTTTGGTTCATCGGGCTCAGGTAACTTCATGACCCGTATGACTGGAATCTTGGCTGCTGTGTTTTTCATCATCAGTTTGGTACTTGGCAATATGACTGCTAACAAGTACGGAACTGGTAGTGGTAGTAAGTGGGAAAACATTAGTGAACCTGCAAAAGTCGAGCAACCAACAGACGTTCCGGCAGCACCAGCTACACCAACGAGTGATATCCCTCGTTAAGTGTGAAAGATTCCGAATGAAGGCAACTAATGCCATCATTAAGTAGTAAGCTCAGCGATGAGTGAGAAGTTAAAATTTGAGGTTATTGATTAACTATTGATAACCTCGCCTCAGTGCCGAGGTGGTGAAATTGGTATACACGCTACCTTGAGGTGGTAGTGCCTACAAAACGGGCGTACGGGTTCAAGTCCCGTCCTCGGCACCATTATTTTAGATAGCTTGTGATTTGCAGGTTATCTGTGTAGAATATGACACGTTTTCGAACGCGGGATGGAGCAGCTTGGTAGCTCGTCGGGCTCATAACCCGAAGGTCGTCGGTTCAAATCCGGCTCCCGCAACCATTTCTTATTCAACATACCTTGTCAGTATCTTAGTCTATAGTAGTTATCCGGTGTAGCAATCAAGTGCAGTTAACTAACAGCTCTCAAAATTTCTCATCGATTTCTCTAGATTTTACAGGTATAATAAGAATATGGTGAACCCGTGCACTACAGGGTCCAGTTGCATAAAGCCCCGAATTTCGGGGTTTTTTGTTATTTGACAATCGAATTAACTGGGCTTTTATAGCCCTTTTTTTATGTCTGGGGGTGGGCTTGTCCACATTAGAACAGAAATTAACAGAGATGATTTCAGCACCGGTGGAGGCGCTAGGCTTTGAATTTGTTGGCTTAGAGTTTATCCGTGGTCGCACATCGACACTGCGTGTCTTCATCGATAGTGAAGAAGGCATCACTGTTGATGATTGTGCTGATGTCAGCCATCAGGTCAGTGCAGTATTGGACGTTGAAGATCCAATTTCTGTCATTTATAACCTGGAAATATCGTCACCAGGGCTTGAGCGTCCATTATTCACTGTTGCGCATTACGAGCGTTTTATGGGTGAAGAGGTGGCATTGACTTTGCGTATAGCAATGCAGAACCGCCGTAGGTGGCAAGGCGTTATTAAGGCCATAGACGGTGAAATGATTACGGTTACTGTAGATGGTAAGGATGAGGTGTTCGCCCTCGGCAACATCCAGAAAGCTAACTTGGTACCCCACTTTTAATAAAGTTCAATGAGGCAACTAGGATGAATAAAGAAATTCTGGCTGTTGTAGAAGCGGTTTCTAACGAAAAATCCCTCCCTCGTGAAAAAATCTTCGAGGCTCTGGAAACTGCATTAGCGACGGCAACTAAAAAGAAATACGAGCAAGAAATTGATGTCCGTGTAGAAATTGACCGTAAATCAGGTGATTTCGACACCTTCCGTCGTTGGTTAATTGTCGAAGAAGTCACAATGCCAACGCGTGAAATTACGTTAGAAGCGGCTCAATACGAAGATCCTGCACTGCAGCTTGGAGAGTACGTCGAAGACCAAATCGAGTCTGTTGTATTTGACCGTATTACCACTCAAACAGCTAAGCAAGTTATCGTACAGAAAGTACGCGAAGCAGAGCGTGCGATGGTTGTTGACCAATTCCGTGAGCAACAAGGTGAAATTATCACTGCTCAGGTGAAAAAAGTTAATCGTGAAAATATCACGTTAGACTTAGGCAATAACGCTGAGGCTGTGATTCTGCGTGAAGATATGTTGCCACGTGAAAACTTCCGTCCAGGTGACCGTATCCGCGGAGTCCTGTATGATGTTCGTCCTGAAGCGCGCGGCGCACAACTTTTTGTTACGCGTTCTCGCCCTGAAATGCTGATTGAGTTATTCCGCATTGAAGTGCCAGAAATCGGTGAAGAAATTATTGAAATCAAAGCCGCTGCCCGTGACCCAGGTTCTCGTGCAAAAATTGCGGTTAAAACTAATGACAAGCGTATCGACCCTGTTGGTGCTTGTGTTGGTATGCGTGGAGCGCGAGTTCAAGCCGTTTCTAGTGAATTAGGCGGCGAAAGAATTGATATTGTGTTATGGGACGATAACCCAGCTCAATTCGTTATTAATGCAATGGCTCCGGCTGATGTTGCATCTATCGTGGTCGATGAAGACAAATGTACGATGGATGTTGCCGTAGAAAGCAGTAATCTGGCGCAAGCCATTGGACGTAACGGTCAAAACGTGCGTCTGGCAGCGCAATTACTGAAAAAACACCGTGGTGATGACAAGTGGGAATTAAACGTCATGACCGCAGAAGAGCTTAATGCAAAACATCAGGCAGAAGCACATGCTTCTATTGATACATTCACCAAGCATCTTGATATTGATGAAGAGTTTGCCACTGCACTTGTTGAAGAAGGCTTCTCGACGTTAGAAGAACTGGCTTACGTGCCTATTAATGAACTTCTGGAAATTGATGGTCTTGATGAAGAGACTGTTGAAGTTCTACGTGAAAGAGCGAAAGCGGCCCTCACCACAATAGAATTGGCTCAAAAAGAGAGCCTAGGTGATAATCAGCCAGCAGAAGATTTGTTGAATCTTGAAGGTATGGATCGTACTCTTGCCTATAATTTGGCTACTCGTGGAATCTGTACACTGGAAGATCTTGCTGAGCAGGGCATCGACGACCTGATTGATATTGAAGGTCTGGATGATGAGAAAGCAGGTACGCTCATCATGGCCGCACGTAATATTTGCTGGTTCGGTAACGATGCGTAAACACTGTAGCAGGAAGGAACGGCATGACAGAAACTGTAAAAACATTGGCAACGGAAATTCAAACCACAGTTGATCGCCTGGTACAGCAATTTGCTGAAGCAGGGATCAAAAAAGGTGAGAATGACTCTGTTAGCCAGTCAGAAAAAGAAGCTTTACTGAGCCATTTAAACCGTGAACAAGGCGGAGCAGCGGGTCAGCCAAGCAAATTGACACTACAGCGCAAAACTCGTAGTACGCTGAGTGTCCCCGTCACCGGTGGCAAAAGCAAATCGGTAAATGTCGAAGTCCGCAAAAAACGCACTTATGTGAACCGTGATGCTGAAGAAGCAAAAGCGGAAGAGCAGGCGCAGCGTGAAGCGGAAGAGCAGGCACAGCGCGAAGCTGAAGAACTGGCACAACGTCAAGCAGAAGCAAAACGATTAGCAGAAGAAACAGCTAAACGTGAAGCGGAAGAAAAGGCAAAACGTGAAGCCCAAGAGAAAGCAAAACGTGAAGCAGCAGATAAAGCTACGCGCGAAGCAGCGGAAAGAGAAAAAGTGAAACCAAGCGAAAATCAACAAAAAGCAGGCAAAGCTGTAGAAAGTAATGCCGACAAACAACGCCGTGAAGCTGAAGCTGCGGAGCTAAAACGTAAAGCTGAAGAAGAAACTCAGCGCAAAGTTGAAGCAGAAGCACGTCGCGTGGCTGAAGAAGCACGCAAAATGGCTGAAGAAAACGGTGAAAAGTGGACTGCAGACACGAAAACTGAAGAAGACAGCGATTATCACACAACAACTTCGACGCACGCTCGTGCAGCCGAAGATGAAAGTGATGAGAAAGAAGAAGGCCGTCGTTCACGTAATCGTACTGCAAAAGCACCTCGCCAAAAGAAAGGTAATAAACTTTCTGAAAAAGCAGATCGCGAAGAAGAACGTGCCGCTGGCCGTTCAGGTCGCAGCAAAGGTAAGCAACGTAAAGGTAGTTCTTTACAACAAAGCTTTACTAAGCCAGCCGTTGCGGTTAACCGTGATGTGGTAATTGGTGAAACGATCACCGTTGGTGAACTTGCTAATAAAATGGCAGTAAAAGGTTCTCAAGTCATCAAAACTATGATGAAGATGGGCGCCATGGCGACTATCAACCAAGTGATTGACCAAGAAACTGCACAGTTGGTCGCAGAGGAAATGGGCCACAAAGTTATTCTGCGTCGTGAAAACGAATTAGAAGAAGCGGTAATGAATGACCGTGACACGGGTTCTGCACTTCAAGAGCCACGTGCGCCAGTTGTGACCATTATGGGTCACGTTGACCATGGTAAAACCTCTCTACTTGACTACATTCGTTCAACGAAAGTAGCATCAGGTGAAGCGGGTGGTATTACTCAGCACATTGGTGCTTACCACGTACAAACTGACAAGGGTATGATCACCTTCTTAGATACTCCAGGTCACGCCGCATTCACTTCAATGCGTGCTCGTGGTGCTCAGGCAACGGATATCGTTGTTCTGGTTGTTGCCGCAGACGATGGTGTTATGCCACAAACAATTGAAGCTATTCAGCATGCGAAAGCGGCAGGTGTGCCAATTGTTGTCGCGGTAAATAAAATTGATAAACCAGAAGCAGACCCAGATCGCGTTAGAAATGAGCTGTCTCAGTACGGTGTTATTTCTGAAGATTGGGGTGGTGATACTCAGTTCATCAGCGTTTCTGCGAAGAAAGGTACCGGTATTGATGAGCTGCTTGATGCTATCTTGCTGCAAGCTGAAGTCTTAGAACTGAAAGCAGTATATGCAGGTATGGCAAGCGGTGTCGTTGTTGAATCGTACTTAGACAAAGGTCGTGGCCCAGTTGCAACAATCCTGGTTCAAGAAGGTACATTGAACAAAGGCGATATCGTCCTGTGTGGTTTCGAATATGGCCGTATTCGTGCAATGCGTAACGAATTAGGTAAAGAAGTTCAATCTGCAGGTCCTTCAATGCCTGTTGAGATTTTAGGTTTATCTAACGTGCCTTCGGCGGGTGATGAAGCCACCGTTGTACGTGACGAGAAAAAAGCACGTGAAGTTGCCCTGTACCGTCAAGGTAAATTCCGTGATGTTAAATTAGCTCGCCAGCAGAAATCTAAACTGGAAAACATGTTTGCTAACATGGAAGAAGGTAAAGTATCTGAGCTGAACATCGTTCTGAAAACCGACGTTCAAGGTACTTGTGAAGCGATTACTGACTCTCTAATGAAGCTGTCGACTGATGAAGTTAAAATTAAGATCATCGGTTCTGGTGTCGGTGGTATCACTGAAACTGACGCAACATTAGCTGCGGCATCGAATGCTATTATCTTAGGCTTCAACGTACGTGCAGATGCTTCTGCTCGTCGTGTGATTGAAAGTGAAAGTGTTGACTTACGCTACTACTCTGTTATCTATAGCTTAATTGATGAAATCAAACAAGCGATGAGCGGTATGTTAGCGCCTGAGTACAAACAGCAAATTATTGGTCTGGCAGAAGTTCGTGATGTGTTTAAATCACCGAAATTCGGTGCTGTTGCTGGTTGTATGGTCACTGAAGGCACCATCAAACGTAATAACCCAATCCGTGTATTACGTGATAACGTCGTTATCTATGAGGGTGAATTAGAATCACTGCGTCGCTTTAAAGATGACGTCAATGAAGTTCGTAACGGTATGGAATGTGGTATCGGCGTTAAGAACTACAACGACGTTCGCGTTGGCGATATGATCGAAGTCTTCGAAATCATTGAAGTTAAGCGTTCTATCGACGGTTAATTTTGTGGGAGCCCACGAAGTATCGTGATTACAAAATAGTGTTATAAGGGGGCGATAGCCCCCTTTATTGTCAGGAGATATAACGATGGCAAAAGAATTCAGTCGTGCTCAGCGCGTTGCGCAAGAGATGCAAAAAGAAATTGCGATCATCTTACAACGTGAGATCAAAGACCCACGTATTGGTATGGCTACTGTTTCAGGTGTCGAGTTATCTCGCGATCTTGCATACGGTAAAGTCTTTGTGACCTTCTTCAATATCGCTAATGATAAAAGTGAAGAAGAAATGGTTGCAGACGGCATTAAAGCATTAAATGAAGCATCAGGCTTTATACGTTCATTAATTGGAAAAGCAATGCGCTTACGTATCATTCCTGAGCTAACGTTCGAATATGATAACTCACTAGTCGATGGCATGCGTATGTCTAATCTGGTATCGAATGTCATTCGCCATGACGAAGAACGTCGTGCTGATACAGATAGTAAAGAGGAAAAATAATGGGGCGTCGTCGTAGCGGCCGTAATATTGACGGCGTAGTGCTGCTGGATAAACCCACGGATATTTCTTCAAATGATGCGCTGCAAAAAGTGCGGCGCTTTTTTAATGCCAATAAAGCTGGACACACGGGGGCACTTGACCCTCTAGCAACAGGCATGTTACCTGTTTGTCTTGGCGAAGCGACGAAATTTTCCCAGTTTTTACTCGATTCAGATAAACGTTATCGCGTCATTGCTCGTCTTGGGCAACGAACTGATACATCAGATTCTCATGGTGAAATTATCAGTGAGCGTAACGTAGAGTTTACACAGCAGCAACTGGACGATGCTCTAGAATTTTTTCGTGGTGATACCCTGCAAGTTCCATCGATGTATTCAGCCTTAAAACATCAAGGGCGTCCATTGTATGAATATGCACGTAAAGGAATTACGGTTGAACGTGAAGCACGCCCGATTACTGTGTATGAGCTACAGTTTATTCGTTTAGAAAATAATGAGTTAGAGCTGGAAATTCATTGCTCAAAAGGCACCTATATTCGTACCATTATTGATGACTTAGGCGAGATGCTAGGTTGTGGTGCGCATGTGATTTATCTGCGTCGTGTACAAGTGGCGAATTACCCTTATGAGCGAATGGTAACATTAGAGCAATTAGCCGCTTTACGAGCAAAAGTAGATGCAGGTGAAGGGTCTTTTGAGTCCTTGCTTGATACTTTATTATTGCCAATGGATACCGCAGTCGTTCATTTTCCAGCTGTAAATATTACAGAGGAAACAGGGGCTTACTTTAAACAGGGACAACCTGTGAGAGCCGCGGTTGAAGGCCTTGAAGAAAACGGTATGGTTCGAGTCACTTGTGGTACAGCGCGGCGGTTTATCGGTATTGCTTTGGTGAGTGAGGATGGACGCATCGCACCGAAGCGTTTGGTTGTGGAAAATGAACAGCCCGCGTAGTAGCGCTTATTGCTTTGCTGCCTTAAGCAGCGTAGAATAGCGGCGCTTAATCTTGAGATGCTAAATTAGAGATTGGCTCTCATCACTTACATTAATCATTTTGGAGTTTATTATGTCTCTAAGTAATGAAGCGAAAGCTAAAATCGTTGCTGAGTTCGGCCGCGGTGAAAATGACACTGGTTCAAGCGAAGTTCAAATCGCTCTGCTGACTGCACAAATCAACCACCTGCAAAGCCACTTTGCAGAGCACAAAAAAGATCACCACAGCCGTCGTGGTCTGCTGCGTATGGTTGCTCAGCGTCGTCGCTTACAAGCTTACTTGAAAGGTAAAGATATCGCGCGTTACACTGCTCTTATCGAGCGTTTAGGTCTGCGTCGCTAATCTTACTCTAGATAATTTGAGTTGCAGCTAGGCGACAAATGAGTGAGTTGCTAGGTGTATACATCAGTATATGGCTAGTACAAGTGAATGTAGTCAGCAACGTTGCAACTTGAAGTATGACGAGTAGAGTCAGTTTCAGAGAAAAGGGGCCAGAGGCCCCTTTTCTTCTAAAAGTTATTTTGAAAGTTGAAGTAATACTCGAATTATACTTAACTTAAATGCTAAGCTATAAGTCGTAGTAAGCTGTTTTATTAATGCCTCTTCGCTGCATCCGATTCGCGCGGCTAATGAGAGAGCTGATCACTGGAATATCAGTATTCTCATTAGTCGCGAGGCTGTAGTAGGAAGAGTAAGCCAATGCTCCCTGAGAATCTCAGGTAGCCTTACAAAAAGGGTAATATAGTGTTAAATCCTATTGTTCGTAAATTCCAATACGGTCAACATACTGTCTCGATTGAAACAGGTATGATTGCACGCCAAGCATCTGCTGCTGTTATGGTTAACATGGATGACACTGCAGTATTTGTGACTGCAGTTGCACAGAAAAAAGTGAAAGAAGGTCAAGATTTCTTCCCTTTAACTGTTAACTATCAAGAACGTACATATGCAGCGGGCCGCATCCCTGGAAGCTTCTTCCGTCGTGAAGGTCGTCCTGGTGAAGGTGAAACGTTAATCGCTCGTCTGATTGACCGTCCTCTACGCCCTCTGTTCCCAGAAGGTTTTTATAACGAAATTCAAATCATTGCGACTGTTGTGTCTGTTAACCCACAAGTTAACCCAGATATCGTTGCGATGATCGGTGCATCTGCAGTATTAGCACTGTCAGGTGTTCCATTCAATGGCCCAATTGGTGCGGCGCGTGTTGGTTTTATCAATGACCAATATGTTCTGAACCCTACAGCGGACGAGCTGAAAAACAGCCGTTTGGATTTAGTGGTTGCAGGTACTGATAACGCGGTATTAATGGTTGAATCTGAAGCTGATTTATTAAGCGAAGAGCAAATGTTAGGTGCGGTGGTATTTGGCCACGACCAACAACAAGTTGTTATTCAGAATATCAATGAATTAGTGAAAGAAGCAGGTAAAGAGAAATGGGATTGGCAGCCAGAGCCAGTTAACCAAGCTCTGCATGACCGTGTTGCACAATTAGCTGAAAGCCGTATGGGCGACGCTTACCGCATCACTGAGAAACAAGAGCGCTACGCGCAGGTTGACTTAATCAAAGAAGAAGTCACTGCAGTATTAGTTGCTGAAGACGAAAACGTTGATGTTTCTGAAGTTGCTGACATTTTAGCAAGCTTAGAAAAGCAAGTTGTTCGTAGCCGTGTTATCCGTGGTGAGCCACGCATCGATGGCCGCGAAAAAGATATGGTTCGCGCTCTGGACGTTCGTACAGGAGTTCTGCCACGTACTCACGGTTCTGCACTGTTTACTCGTGGTGAAACTCAAGCACTGGTAACGGCAACGTTAGGTACAGAACGTGATGCGCAGGTTATCGACCAATTAATGGGCGAATATACTGACCGTTTCTTATTCCATTACAATTTCCCTCCATACTCTGTTGGTGAAACTGGTATGGTGGGTTCACCAAAACGTCGTGAAATCGGCCATGGCCGTTTAGCGAAACGTGGTGTGTTAGCAGTAATGCCAGACCACGCTGATTTCCCATACACTATCCGTGTTGTATCTGAAATCACTGAATCTAATGGTTCATCATCAATGGCATCTGTTTGTGGTGCATCATTAGCACTGATGGATGCTGGTGTGCCAATTAAAGCCGCTGTTGCAGGTATTGCAATGGGTCTGGTGAAAGAAGGTAACGATTTCGTTGTTCTGTCTGACATCTTAGGTGACGAAGACCACTTAGGTGACATGGACTTTAAAGTAGCTGGTAGCCGTGAAGGTATCAGTGCACTGCAAATGGACATCAAAATCGAAGGTATCACACGTGAAATCATGCAAGTTGCTCTGAACCAAGCAAAAGGTGCACGTCTGCACATTCTTGGTACAATGGAACAAGCAATTAATGGCCCACGTGAAGAGATCTCTGAATTTGCACCACGCATTTACACGATCAAAATTAACTCAGACAAAATCAAAGATGTCATCGGTAAAGGTGGTTCAGTGATCCGTGCATTAACGGAAGAAACTGGCACAACGATTGAAATCGAAGATGATGGTACTGTTAAGATTGCTGCAACGGATGGCCTGAAAGCGAAAGAAGCAATTCGTCGTATCGAAGACATTACTGCAGAAGTTGAAGTGGGCCGCATTTACCCAGGTAAAGTAACCCGTATCGTCGACTTTGGTGCATTCGTTGCGATTGGTGGGGGTAAAGAAGGTCTGGTTCATATTTCTCAAATCGCGGACAAGCGTGTTGAGAAAGTGACAGATTACCTGCAAATGGGTCAAGAAGTTCCTGTTAAGGTATTGGAAATTGACCGTCAAGGTCGTATCCGCCTTAGCATGAAAGAAGCGGTAGCAACTGAAGAATCAACTGCACAGCCGCAGGACTCAGCAGAGTAAGCTGACCTAACCGCGCTCTATTAAGTTAGGGCGCTATCAGCCTAAATTTGCTGAAACCATAATTTGTAAAGCGTGGTAATGTAAGGGCGGAGTATGTCGAACAGTATCTGTCTTCGGGTGAGAGATTATCGCACGTTACCGCGTGTGCTCTTGGCGCTTATCTTTTTTGTTATTATTGGATGTAGTAGCAAAGATTGGCGAAAGAACGAGGTATTTGCCGTTCCACTTCAACCTTCATTGCAACAAGAAGTGATACTGGCTCGTATGGAACAAATTCTTGCGAGCCGGTCTTTAACCGATGATGAATACGCACAGCTTTTATATGAGCGCGGTGTGTTGTATGATAGTCTCGGTTTAAGGGCACTGGCGCGTAATGATTTTTCAACTGCGTTAGCCATTCGTCCTGATATTCCTGAAGTTTTTAATTTTTTAGGGATATATTTTACGCAGGCAGGCAATTATGATGCTGCCTATGAAGCGTTTGATTCTGTTTTAGAGCTTGATCCAACTTACAATTTCGCGCGAATGAATCGTGGCATCGCATTATATTACGGTGAACGATACAAACTAGCGCAGGATGATCTGCTGGCGTATTATCAGATAGATCCAAATGATCCTTTTCGTACTCTGTGGCTTTATCTCGTAGAGAAAGACATAGACCCGCGTATGGCGCAAGATAATCTTGCCGCCCGCTACAACCAAGCGGAGAAAGGGCAATGGGGCTGGAATATCGTAGAATTCTATCTTGGCAATATCGATGAAAATACATTGATGGCGCGTTTGAAAGAAACGTCTACGGATAACACTTCGCTCGCTGAGCATCTCAGTGAAACTAACTTCTATTTAGGTAAGCATTACCTAAGTCTGGGGGATAAGGATAGCGCAGTTGCGTTATTCAAACTGACGGTAGCTAACAACGCTCACAGCTTTGTTGAACACCGCTATGCATTGTTGGAATTGGCGCTGTTAGGCCAAGAACAAGACGACCTTTTAGAATCGGGCCAGCAATAGCTGACGAACATTTCACGATATTTTTTTAAGTCATCATCCCTCGGGGTGACGGCCTATTTGTTCGTTTAATAAACACAATTTGAGCCAGTTCACATTTTAAATGAAAATGACCGAAATGATTTTCGCATGGTTATGTAAACTGGCTGCCATTATGTATGAGGCACCTTTACATGACTACTGAGACCGATATTTCTTTTGCTGAGTTAGGTTTATCAGCATCTATTTTGACAGCACTAAACGACCTGGGATATGAAAAACCATCACCAATCCAACAACAATGTATTCCATTGTTAATGGATGGTAATGATGTATTAGGTATGGCACAAACAGGTAGCGGTAAAACTGCTGCATTTAGTTTGCCATTGCTGCATAACATCGACCCAGATTTAAAAGCTCCGCAAATTTTAGTTCTGGCACCAACTCGTGAGTTGGCTGTTCAGGTGGCGGAAGCAATGAGCGATTTCTCTAAACATATGAACCGCGTTAACGTTGTTGCCCTGTATGGTGGCCAACGTTATGACGTACAGTTACGTGCGCTGCGCCAAGGACCGCAAATTGTTGTGGGTACACCAGGCCGCCTTCTGGATCACTTAAAACGTGGAACGTTAGACCTCTCTAAATTAAAAGGCTTAGTTTTAGACGAAGCTGATGAAATGCTGCGTATGGGCTTCATTGAAGATGTTGAAAACATCATGAGCCAAATTCCAGCTGAGCACCAAACTGCGCTGTTCTCTGCAACAATGCCTGAACCAATTCGTCGTATTACACGTCGTTTTATGAAAGACCCGAAAGAGATTCGCATTCAGGCTAGCATTACCACTCGTCCAGATATTGCTCAAAGCTATTGGACTGTGTACGGCATGCGTAAAAATGAAGCGTTAGTACGTTTCTTAGAAGCAGAAGACTTTGATGCTGCGATTATTTTCGTACGCACCAAAAATGCAACATTAGAAGTGGCTGAAGCATTAGAACGCAATGGCTACAACAGCGCCGCATTGAATGGTGACATGAACCAAGCACTGCGTGAGCAAACGTTAGAGCGCTTAAAAGATGGTCGTCTAGATATCTTGATCGCTACTGACGTTGCAGCGCGTGGTCTGGATGTTGAGCGTATTAGCTTAGTTGTTAACTACGACATCCCAATGGATGCGGAGTCTTACGTTCACCGTATTGGTCGTACAGGTCGTGCGGGCCGTGCGGGCCGTGCGTTACTGTTTGTTGAGAACCGTGAACGTCGTCTGCTACGTAACGTTGAACGTACGATGAAACTGACTATTCCTGAAGTTGAATTACCAGATGCAGATCTGCTTAGCCAACGTCGTCAGGCGAAATTTGCTGAGAAAATTCAACAGCAATTAGAAAGCAGCGATTTAGACCAATACCGTTCACTGTTAGCGAAAATGTCCCCATCAGAAGATGTTGATATGGAAACCTTAGCCGCAGCCTTGCTGAAAATGGCACAAGGTGAACGTGCGCTGATCTTGCCACCAGATGCACCGCGTCGCCCACGTCGTGAATTCAACGACCGTGATGATCGTCGTGGTGATCGTCGTGACCGTAATAGCAATGGTAATGGTTTTGACCGTGCAGAACGCGGTGAGCGTGGCGGTCGTCGTGAGCGTCGTGATGTGGGTGATATGGAGATGTACCGTATCGAAGTTGGCCGTGATGATGGTGTGGAAGTTCGTCACATTGTTGGTGCGATTGCTAACGAAGCGGATATCAGCAGCCGTTATATCGGTAATATCAAATTGTACGGAACGCACTCGACAATTGAATTGCCAAAAGGTATGCCAACGGACGTGTTAACTCATTTAAGTCGCGCACGCATTTTGAATAAACCAACTCAAATGCAGCTGATCGGTGATGCACAACCGTTCGAACGTCGTGGCGGTGGTGAGCGTCGTGGTGGTGGTCGTCGTGATGGCGGTAGCGAAGGTGGCTTCGGTGCAGGTCGTCGTAATGACCGTGGCGGTGAGCGCGGTGGTGAACGTCGTGGCGGCGGTGAGCGTCGTGGCGGTGGTAACCGTGACCGTGGTAACTCTGCTCCACGCCAAGATGGCACTAATGCGGCACCTCGTCGTCGTAGCAGCAGCCATAACGCATAATGACTTGGTTTTATAGGGATTAATTCCCTACTAAAACACAAAACCCGCATTTCATTGAAGTGCGGGTTTTTTTATTTAAGTTTGTTTAGCCCTTCTTTCAATCAACCTTCTTCTAGCTTCACTAACTGTCATTATACGATTATTATCCACGTTATTTTTAGCGGCTATAATCAGTTTTAATAAAGCATCTGATTGTTGTGTTTTCAAATTGTTATACATATTAGAGAACAATTTTTCATATTATGATTTTAAGCTAACCCCAATGCCTCTTTTAGTGGCTTTAGATAACGACGGCTAACAGGAATGCGCTCACCTGAGCTCAGTACTAACTCCGCTTGCCCACTGTCACCAAATAAAATTTCGTTTAATTGGGTCATATTGACTAAATATTGGCGATGGCAGCGCACTAAAGGTGTTCGAGTCTCTAATGTTCTCAGAGTGAGCTCTGTAAAACCTTCCAATCCTTGCGTACTCATTACATACACGCCACTCATTCGCGAGGTGGCATATAGCACTTCATCAAGTTTCATTAAATAAATACGGCTATGGCCAGTGCAAGGGATAAATTTTAGTGGCTCATTGTTACTTAACAGCTCTAGATTTTGTTTTTGCTTGCCTTGGCGTAGGCGGTTTAAGGTCTTTTCTAATCGTTCTGTTTCAAGGGGTTTTAACAAGTAATCAAAAGCATGTTCTTCAAAAGCCTGAATGGCAAATTCATTAAAAGCGGTAAGAAAGACAATATAAGGGCGGTCTTCTGGATCTAGCATGCGTACCATTTCTAAACCCGTTAGGCGTGGCATTTGAATATCCAAAAAGACCACATCAGGCTTTTTTTTATGGATGATGCCAATCGCTTCTATTGCGTTGGCACATTCGCCAATAATTTCAATATCATCGTATTCTTCGAGCAGGCAACGCACATTTTCCCGTGCAAGAGGTTCGTCATCAACAATCAATACATTCATAGAGGTAATTTAATCATTATTATGTTGTAGCCAAATAAGGCAGGCGAATTTTCATTCGGGTGAATTTTTCTGGCTCGTGTTCTACGCTGATGCCATATTGCTCACCATATTTTAAACGTAAGCGCCTATCGACTAAGCCCATCCCTAAGCCATCAGACTGTTTTGCAGGCTTATATAGCCCTGCGTTATCTTCTATTTCGATATACACATGTTCACTGCCGATATAACTACGTATTGTAATATAACCCGTTTCTAATAACTGTGAGGTGCCATGTTTAATTGCATTTTCAACCAATGGTTGTAGGGTAAATGCAGGCAGTTCAACCTGTTTGACTTCATCAGGGATCTCAATATGAATTTGTAAGCTTTCTTGAAAACGGGCTTTTTCTATCTGTAAATAGGCATTGATATGTTCAATTTCTTCGCCGAGTGTGGCACTTTGCTCGGGCCGCTTTAGGTTATTACGGAAAAACGTCGAAATATACTGCACAAGCTGGCCTGCTTGTTGGCTATCTTTGCGGATCACGGCTTGCAGAGTGTTGAGCACATTGAACAAAAAGTGAGGATTTACTTGAGCGTGAAGCAGCTTAACTTCGGATTGCAACAATGATTGTTTGTTGCGTTCATATTGGCCCGCTAAAATTTGTGCAGAAAACAAGCTGGCAATTCCTTCACCGAGAGTACGGTTTATGGAACTAAACAGGCTATTTTTCGCTTCATACAGTTTAATGGTACCAATCACTTTTTCGTTTTCTCCGCGTAATGGGATCACTAACGCAGAGCCGAGTTTACAGGTGGGGCTTAATGAGCATTTATACGGAGTCTCATTGCCGTCAGCATAGACGACTTCATTATTCTCAATAGCTTGCCTTGATTGGCTTGACGAAATCGGTGTCCCGGGTCGATGGTGGTCAGCGCCAATGCCAATAAACGCGAGTATTTTTTCACGATCTGTAATGGCGACAGCACCAATTTCTAACTCTTGATAAATAATCTTAGCGACCTTCATGCTGTTGTCAGCATTAAAGCCTTTACGCAGAATCCCTTCAGTCGTTAAAGCAATTTTTAGTGCCTGAGCAGAGAACGCGGTAGTGTATTTCTCAACAATCGCACGGCGGTCGAGTAAAATTCGAATAAACATTGCCGCACCAATAGTATTCGCGATCACCATCGGTGCAGCGATATTTTTAACGAGTTCTAGCGCTTCATCGAAAGGTTTCGCCAGCAATAAAATAATTAGCATCTGTATGATTTCAGCGATAAAAGTGACACAACTGGCAATCATAGGATTAAAAATTTTATTAATTTCGCCACGTTTCATAAAGTAACGATGAACTAACCCGCCAATCAATCCTTCAACAATGGTCGAGACCATACAAGCAAAGGCGCTCATCCCTCCTAATGAATAACGATGCAGCCCACCAGTGAAACCGACAGCAAAGCCGACCACAGGGCCGCCTAATAGGCCGCCAAGAACGGCTCCAATAGCGCGAGTATTGGCAATAGAATCATTGATATGCAAACCAAAATAAGTACCGATAATGCAAAATACCGAGAAAATCAGGTAGCACATGACTTTATGCGGTAAGCGGATGGTCACCTTCAGAAGAGGGATAACTAATGGTGTGCGGCTAAGCGCCCAAGCAATAACGAGGTAGACACACATTTGCTGGAGTAGGAGTAATATTAAATCAAATTCGTACATGCTCGTCATAATTCGTGATGTGGGGGTGTTGACTTCGTCATCTCGCCCTAGTCACATACTGATGTATGCTCCTAGGGTCTCGCTTCCTCGTCGCCTACCCACATCGCGAATTATTTAGAGCATGGCTCGTTATGTTTCACGTTGTGGGGGTGTTGGCTGCTCTCGCCTACTCGGGTCACATGCTGATGTATGCTTCCCAAGATAGTCTCGCTTGCCGCCTACCCACATCGCGAATTATTTAGAGCATGGCTCGTCGTGTTCACGTTGTGGGATTCTTATTTGGGGTTGAGTTATTTACTATTGTTATCTATTTTTAGTATTTATTTGGCTAGTCATTATACCGTAAGTCATTGGCTAAGTAATCGGCATTTGAGAAAAGTGCACTCATCATTATTTGACATAAGGTAGAAATCGCTTCAATATTAGTCAATGTCCTACCTTTTCGTGATCTTGCGCACGAATTTATTAACGCTGTATTTTACTTTCTTGTCATACTCTAGGGATGATAGTTTCCCCCGTTATTATTTAAGGTTCACATAAATAATGAAAAAAAGAACAATAGCACTGATTTTGCTGATGCTTATCTTAATCGCAGCAGCGGCACTTTTTCATTCCCATAACCAATATTTATTGTTACAGGGAGAGGTGGATGCACCCGAGGTAATCGTCACCTCGAAGGCAAAAGGACGAGTGATAGAACGCCACGTAGAGCGTGGCGATGATGTCAAACAAGGGCAATTACTGATAACTCTAGAGAGCCCAGAACTGCAAGCGCAATATGAGGCATCGAAATCCGCGAGAGACCAAGCAAAAGCGCAACTAGAACAATCCATGAATGGGACTCGTGTTGAAACCATCCGCGATTTACAAGCCTCATTATCACAAGCCAATTCTCAATATCAAAATGCGTCTCGTGAATATGCTCGTTTGAGTAATTTGAAAGGTAAAGGGTATGTTTCCGCGAATGAGCTTGATAATGCACGTAAAGCCAAAGATGTGGCTTTTTCGCAAGTGCAAAGTGCAAAAGCGCGCTTAGATGAGGGCTTACATGGTGACCGTATAGAGCAACGCCAACAATATGAAGCGGCATTACAACAAGCAGAACATAAACTTGCTGAAATCCAAGTACAAATTGATGACTTGCAAGTAAAAGCCCCTGTAGATGGCGAAGTTGGTCCTATTCCTGCTGAAATAGGTGAACTTTTCAATGCCGGTAGTCCTTTAATTTCATTAATTCGACTTCCTCAAGCTTATTTTGTCTATAACTTGCGTGAAGATATTTTAGTTGATGTGAAAAAAGGCGACAAAGTGCAACTTGATGTGCCTGCCTTGGGGAATAAGTTAATTGAGGCTGAGGTTCGCTATATCGCACCGAAAGGTGACTATGCGACAAAACGAGCGACACGTGCAACCGGTGACTTCGATTTAAAAACATTTGAAATTCGTTTATACCCTGTAGAGCCGATTGATGGGCTAAGGCCTGGTATGAGTGTGTTATGGCACTGGGATAAGTAAAAGGTGTTGCCATGAAATTTAAGTTCGCTTGGCACGGTTTTGAGCACGCCTTTAGCCGTGAAACCCAAATGGCTATTCGTAGCCCTGTTTTTCATTGGTTAAGCTGGCTGTTTCCATTAATGCTGTTTACGTTAGTTAGTGCTAACTTTTCAGAGGGGACATTGATGGATTTACCCGTTTCTGTGGTGGACAATAACCATAGCCCAGTGTCTCGGCAAATTATTCGTGACCTCGATGCGGGTCCACATGCGGATGTGAAAACCATTGATGACAATCTCAGTACATCATTAAAAAGACTGGGTAGTTCAAAAGATTACGCGTTATTGTACATTCCTCATAACTTCGAAGAAGATGTCTTACGAGGACGTCAACCTGAGCTACGTATGTATTATAATGCGCTCTTCTATGCATCAGGCAGTTATGCGATTCAAGATTTTAGTGGGTTAGTGGCAGAGCTGAATGCGAAGTATCGCCAAGAAATGGCCAAGTCAATGGGAAAGGCGCTGCCTCCGTTAGCCCAAGTGACACTTTCTTATGACAGTTTATTCAACCCGAGCGGTAGTTATATTTATTATCAACAGTTTGCCGCAACCATTCATATGCTCCAGCTGTTTGTTGTTACCGCAACAATCTATACGATGTCACGAGGTTCTACCTTACAAAGTGTTAAACCGTTTGTGATGGCGTTACTTGGGAAGTTAGCCCCTTATACCTTATTTTTCAGTATATTACTTGCTGTAGAGATTGCGGCATTAGTTACTATTTTTGATGCTAAAGTGGTAGGAAACCCGTTGTATATGATTATATTAGGTTTTTTCTATGTCATAGCAGCGCAGAGTATTGGTTTATTGCTGTTTAGTTTTACCTCAAGTGCCATTATGGCGTATAGCTTGATAGGGATGCTGGTGAGTATCGCTTTGGCCTTTTCGGGTATGGCGGTACCGGAACTGTCAATGATATTGCCTGCACAAATTATTTCGAATATTGAACCACTTACACATACATTAAATGCCATGTTTGATATTTTCTTGCGGGAGATTTCCTTTGCTCGCATTGTTCAAGTGTGTCTATTTTTATTGATTTACCCATTTGTAATTGGCTTTTTAATTCGTAAGCGTTTAGTCAAACGGTTAGAAAACCAAGGAGGGGTTGTCTGATGACTATCTATTTTGCAACCTTTCGTAAAGTGCTACTGGGAATGTTGGAAAAACCGATGTGGCTATTATTGTTGGTTTCTCTGTGCGTCATGAGCTTAGTTTATGCAAAGCCTGTTCTTTGGGATTTACCTGTTGCTGTGATTGATATGGATCACAGCACAGCAAGCCGCGAGTTAATCCGTGACCTCGATGCGACACCGAAAGTGGAATTGCAAAGTTATGATAACCTTGCTCAAGCACGTCAAGATATGATCGCGAGAAAACTATTCGCGATAATTATCATTCCAACGGATTTCCAACAACATTTACTGAGCGGTAAAAATATCACGGTGCCAGTGTATGGAGATGGAACCAACCGGCTAGCGAGTGGGCAAATTCAGCAAGAGTTATCAAAAGCCTACCAAACCCTGCTCAATGCTTATAACACCCAATTACTCACTAAAGCAGGTTATAGCCAAGAGCAGGCCAAAGTGATTATTACCCCTATCCGCAGTGAAACTGAGCCATTGTATAACCCAGGGATCAGCTTTGCAGCGATCGTTTTTCCTGGCTTATTGGTGATGTTATTGCAGCACTCCTTACTTATTGCCTGTGTACGAGTCAGTATCGCGGTGCGTTCTACACCTAAAGGAAAGCCGCCATTAGCCGTTTATTTAGGGGCGTTATCTGCTTTAATTCCGATCTGGTTATTTTTATCCACTGTATTTTTCGCGCTTTGGCCATGGGTATTGGGCTACCGACAAGAAGCGCCATTGTATGTGATTTGGATGTTCACGTTCCCATTCCTATTGGCTGTTTTAGGGCTTGGCAAGTTAGTGACGGAATGTTTGCGCAGTGTTGAAATGATTTACTTAACTTTGGCATTTATTACCACCCCGGTGTTTTATATGTCAGGCACGATTTGGCCACTACAGGCGATGCCTGATTGGGTACGTATGATTGCCTCTGCATTACCATCTACATGGGCTACAAACGCCATGGCAGGCCTTAACCAAATGGGATTACCGTTTAGTGATGTACTTATGGATATCGTGATGATGTTGATTTTAGGCGTTATTTACACGGTTATTGGGGTATTCATTGGTATGCTGCGAGATGGAGAATTACGCCATATTAGCCATATGTTTAACCGTTGGCGCAGGCATCGGCATTAACCGTTATTTTTGAGTAGGAAACCTATTGCTGAGTTGAGATCAACGGCTTTTGTTGCCATTTTTGCTTCTTGGCTTAAGGTTTCCCAGTCATCAGGAGGGCTACCTGTACTTAGCATTGAGGCAAATACTTGATAGGCATCACGTATAGCCGCAGGGATAGTTGTTTGGCTGCATTCGGTAAGGTGGGATTTTGCACGTAAAGACACGGTGCTTGGGTCTATATCAATCATTTTATTTACCTCAAAACTTTCCAGTCTATCCTCAGTGTAATGCAAATGCATTGTACCTGAGGATAGGTGGTTATAAGGTGGGTAATTGATTTAAGGCACCATCGACAATCCTGCAATTTGTCGCCAATAACCATTGCAATTTTTATCTGAAATATTCAATGGAATATCCCCATTTTCATTCGCTTTAAATTGCTTGAATATCTCAAGTGACTCAATACCTTCAGGGGATATGCGTACAATATCCACAAGGTCATGCATTGAATACAGGTCATTGCCAAGGTTATAGCAAGCACCACTGAGCGTTTGAATACCATTCAACGTAAACACCTGCTGATGTTCCTGAGAAAGCACCTTGCGCCCTTGTGGGTAGTTTATACAACAAGTTTCGCATTCGTCTTTTTGCTTATTTTCA
Organism: Providencia sp. PROV116; assembly: GCF_028482485.1. NCBI lineage: Bacteria > Pseudomonadati > Pseudomonadota > Gammaproteobacteria > Enterobacterales > Morganellaceae > Providencia > Providencia sp. PROV116. Next base: position 60,793 of record NZ_JAMPQO010000022.1, on the reverse strand, counting down.
GAGCGCGCAGTAAAGCAGCGTGCGGAATAGGCAAGTGGTAAGTGACCGTAGCTCATTACTTCAACATCAAATTTGCCACGAATACCTATGTCATCGCACTGATTTAGCAAATTAACCAGCCAGTCACGCGATAACTCTACAGGCATACACCAGCGCACCATACCTTGGCGTAAGAGAATATTTAAGGTTTGTGCGTTATAGCAATTCAAACCGTGACCAGCGACAAAAGGAAGGTTTCTTTCGACTAACATGTTGATCACACCAAAATCATGGGCTTCAACGAGAAACTCGCCATTATCAACTAACTTGCTGATTTCTTTAAGTTCGGAAGGAGCTTGAAGAAGAGCAAGGGTACTCAGAACAATTTGTTTGCCGCTCTTGGCCAGTTGTTGTGCGAGTTCTATCCAGTCATTGGGCTTCATTTCTCGGCGTTTACTACACACAGTCTCACCGAGATAAATAATATCAGCGTCACTTTGCATGGCGTGTTGATAAAAATCTTCCAGCGTTTGTTTTGGCCAGTAATAAAGAATAGATCCTAACGAGTACTGCATGATATTTACCTTTTAAATTACTGCCATTTACGATGATAGGCACCCAATGTGGTTTGGCTTCCTTCAGACAGCCCACCTAACGCTTTTAGCCATTTCGGGTCAGTGACAAAGTTGTTAGGGTTGGATTTAAAGCGGTCGATGGCTTGGCGCCAAATACGCGTCACTTCAGTCACATAAGCAGGACTGCGCTGGCGGCCTTCAATTTTGACAGAGGCAATATTTGCTGCTATCAGTTCAGGTAATAATTCAATGGTGTTGAGGCTGGTAGGCTCTTCAAGGACATGATATTTCTGTTCATCGACAAGATAACGTCCTTTACATAGCGTTGGGTAGCCTGCATTTTCATCTTTTTGGTAACGGTCTATCAACACATTATTGAGGCGTGATTCCATTCCTTCCTCCGTTTGTTGCCAACGAACAAAACGGGCTGGAGAGCATGCGCCTACCGTATTTGGTGACTCACCTGTGAGATATGAAGACAGATAGCAGCGCCCTTCAGCCATGATACATAAACTACCAAAAGCGAACACTTCCAGTGGCACAGGGCTATTTTTGGCTAATTGTTTCACTTGGTGAATAGATAGCACACGTGGAAGGACAACGCGGTGAACTTGGAAATTACGTTCATAGAAGCGGATGGCTTCAGTATTGGTCGCTGAGGCTTGGACAGAAACGTGCCTTTCAATATGCGGGTATTTATTTGCAGCGTACTCTAACATGGCAATATCGGCTAAGATCAAGGCATCAGCACCAAGATCTGCGGCAAGATCGACGGAGTTTTGCCAACGTTCGTAACCATTAGGATGTGCAAACGTATTAATCGCAATATGTAATTTTCGTTTACGGTTATGGATATAACGCTCAGCTTCATGCAGTTTTTTTTCAGTAAAATTAAGTCCTGCGAAATGCCGTGCATTGGTATCATTTTTTAGTCCAATATAAACGGCATCAGCGCCGTTATCGACCGCCGCTTTTAAAGCGGGCAAATTCCCTGCGGGGCAGAGTAATTCCATTGTCCTATCCCTGTGTAAAATTTAACAGCTGACATTCTAGTCAACAGAACTGTTATAGATTTTGATTTAGAGCAGAGAAATTGTTAATGGATATCAGTATTCGTTAATTAAGGTCGTTAGGGAAATAAGGGGGCTGGTGGGTAATAAAGCAACTTTACCAAATGAAAGAGGATAAGTTTTATAAATAGGGTATATGAATTATCTATGACTAGTTTTTGATCGTTTATTGGAACGGATAGGTAATTAGGGATGATTTTTTATCCATGGGAAGTGAGAAATAAATATTGGCGGGATGGGCAAAAATTGATATAGGATCAAGCCAATAATAACATTTTTTGGCAAGATAACTTATCGTGAGTCAAATGTTAGGTTAATGGCTTCAATAAATGGGGTTATTAGCGTCGAAAATTTAATCGTCTAAATATGCAATATGTTACCCTAAATAATTCGAGCTGCTACTGCTGTTAAGTAGTTACACGAAAACGGGCAGACAATTACTACGGGAGTCAGTACTGTGTTAGGTAAAATTCGTTCTCAACTCATCACGAAAGGCCCTTCATTTTTGAAACTGCCTTTAAAAGTAACCCCATTCGCATTGCAGCGCCAAGTTCTTGAGCAATTACTAAGCTGGCAATTTCGTGAATCAGTGAAAGAAGGGGAACTTGATTTTCTCGAAGACAAATGGCTAAAGGTTGAAGTTCGTGACTTAGCGTTAGTCTGGTTTATCAGTTTGCAAGGCGGCCAACTGTCCGTCAAACAGCATGCAGAGGCTGATGTTAGTGTGAGTGGTAATGCGAATGATCTAGTACTGATCGCCGCGCGTAAAGAAGACCCTGATACGCTCTTTTTCCAACGTAGGTTGGTGATTGAAGGGGATACAGAGCTTGGCCTCTATGTGAAAAACTTAATGGATGCTTTTGAACTCGAAAATATGCCAGCTCCGTTGCGTTTTGCTTTATTACAATTGGCTGATGTAATTAAAACCGTGCATGAAAGTGAGGACGTAGAGCATAAGTCGCCTGCGTTAACTTCATGCTAATTCGAGTTGAAATCCCTGTCGACGCAATGGGTATTGATAAATTATTGCGTGAAACGTTTCCAACTGAAGCAGAAGCTAATCTTGTTCAACATTTACGTGAGGATGGTTTGCTAACTCTCGGGGTTGTGGCAACAAATGATGATGGTGAAGTGATTGGCTATGTAGGCTTCACGCCTGTCGACGTTAACGATGAAGACGTGCAATGGGTTGGCCTTGCACCATTAGCGGTAAATAAAGCGCATCAAGGCCAAGGGATTGCAGAAAAACTGGTCTATGAAGGGTTAGATAGCCTTAATGAGTTTGGTTATGGTGCAGTCGTTGTACTGGGGGATGAACGCTACTATTCGCGCTTCGGTTTTGAACCCGCTGCAAGTCACGGTATAAGCTGCCAATGGCCTGAACAACAAGCTCATTTTTTGGTTTGTGGCTTAGAGAATGGTGAAATTGGAGAACACCAAGGTTTGGTGACTTACTCTTCACACTTCAATAATTTATAGTTAGCTAAGTAGTTAACTAAGTCATCGGGCTGGTCTATGACCAGCCTTTCTTTTGTTTTTTTATTCAGTTGCTTAACTTGATATTCTATTTTCGACGCTGCTGAACGAGAACCAATAAAACACGAGAATGCTAATGTCAGTGGCATTTTCCCTTTCAATGCTTTTGCCCCTGTTCCTGCTTTATGTTGCTCAAAACGACGTTGCACATTGGTGGTGATACCACAATACAAGGCGTTATTTTTCTCTCTCACCAAGTAAAGATACCAGTCATTTTGTTCTAATTGGCTATTATTTAGTGTTGTTTTTATCATTCTGTGCTGATTTATAAGGGAAAAATATTGGGTGAACAACGAATATATTCGTTAAGTAAGATATTTATAACATATTAAAATTTAAATAAAAAATGATATGAAACTGTCACAAATTTGTAACCTCAATCTAAGTTATGATTCAAATTATTTGAATAACTATAGCAAAATTAGCTAATTTTCTTTTCAAACTAAAGCGCATAATATGATCCATATCACAGAGGGACAGTAAAAATCCCAACTAAAAATCAAGTTTACAAGAAGGAATATACAATGAAAAAATCAACATTATTTGCTGCTGCTTTAGCTTTAGGTGCTGCATCATTCGGTTCAATGGCTGCTGAAGAAGTTCAACATACTAGTCAGCCAGCTGCGGGTTATGTCTCAGTAACAGGTGCAGTGAGTGTCAATGACCTGACCGCACAATTAGCCAAAAAAGCTGATGAAGCTGGTGCAACTTCATTCCGTGTGATTTCTGCTGGTGGTGAAAACTCAATGAATGGTACCGCGGCTATCTATAAATAACCCTATTCATCATATTTACTTGTCATACTTCGAGCCGTAGCGTTGTTGGCCGCGTTCATTCGCACTAGTCACATACTTATGTATGCTCCTAGCGCCTCGTTCACTTGCCGCCTAGCTACAACTCGAATTATTTAGAGTAAAGACTCGAATTTAGTTGGCGTATAGGCCTAAAAATATTTAGGTTAATATTTCAGCTAGTTAGAGTATAGTAATAGCGAATTTTATACCTACGTTCAGAACGGTTTAAGCAAGCTTAAGGGGAATCCCCCAAAAGCTTGTTCTGAACGGGTTTACATGGAAACCGCTATGACGCCTGAACAAACTTTAAAGCACATCCAGCGCTATATTGCCCGCCAACACGTTTTCTCTCTTTTTACTTACCATAACAATGATATCTGGCCTGCCAGTTGTTACTATGCATTTGATGCGAAAACGATGTGCCTGGTTTTAATGACAGACGCGAATTCAAGGCATGGGCAATTGATGGTGGCTAACCCGCAAGTGGCTGGCACAATATCAGCGCAAACCAAAGCCGTTAATGCAATACAAGGTATTCAATTTACAGGTGAAATTAAAATATTAGAAGGTGAGGAAGAACGGCTTGCCCGCGGTTTTTACTGTCGTCGTTTCCCTGTGGCATTAGTAGCGAAACTGCCTGTTTGGCAGCTTCACTTGCGGAATGTCAAAATGGTCGATAACAAATTAGGTTTTGGTACCAAACTACATTGGGAATGCCAAATTTAACGCAATTTGTGGATCACTTGATTGGAGCTACCGCGCCAAATTAAGCGTGGGTCATGTAAATCCTGTTCAAATTTACCGTCAATTACGGTATTAACTAAACTCACCACTTTTTGTTGTTCAAGCGTCAAATCACTCAATATGTATCCTGTCCATAACCAAATATCCTTATCTGGGCAAACGGCTTTTACGCGTTTAACCAACTTGAGCACCGCAGGCAAGTTGGCTGGGTGTAGCGGGTCTCCGCCCGACAGGGACAAACCCTGTCGACGAATACGCGTGTCTTGCAAATCTTGGATAATTTGATCTTCCATTTCTTGGGTGAATGGCACACCTGAATCTACTCGCCATGTGCTTTGATTGTAACAACCACGGCATTGATGAACACACCCTGCCACAAACAGTGTACAGCGAGTTCCGGGGCCATTGACGACATCAACAGGATAATATTGGTGATAATTCATAGTATTAACCTATTTGACCGTTACCTAAATGCTTAATACGGCGTTTTACTTCTTCTTGTTTACCTGCATTAAATGGTCTTGCATCTGGGCTGCCTAAATAGCCACACACACGGCGGATAACCGAAACTCGGTTAGTATCATGATTACCACAAGCAGGGCAGGTAAAGCCTTTGCTGGTGCAGGAAAACTCACCGGAAAAACCGCATTCATAACACTCATCAATGGGTGTGTTAGTACCATAATAAGGCACATGTTGATAGCTGTAGTCCCACACGTCTTCTAAGGCTCTAACATTATGTTGTAAGTTTGGATATTCGCCATAACAAATAAAACCGCCATTCGCGAGTGCAGGGTAAGGCGCTTCAAAATCAATTTTATCGTAAGGATTCACCTGTTTTTCAACATCTAGATGGAAGCTGTTTGTATAGTAACCTTTGTCGGTAACACCTTGTATCACACCAAATTCAGCGGTATCGAGACGGCAGAAGCGGTCACATAGGTTTTCACTTGGTGTGCTGTATAAACTGAAACCATAGCCTGTTTGGGCTTTCCATTCATCGGTGGCTTGGCGTAAGTGATTGACAATTTCGACGGCTTTTTCACGTAATTTTTCGTCATCATAGACATGGGTCTGTGTGCCAAAAAGTGCATTGATGGTTTCATGCAACCCAATGTAACCTAACGAAATGGACGCGCGACCATTTTTGAAGATCTCAGCAACGTTGTCATCCGCTTTTAAGCGAACTCCGCAGGCGCCTTCCATATACAAAATTGGGGCAACACGCGCTTTTACGGTTTCTAAACGGGCAATGCGAGTCATTAAGGCTTTTTTGGCAATGGCTAAACGTTCATCCAGTAATGCCCAAAACGCATCTTCGCTGCCCTGTGCTTCGATAGCAATACGAGGCAAATTGAGGCTAATAACGCCTAAATTGTTGCGCCCATCGTGAATTTGTTGCCCATTTTCCTCATAGATACCCAAGAAACTGCGGCAGCCCATCGGCGTTTTAAATGATCCAGTAACATCAACGACACGGTCGTAGTTAAGAATATCGGGGTACATGCGCTTACTGGCACACTCTAAAGCGAGTTGTTTTATGTCGTAATTAGGGTCACCTAATTTATGGTTTAGGCCATCTTTAATTGCGAATACGAGCTTAGGGAAAACCGCCGTTTTACGATTTTTGCCAAGGCCCGCAATGCGGTTTTTCAGAATAGATTGCTGAATTAATCGTGCTTCTTTAGAGGTTCCAAGGCCAAAACCAAAGGTAACAAATGGGGTTTGGCCATTCGCAGTGTGAAGTGTATTAACTTCATACTCTAAAGATTGAAAGGCGTCATAACACTCTTTATCGGTGCGGCTGTGTGCATAACCCTCTGCGTCTGCAATTCCCCATTCTTTGGCGACTTTTAGGTGTTTTTCGAAGCTAATTGCCACATATGGCGCTAAAATTTCGTCAATACGGTTAATGGTTGTGCCCCCATAAATATGGCTTGCAACTTGGGCAATAATTTGTGCAGTAACGGCTGTTGCGGTTGAAATAGACTTTGGCGGCTCTATTTCGGCATTTCCCATTTTAAACCCGTTAGTTAACATGCCTTCAAGGTCAATTAACATACAGTTAAACATTGGAAAGAAGGGAGCATAGTCGAGGTCATGATAGTGAATTTCACCGCGTTCGTGTGCGATAACGACATCTCTTGGTAAAATATGCTGTTTTGCATAGTGTTTAGCGACAATACCCGCGAGTAAATCGCGTTGTGTCGGGATCACTTTACTGTCTTTATTGGCATTTTCATTGAGTAAAGAGACGTTACTTTGTTCGATTAGCCCACGAATGTCATGAGTCAATTGGCTGCGTTTTTCACGTTCGCTGTCTCTATCGTGGCGATATTCAATATAAGCACGAGCTAAGTCTTTATAAGGCCCGGCCATTAGTTGGTCTTCAACCGCATCTTGAATGTCAGCGATATCCACTCGGTCACGGCTGCAAAGTTGTTCTGTGACGACAGAAGCAACCTGAAGACAATAATCGTCATCCTTAACATTCACAGCAGCCGCTGCGCGTTTAACGGCTTCCTGAATTCGTGGAAGGTCAAAACTGACCTGACAACCATCTCTTTTAATAACAACCGTTCCCACGGGCATTCTCCTTGTTAAGTTATCCACAATACGACTTCAGCTATTCGCCATGTTTATCACGGGTACTAATCTGTGGATAAAATGTGAATAAATACTATATGTTGTGTCAATTGGTGTAATTAAAGCACAATATGTGGGATATTGCTTTTATTTAGATCGCCAACATTTGATTTAAAACAAAGAAAAAAATAATTTGTATGAAGATCAAAAGCGCAGAGGAAATAAATCTTTTCAGTTACTAGGATTCATTTTAATAATGCAAATAAAGTGTATGTAATCGAATTTCCATCAGCGGAAAACGGGAAAAGTAGAGTTATAGTGTACAATCGGGAAGTTTTATGAGGACGGTAATACGTTTGGGGTGACAAAATCAGCGGGAAAAATAAAGACACCCCACTCAAAGCATGGGGTGTTTGGCTCGAACTAATCGTTATTTACGTACTGCGATTGCTTCGATTTCAATTTTTACGTCTTTTGGCAGACGAGCAACTTCAACACAAGAGCGAGCTGGGAATGGTGCATTATGTTGCTTGAAAAACTCTTCATAGGTGGCATTCACTGTCGCGAAGTCATTTAAATCTTTTACAAATACCGTTGTTTTCACGATATTAGCCGCACTTAAGCCAGCTTTTTCTAAAATTGCTTTTACGTTAGCCAGTGATTGGCGAGTTTGTGCTGCGATATCTTCAGGCACTTCACCGGTTTTAGGGTCAACAGGGATTTGACCTGATGTGATAACCATACTACCCAAATCTACGCCTTGAACGTAAGGACCGATCGCTGCTGGTGCGTTTTCTGTATTGATTTCGTATGACATAACTACTCCGTTTCATCACGTAAAGAGAAAATACTCATCATGTGGCAAGCCACAGCAGTGTTTGTGGCTTGGTGTGACTTTGAGTATAACTTTATGGGGTATTAGGCGCTATTATAAACATGGATTGCACCTAGACAACACCGCAGTCTACGCAAAAACAACTTACTGGTTATTGATCACAGCGTCTCTATCGAACTCTTTTTCGCAGAATTTACACGTCAGTGCGACTTCTTTGCCGATTTTTTTCACTCGGAAACTGCTTGATACGGGCTCATTATGGCTAATACAGTTGCTATTTGGGCAAATTAACACATTGTCGATATACTGAGGCAGTGTGAGTTCAAGCTTTTCGACCACTTGGTAATCTTCAATGCGATTCACAGTGGCTTCAGGGGCATACATAGCTAATTGGTTAGCTTGCTCAGGAGTTAAAAAGGTATTTTCAATTTTGATAATATCTTTCTTGCCTAAGTTGCTTGAAGGTAAATTTAAACCAATGGTGATGCGCTCATCCGTTTTGGTCAGTTTGAACAGTTTGAGTAATTTGAAGCCAATTTGAGCAGGAATGTGGTCAATCACTGTACCGTGGCTGATTGCTTCAACTTGTAATTTATGGTCGTGTGTCATGATGATTTCCTCCTCAGATAGCCAATTCTTTATTTAAAACTAGTGATAGCAATGCTTGCCTTGCATAAATCCCATTGCCTGCTTGTTGAAAATAATAAGCATATGGGGTGCTATCTACATCAACCGCGATTTCATCAACTCGAGGTAATGGATGTAAGACTTTTAAATTCGGTTTTGCACAATGCAGGTCAGCGGCACTTAAAATAAATTGGGCTTTCACATTCGCGTATTCAGAAGGGTCGAGACGCTCTTTTTGTACGCGAGTCATATACAGAATGTCGAGTTCTGGCATCACTTCATCAATGTTATTGTGCAGGCTGTAGGTTGCGCCTTTTTCTTCTAAGATGTGCAGAATATGGTTTGGCATTGAAAGCGCTTCGGGAGCAATAAAGTAGAAGTGATTACCTTCAAATTTAGACAGTGCTTGTGTAAGAGAATGCACGGTTCTACCATATTTTAAGTCACCAACCATGGCAATTTGTAGGTTCTCTAAACGGCCTTGCGTTTCTTGGATAGTAAACAAGTCGAGTAATGTTTGCGTTGGATGCTGGTTCGAGCCATCGCCTGCATTAATGACAGGAATATGGCCTGCAAACTGGCTAGCGAGGCGAGCGGCACCTTCTTGCGGATGGCGCATGACGATAGCATCCACATATTGGCTGATAACAGAGATAGTATCGGCCAATGTTTCCCCTTTTTTACCGAGGGAGGTGTTGGTGCTGTCAGAAAAGCCAACAACAGAAGCGCCTAAACGGTGGATAGCTGTTTCAAATGACAAGCGCGTGCGTGTCGAGGCCTCAAAGAAACAACTTGCGATAACTTTATGTTTTAGGAACTCGGGTTGTGGCTGCTTTTTTAATGAAGCAGCGACGTTAAGTACTAATTCAAGATCTGAACGGTTTAAATCATTAATCGAGATGATATCGCGGTGGTATAAAGGGTTCGGCATTGTTGTTCTCCTGTGTCAGCAAGACATATTAGGTCTATAGGCCAAAAAAAAGCCCCTCATTGAGGGGCTTTTTTATAAATAAGAAGGGGAAAAACAGGCTGTCCAGACCGCCAGAAGGCAGTGCAGTGGAGGTGTTCTCTGTAAAAAATAGAGCAGCAACGTTCATGGTTTCTCCCGGCAAATTGTGGCGCATTATACGCATCTGATTCCATGACGCAAGCGTTTGCATAAAGAAAAATACATTTTTTTTATTTTTGCGTTTTGGTTAATATTTGAACTAACTGAAAAATGGGAGAAATAGTATCTCTCAATAGGGAATGCGCTGAGTATTGGTGTTTTTTAAACCAAAATTAAATCACATGATTGAATATACAGTACATTTATTTACACTTATTTTATGTGCGAGTAAGATAATTTTTCTTTTTAATTAAATATGATCATTATGAAATCACGACTTTTTATTCTATTGGCATTCCTTCTCTCTGGCTGTTCATCTGTTTGGGTACCTGTTTCCGGCGGTTCAAAATTCACTCAAGCTGAGGCGAATGCAGTTTGTAAACCTGAAGCCCTTCATTTGTACCCAATCAAAAATGAAGTTGCGCAGCGCTCTGTTATGTCTTATGTCGAAAAAAAATGCAAAAAAGATGATGATTGTGGCAAAGACAAAACTTATAAAGAACAAACACCAGTTATGGAAAGCTATGTGATTGATGTCAATGAAGACACCCGTAATAATTATTACTTGGAATGCATGGTATCCAAAGGCTGGACAAAAAAAGATAAGTATATGTGGGAATAGCATACAAGTAGCTAAATAGCCCAGTAGGCAGGGTTTACTTGGCTATTTAGCATGACAAGGTTTATTTTTGCCCGAGTCTTTTCGCTACTTTCTCTAATTTCATCATTAGTAATAATGTAATCGAAACTAATACAATCGTTAGTGCCGAACCATCTGCAATATTTCCTCTATCGGTTAAACTGAAAATTGAAACAGGTAATGTCGCCCAGCCGGGGGGATATAACATCATCGTGGCGCCAAGTTCCCCTAAAGACAGTGAGAGGCTTAATGCTAATGCTGAAATCATCCATGGCATCAAGAGTGGTAAGGTCACATGGCATAAACGATACCAAGGGGAAGCGCCTAAGCTAAAAGCTACGTTTTCTATATCGGGAGAAATACGTGCTAAGCCAGTGGAAACATTGCTAAAAGTAAAAGCCGAAATCAACACAAAATGGGCACTAAATACAATCCAAAAGGTGCCGTTCATCTGTAAATAGCCTTGGCTGAATGCCACAAGGATCCCAAGCCCGATAGAAACAGAAGGAATGGCGCTGGGGAGGTAAAATGCAATACTCAGCCACTTTTGTATTTTCCCACTGTGTCTTCTTAATGCTAACGCAGCCCAAAGCCCACAAAACAGCGCAAATAGACTGGCACTAAAACCAACCACTAGGCTGGATAACATGGCGTCCCAAGCTGGCCCACTAAATGCGTTCACAAAATGTTCAAAAGTAAAGCCTGAAGGCAAAATGCCATTCCATTGGCGGCTGAAACTCGACATTAAAATCATCACTAAAGGCAGTAAAAACAATAAACTAAATAAGCTGATGGCAATGATAGTAGCAGTAACTCGTCCTTTTTTAGACCAAATCAACATAATTAATTCCTTACCCCAAGACGAGTGGTTGCCATTCTGTAGAGAAAAAATAACCCGAGTGAAAGCAAGATGTTAATTAAGGCAATCATGCATGCTACGGCATAATCTGACTCTAATATTGCCTTGCTATAGACCATCATCGGTAAGGTATTGACGCCTTTCGCCCCGATAAACAGTACGATGCCAAATTCATTGGTGGTTAACAGCAGGCACAGGCTACCCCCTGCTAATAGAGCGGGAAGTGCTGCAGGGAAAATAACTTGCGCGATAACCCGTGCAGGATGTGCGCCTAAAATACTGGCGGCTTCTAATTGGCTCTTGTCGATTTGGCGCAGTGCCGCCATAAGGGGACGCATCACCAAAGGGGTAAAAACGGTAATTTCTGCTAAGATCACGCCATGAATTGAATAAAGGAACTCAACGGGCGGCAATTCGAAATCAAACAATGCCATCAAGGTGCCATTGAGTAGCCCTGCAGAACCATAAATGAAGGTAAAAGCGAGTGTAATCAAAAAGGTCGGTAGAGCAATAAAAGTATCAATCACTTGCGTGATAAAACGACTTCCCGGGAAAGGAATAAACACTAAGATCAGTGATAAGATACTACCTATCACAAGGCAACCTAAAGTGGCCAAAATGGCGATGTAGAGTGTGTTCCATAACCCATTAATAAAGCGCTTTGACTCAATAAGTTGCCAAAATGCGTCTAACCCCCATTTTCCCGCCTCATTTTGTAGTGCTTGTTGCGCTATCAACAATAAGGGATAAAAAAACAGCGTAGCTAACACCAGTAATGGCGGTAATATCCAATAAATGGGCTTTATCGTTATTGATGAACCTTTTGGCACGCTAATATGTGACATGTTATTCCTCAATTAAAACGGTATCAGCTGGTGAAAACCATAAGGTGAGTTTATCGCCGATTTTGGGCGGTGAGGCCAAATGGGTGATGGCAACACTCACGGTTTCACCCGCAACATCACAAATTAAATGCGTTAAATCCCCCTGCCAACGAATAGACGTTAATGTGGCTTGTAATTGATTGGTGGTATTGGCGTTTTGTACTAGCGTAATGTGTTGTGGGCGGATACACACCCATTTGTGGGTGCCAGCTCGCATACCTAATGTATGAGCTTCCAGCAATGTTCCACCACAACTGACATTTACTTTTCCGGGAGTTGTTGAAAAGCCAAGTGCTGTCGCGGCTAGAATATTGGCTCGGCCTAAAAACTCAGCTGCAAAACGGTTGGGGGGGCAGTGATATAAGGCATTTTTCTCACCATGTGCGACTAAATAGCCATCTTTCATAATGCCAATTTTATCACCAAGCGCGAGAGCTTCCGTTTGGTCATGGGTCACATAAAGAATGGTTAAATCAGGTAGTTCACGGTGTAACCGGGCGATTTCTTCAACCATATTATGGCGAATTTGCGCATCTAGCGCGGAAAGTGGTTCGTCGAGTAACAGAACACGAGGCCTTACGGCAATCGCTCTAGCAATCGCCACTCGCTGTTGCTGACCTCCTGAAAGTTGGTGAGGGTAGCGGGTTGCGTAATCCGTCATTCCGACGATTTTAAGGGCTTCAACGACTCGCTCATTAATGAGTGCTTTAGGTCGTTTTTGAGCTCGTAAGCCAAATGCCACATTTTCTTCCACTTTCATGTGGGGAAATAATGCGTAGTTTTGTACAACCATACCAAGTCCACGTTGGTAGGGGGGAAGGTGGGTGATATCCATATCACCTAATAAGATGCGCCCGCTATCAGGTTGAGCAAACCCGGCAATAGCACGTAATACCGTGGTTTTCCCCGATCCTGAAGGGCCGATTAAGACGAGTATTTCACCGGGGTCGATAGTGAGATCCAAGGGTTTCAATACCACATTGTTGTGGTAGGACACCCGCAAAGACTCGAGTTTGATCCCTGAGTGCTCGTTTTGCTGCATTGCAGTAGTGGCTTTTCGTTTCATCAACATCACAAGTTACTCACCATCAGTGACTTTTTGCCAACGTGAAATATCATCGGATAGGGAAACTTCAACTTCATTCCAATTAGGCTGCCAGGTTTTCACACCGTCTAACATTTGGACAGCAGTGTGGTATTGCTTATCAGATGGTGTGATATCTGAACGAACAGGCATTCCCCATGAAAGCTCACTGACCCGGCTTTGTGAGGGTTTATCTAAAAGGAAATTAATCAGCTTTTTGCCGTTTTCTGTTTCAGGGGCGTTGTTAACTAAGCCGATAACATAAGGTAAAACCAGTGCACTACGTTCCCCATTGGCATCTTTTGGCCAGAAAATTTGGACATTCGGGTTACGTGCCATTTGAGATAAATTCATTTGTAAGTCGCCATTAGCGACATACAGTTCCCCTTTATTGACAAGTGCGGTGAGTTTACCTGTGGAGGCCGATGGGCCAACGTTATTAGCCTGCAATTTACCGAGGTAATCAAACCCTGCATCTTTGCCATTAAAACTGTGGAAAACTTGTAACATCACTGCGGTGCCGTCCCCTGCTTGTCCCGGTGTTGAATATTGCAGTTTATTATTAAAGCGAGAATCGAGTAGGGAGTCCCAATTTTCAGGAGGAGACTTAAGCAGTTTAGCGTTATAGATAAAGGTCAGGTAATTATTGACTAACGGTGTGTAATAGTGATTGGAATTAGGAATATTTGCTGCATTTTCTGGCGTAAATTCAGCTAATAACTGGTTTTTTGCGGCACGTTGAATAAAGGGAGGAACAGTAATCAGCACATCGGCTTGTGGATTGGTACGCTCTTTAGAGAGCCTTTCAACTATCGCCCCTGAACCACTTTCGACATACTGTACTTTGATACCGGTTTGTTTGGTAAATGCTTCGAACTGATTTTTATACCAACTGTTGTTGCCATCGTGAAGCCCATCAGCGGAGTAAACAGTCACAACATCAGCAGCAAAAACAGAGGTAGAGCAAAGGGTTGCCATTAATAGGCCAGCTAAGTAGGTGCGTTTCATGGTTTTCTCCTGTTAAGGTAAAATGTATTCTGGTATATACCAGATGTTTTTTACGCTAACGGGTTTATATGACAGAAAGATGAAATGCAGATAAATAGCTAAAATTATTTTCTATAGGCAGAAATAATCACAAAGTATCGACTTCGATGCGCAAGCTATCATGACGCCAGTACTCAACATCATAATCTAAAATTCGGCCATGTTGGTCATAGTTTAAGCGCTGCAACAATAGGGCTGGGCGACCAACGGTAACCCCCAGTGCTTGTGCTGCTTGCGCCGGCATTGCTGTTGGGTAAAAAGACAAATGCATGCTGGTATAAATTAAATTGAAATGGGCTTCGTATACCTCCGTTAGGCTGCCATTGAGATCGTAACGTAGCAGCTCAGGAACGCGAGCAGGTAAGCAATGGTTTTCACAGTAACAAACAGGTCTGTCATCAGCAAAACGTAGGCGGGTGAGTAAATAAATTTGTTCAAATGATTGAAGTTTTAAGGATGTCATCGCTTCGAGAGGAACGGGAATGACTTTTCCATCCAGTAAGACTGTCTTCGGTTGGCGACCTTGTTCAAGGCAAAGTTTATGGAAATTGGTATTTTGGGTTGGATCTAACCAGAGGCGCTCAGGTGTGACAAACCAACCGCGGCGTTCAGAGCGGTAAATGACTCCACTGGATTCTAACTGCGCCAAACTTTCGCGAATAGTGACGCGAGTAGTATTGAAAATGGCGCAAAGTTCGCGTTCAGAGGGGAGTTTATCCCCACATTTTAACGAACCATTTTGAATCCTTTCCTGTAATTGGGCTTTGATAAGCAAGTATTGTGGGGTTTCATCCGCTGATAATTTCATGGTTATTTCCTATCATTGTTTCAATCATATTATACATAGTTATATGAATTTTTTGTTTCACGCACACTTTTCCTTTGACCTTTTGAGTCGCCTACGACCATTATAATAGCAATCTGGTATAGACCAAAGGTGAATTGAATGACAAACAATAATTATTTGCTATTAACACCGGGACCGCTCACGACATCTAAAACGGTGAAGGAAGCCATGTTGTTTGATAGCTGCACATGGGATGATGATTACAATTTAGGCGTTGTACAACATATTCGCCAACAATTAGTGGCACTGGCAACGGCCAACGCAGGGTATTCATCGGTACTACTTCAAGGAAGTGGAAGCTATGCGGTTGAAGCTGTTTTAGGTAGTGCTATCGGCGATAAAGAGAAAGTTTTGATTATCAGTAATGGCGCCTATGGTGTTCGAATGGCACAAATGGCCCAAGGCTTAGGTGTTGCCCATTGTGTTTATGATTGTGGTGAAGTAGCTTTGCCTGATCTGCAACGGGTCGAGCAGTTATTACAACAAGATAATCAAATCACTCATATTGCGATGGTACATTGTGAAACCACGACTGGGATTTTAAACCCGATAGAGAAAATCGCGAAGTTAGCGAAACAGTATCAAAAATGTTATATCGTGGATGCAATGAGCAGTTTTGGCGGGATCCCCATGGATATTGCTGAGCTTAACATTGATTTTCTCATTAGTTCGGCAAATAAGTGTATTCAGGGAGTTCCGGGGTTTGCTTTTGTCATTGCTCGTGCTGATGCACTTGAGGTCTGTAAAGGGCGTTCCCGTTCATTATCGCTAGATTTGTATGCGCAGTGGCGCTGTATGGAAGATTTCCATGGTAAATGGCGTTTTACTTCTCCAACCCATACGGTATTAGCATTTGCCCAAGCACTTAAAGAGTTAGCTGAAGAAGGTGGCGTAGCCGCGCGTTTTCAACGTTATCGACAAAATCAACACAAGCTGGTGGTTGGTATGCGTCAATTGGGTTTTACCACATTGTTAGAAGATGGTCTCCATTCGCCGATTATCACCGCATTTTACTCACCAAATTCGCCTGATTACCAATTCAAGCAATTTTATCAAAGTTTAAAATCACAAGGCTTTGTTATTTATCCGGGCAAGGTCTCGCAAAGTGATTGTTTCCGCATTGGAAACATTGGTGAAGTTTATGAAAAAGACATTGATGCCTTGTTGGTAGCAATAGAAAAAGCCATTTACTGGGAAAAATAAGGGAAAGAAATGAACCGTATTGAAGCTGTTATTCTTGATTGGGCGGGTACCACTGTTGATTTTGGTTCTTTTGCGCCTACTCAGATTTTCATTGAAGCATTTAAATCTGTGTTCGATATGGATATCACACTGGCTCAAGCGCGCATTCCTATGGGGCTAGGAAAATGGCAGCATATTGAAGCACTGGGTAAATTGCCTGAGGTAGACGCTTTATGGAACGCGAAGTTTGGCCGCTCAATGAGTAGTGAGGATATCGATAAAATCTATGCGGCCTTTATGCCATTGCAAATTGCTAAAGTGGTTGACTTTGCTGCGCCAATCGCTGGAGTTGTCGACACAATTGCTACATTACGCAGCCAAAACATTAAAATTGGTTCTTGTTCAGGTTACCCTCGTGCCGTGATGGAGAAGTTAGTTCCAGCAGCAAAGGTGTTGGGCTATCAACCTGACTACTGGGTCGCGAGCGATGATATTCCCGCGGGTGGGCGACCGGGGCCTTGGATGGCACTTCAGAACGTGATTGAGTTAGGTATCGGCTCCGTATCAGCTTGTATTAAAGTGGATGATGCCGTTCCTGGTATTGAAGAAGGACGTAATGCCGGGATGTGGAGTGTTGGTTTGTCTATCTCGGGTAATGAGTTTGGTAAAACATGGGAAGAGTATCAAGAGATGACTGTAGATACGGTTAACTCGTTAAAACAACAAGCCGCCGAGAAATTGTATGCTGCTGGTGCTCATTATGTGATTGATACGTTAGCGGATTTGCCATCGGTTATTGATTGTATCAATCAGCGTTTGGCGAAAGGTGAACGTCCATAATGATAGGTTACCCTCAACTCATTTGGTTGAGTTGAGGGTAGGAATTTAAAAAACATTAATAGGAAGTTCTGGCGCTAATGTCGCCACCATTACCGCTTTTATGGTATGTAAACGGTTTTCTGCTTGATCAAAGACAATACTGTAAGGAGATTCAAAGACTTCTTCCGTGACTTCTAACCCACCAAACATATTGAATTCTTTAGCAAGTTGCGCTCCCAATGTGGTGTCTTCATTATGGAATGCAGGTAAGCAGTGTAAGAACTTAACATTCGGGTTGCCAGTGAGCTTAATCACATCCATATTCACTTGGTATGGTTTTAATAAATTAATGCGCTGTGCCCATACTTCTTTGGCTTCTCCCATCGATACCCACACGTCGGTATAGATAAAATCGGCATCTTTAACACCTTCGGCGACATCTTCCGTGAGTGTGATTTTCGCACCCGTTTTTTGAGCCAGTGCTTGGCAAGTATTCACTAATTCTTCTTCTGGCCAGCAGCTTTTCGGCGCAACAAGGCGTAAATCTAAACCTGTAAGCGCAGCAGCTTCTAGCATCGAATTCCCCATGTTATTGCGTGCATCACCTAAATAGGCAAATTTAATTTCAGATAATGGTGTATTTGGTCGGTGCTCTTGAATGGTTAGCAGGTCGGCTAATAACTGTGTGGGATGGAATTCGTTAGTTAGTCCATTCCATACAGGCACTCCCGAGTGCGCGGCTAAGAGTTCTACTGTGTTTTGAGCGAACCCACGGTATTGAATGCCGTCATACATCCTGCCCAATACTCGAGCGGTATCTTTCATGGTTTCTTTGTGGCCGATTTGGCTACCAGAAGGCCCTAAATAAGTGACTCTAGCGCCTTGGTCAAATGCACCAACTTCAAATGCACAGCGTGTCCGCGTTGAATCTTTTTCAAAAATAAGCGCAAAGTTTTTACCTGAAAGGAGGGGCTGTTCTGTACCGGCTTTTTTTTCTGATTTTAACCAAGAAGAGAGTTTTAAAAGTGAATGAATTTCGCTAGAAGTAAAATCAAGTAACCTTAGAAAAGGTTTATTATATAGGGGGTTCATAATTGATAGCCTTTTTGTTTTGAATTAATATTCAATTTATATTCATAAAAATTCAAAATCAACCCCCAGCGCAAAAGAAATTATCTTTAAATATATGGTTTCACTGTCAACCGTATGGGAGAATGGCGCAAAGAAAGACGAGCGACAAAGAAACAAAAGGGGTGTGGATATGGTAGATAAAGCTGAATTGGATGCGCAGTACGAAGAAACTCGCTTAATTATCGAAGAATTATTGGAAGATGGCAGCGATCCTGATGCATTGTATGCGATTGAGCATCATTTCTCTGCTGACAACTTTGCACTGTTAGAAAAAGCAGCTGTTGAAGCTTTTAAACTAGGCTATGAAGTCACTGATGCGGAAGAACTCGAAATTGAAACGGGTGAAACCCTGATGTGCTGCGATGTAATCAGTGAAAGCGCCTTAAATGCAGAGCTGATTGATGCGCAAGTTGAACAATTAATGAAACTGGCTGAGAAAATGGGCATCAACTATGATGGTTGGGGCACGTATTTTGAAGACCCAGACGCAGAATATGACGACGAAGACGGTGACGATATCGACCCTGAAGATCGCGTTCATTAATTATTAGTCGCATCATGCAACTGCATAAAAGGATAGCTAAAAACTATCCTTTTTCGTTTAGCGTAGAATTATAATGCCTTTAACATGCGAATTTCACAGTCACTATGACCCGTATTTCCTAACGGTTCATCAATAAATACAAACCCTAATTTTTCATATAACTTAATGGCCGCTTGGAGCTCTTTGGTTGTTTCTAGGTAGCAACGGGTGTAGCCTTGCTGTTTAGCGAACTCCAGAGACATCAGTACGATTTGCTTCGCTAAGCCTTTGCCGCGTAGTACTGAAGATAAATACATTTTCTGTAGTTCTGCTGTTTCGTTATCACCACCAGCAACTTGTGAAACACCGCCACCGCCAACAATTTCGCCATCCATTTCAACCACCCAGTAAGCACTGCGCGGTTTGCTATACACCTCAAATAAGGTATCTAAAATAGGGTCAGCAACGGCAAAGCCTTTGTCCGCAGTTAAGCCATGTTCAGCGGAAACTTCGCGAATAACGGCGGCGATCCCAGGGTTGTCTTGAGGTTGAATTAAACGAACTTTAACGGTTTGGTTTGTGTCTGTTGTCATGGGAACATCTCTTTTATTTGTATTAATTATATTTTTCATTGCGGCATTGGTAGTCGCAATATGTATGATATTGGCACATTTTTAATATTTTCAATACCCTAATACAAAAAAGCCCTGACTCATCAACGACGAGTCAGGGACAGATACTTAAAGCTTAATGATTACAAAGAGGCAATCGTCACTTTTTGTGCTTCAATTTTAGCTTTTGCTTCAATATTGGCAGTTAAGCGTTCACGCTCTTTTTCAACAACGGCAGCAGGCGCACGGCTCACAAAACCTTCGTTTGCCAGTTTGTTTTCAATGGTTTCGATTTCTTTCACCACTTTTTCCAGCTCTTTATCTAAACGAGCCAGTTCCGCGTCTTTATCAACCAGACCCGCCATTGGGATCAGTAACTCAGCACCGCCAACCAGTTTGGTGACAGAAACCGGTGCTTCTTCGCCTTCAGATAGCACGCGGATGCTTTCTAAACGCGCCATTGATTTGATAAAGTTTTGGTTTTCTTCGATACGGCGTTTTGCATCAGCAGAAGCACCACGCAGCATCACATCGAGCGGTTTACCTGGAGAAATATTCATTTCTGCACGAATGTTACGAACGGCAATAATCGCTTCTTTGATCCACTCAAGGTCACTCAGCGCAAGTTCATCCACTTTAGCGGCATCGAACTCAGGGAACGCTTGCAACATAATGGTATCAGCGTCAATACCTTTAACCACTTTAACTCGTTGCCAGATAGTCTCAGTGATAAATGGAATGATTGGGTGAGCAAGGCGCAGTAAGCCTTCCAGCACTTCGATCAGGGTGAAACGCGCTGCACGAACTTGCGCTTCATTACCTTTATGAACTGCAGGTTTAGACAGCTCTAAGTACCAGTCACAGAATTCATTCCATGTGAAATCATACAAAATACCCGCTGCGATATCGTAACGGTGAGTATCTAGCGCTTCACGGTAGGTTTTCACGGTGTGGTTGAATTGTGCCATGATCCAGCGGTCAGCGAGTGAGAAGCTCATTTCACCGCCGTTTTGGCCGCAATCTTGGCCTTCGGTATTCATCAGAACGAAGCGGCTCGCATTCCATAATTTATTACAGAAGTTACGGTAACCGGACAGGCGTTTCATATCCCAGTTGATATCACGACCTGTTGAAGCTAATGCCGCTAAAGTAAAGCGTAGGGCGTCAGTACCGTGGGCTTCAATGCCTTCTGGATATTCTTTACGAGTACGTTTAGCAATTTTTTCAGCCAATTGCGGCTGCATCATGTTGCCAGTGCGTTTTTCAAGTAAGTCTTCTAAAGAAATACCGTCAATCATATCCAGTGGATCAATAACGTTCCCTTTGGATTTCGACATTTTTTGGCCTTCTTCATCACGGATCAAGCCTGTCATGTAAACGGTTTTAAATGGTACTTGTGGTTCACCGTTTTCATCTTTGATGAAATGCATGGTCATCATGATCATACGGGCGATCCAGAAGAAAATAATATCGAAGCCACTGACCAATACATCTGTTGGATGGAAGGTTTTCAGTGCATCGGTATTTTCTGGCCAGCCGAGAGTCGAGAATGTCCACAGACCGGAAGAGAACCACGTATCCAGTACGTCATCATCTTGACGCAGAGCGATATCTGCACCTAAGTTGTTTTCACGACGGACTTCGTCTTCATCACGACCCACATAGACATTGCCTTTTTCGTCATACCATGCAGGAATGCGGTGACCCCACCAAAGTTGGCGAGAAATACACCAGTCTTGAATATCACGCATCCAAGAGAAATACATGTTTTCGTACTGACGAGGAACAAACTGAATACGGCCATCTTCAACGGCTTTAATGGCATCACGAGCTAAAGGCTCGGTACGTACGTACCATTGGTCGGTTAGCATAGGTTCAATAACCACGCCACCACGGTCACCGTAAGGCACTGTTAAGTCATGCGGTTTTACTTCAACCAGCAGGCCAAGTTGTTCGAACTCTGCCACGATAGCTTTACGAGCCGCGAAACGTTCCATCCCACGATACGCTTCTGGCATTTCGCAACTATAAGCCGTAGATGGGTTACCGTTGGTATCGAAAACCTCTGCTTCGTTACGAACGTTACCGTCTAAATCCATCATGTTAATCATCGTTAACTGATGGCGTTTACCAACTTCATAGTCATTAAAGTCATGAGCTGGCGTGATTTTCACACAGCCGGTGCCTTTTTCCATGTCGGCGTGTTCATCACCCACAATTGGGATACGGCGGTTAACGATTGGCAGAATAATTTCTTTGCCAATTAAATCTTTATAGCGTGGATCTTCAGGGTTAACTGCAACACCAGTGTCCCCTAGCATGGTTTCAGGACGAGTGGTCGCGACCACTAAGTAGTCTTTGCCTTCAGCGGTTTTTGCACCGTCAGCCAGTGGGTAGCGCAGGTGCCACATAGAACCTTTAACTTCACGGTTTTCAACTTCTAAGTCAGAAATTGCCGTGTGCAGTTTCGGGTCCCAGTTGACTAAGCGTTTGCCACGATAAATTAAGTTTTCTTTATAGAGACGAACGAATGCTTCTTTAACAGCTTTAGATAAGCCTTCATCCATGGTAAAACGCTCGCGATCCCAATCAACAGAGTCGCCTAAACGGCGCATTTGTTGTGAAATTGTACCGCCAGATTCCGCTTTCCATTCCCAGATTTTGTCAATGAACGCATCGCGGCCGTAGTCGTGACGGTTTTTACCTTCTTCGGCTGCAATTTTTCGCTCAACGACCATCTGAGTTGCAATACCCGCATGGTCTGTTCCCGTTTGCCATAAGGTATTTTTACCTTGCATACGCTGGTAGCGGATCATGGTATCCATGATAGTTTGCTGGAAGGCATGCCCCATGTGCAGGCTACCAGTGACGTTCGGTGGCGGAATGACGACACAGAAGCTGTCTTGGGTGGTATCCCCATTAGGTTTAAAATAACCGCTTTTCTCCCAGTGAGCATACAGTGACTGCTCAATCTCTGCGGGGTTATATGTTTTATCGAGCGAGGGCTCATTCATTGGGCTATCTGGTTTCTTTTCCATTATCTTTTTGTATTCAGTAAGTTGGCGGCGTCGCCATAGTCAAATTGAAGCCGACGCTACGGTACGTTTTATACCGTTCACGCGCCAACTGTTTTAAAGTTTCATCAATAGGTACGAAGTCTATCACTTCATGGAAAGCCGTGGCAAAATCTGCGAACTGATTTTGTAAATTAATCAGTATATCGCGAGGTGTTGTGCCTCTTTTGGCCGGCCAGCAAATTTCAATCGGTGCACCATAACGCGGGCCTTCCCCTGCCAAATTATGCGGGACAAACTGGTGTGGATCACGCTGCCAAAGGGCCTCATCAATCTTTTCTGCTTGTAGCTGTGTTTCGCAAGCAACCAAAACACGCTTTCCACTGCGCCACATCTGAGCGGCGAGCTCACAAGCTAACCATTCATGGGCTTCAAGTTCAGAATGTGGTGATGTCTGTTCTAGTTGGTAAAATGTACCTTTTTTCATATACCCGTCATACTTCAATTTGTAGGGGTGTTGGCTACGCGCTTTCGCCTCCCAAGGCCTCAATTGCTTGCCGCCTACCTACAAACTGAATTATTTAGGGTATAGCGTAAATTGCCATACTTCAATTTGTAGGGGTGTTGGTTAAGTTTTTTGGTGGCATAGCTCAAAATTATTTCTATGTTGAATTATAACCTTTTTTATTGCTGCCTCAAAATGGCTTCTATGTGTATCGAAAAGCCAAAAATAATATCCCGAATCGCATAAGTGCTCATCGGGATATTTTTACGAGTGATGTACAGCTAAAATGCTAAATCGGGTTATTCATCACCATTAAGGCCTGCACGGTTCAACAAGAACTGCGCTAGCATGGAAACAGGGCGGCCAGTGGCTCCCTTCGCGGCACCTGAACGCCAAGCAGTTCCTGCGATATCAAGGTGCGCCCAGTTATATTTCGTCGCAAAGCGAGACAAGAAACAACCTGCGGTGATAGCACCCGCTGGACGTCCACCGGTATTGGCTAAATCAGCAAAATTTGGTGTGATTTGGTCAAAATATTCATCTGCTAATGGTAAACGCCATGCACGGTCGCCTGCTTGCTCAGAAGCATTTAATAGCTCGTGAGCCAGTGGATTATGGTTTGACATCAACCCAGTGTAATGGCTACCTAATGCAATCACACAAGCCCCTGTTAAAGTGGCGATATCGATAACCAGCTCTGGCTCAAAACGCTCAACATAGGTGAGTGCATCACACAGAACTAAACGGCCTTCGGCATCGGTATTGAGGACTTCAACGGTTTGCCCAGACATGGTAGTAAGGATATCACCTGGGCGATAAGCACGGCCACCAGGCATGTTTTCACAGCCAGCAAGAACCCCAATCACATTAATTGGCAATTGCAATTCAGTGATAAAGCGCATGACGCCATATACACTTGCAGCACCGCACATATCGTATTTCATTTCATCCATGCCTTCGGATGGTTTAATTGAAATACCGCCGGAGTCAAAGGTTAGGCCTTTACCAAGTAAAACGATGGGTTTGCTTTCTGGGTCTGGACTTCCTTTATATTCCATAATGGACATTAGCGATTCATTTTGTGAACCTTGACCGACCGCTAGATAGGCATTCATTCCAAGTTCTTTCATTTGCTCCTCACCAATCACTCGAGTGGTGAGTTTACTGTCTGAAATATCAGCTAATTGACGAGCTTGAGATGCTAAATAACCTGCGTTACAGATGTTTGGTGGCATGTTGCTTAAATCTTTCGCCGCTTTAACACCTGAAGCAATCGCTAAGCCGTGGGAAATAGCACGTTCACCACTGGTTAATTCACGGCGAGTTGGCACGTTGAAAACCAGTTTGCGTAGCGGACGGCGATGCTCTGTCTTATTACTTTTCAGTTGATCAAATACATACAGCGACTCTTTGGCTGTTTCGACGGCTTGGCGCACTTTCCAGTAATTATTGCGACCTTTGACGTGTAATTCAGTTAAGAAACAGACGGCTTCCATTGAGCCAGTTTCATTCAACGTGCTGATGGTTTTCTGAATAATTTGTTTAAATTGGCGCTCATCTAATTCGCGTTCTTTACCACAACCGATAAGTAGAATGCGTTCAGACAGAACGTTGGGTACATGATGGAGTAGCAGGGATTGCCCCACTTTACCCTCAAGTTCGCCGCGGCGCAGCAGGGCGCTGATATATCCGTCACTTATTTTGTCCAGCTGTTCAGCAATTGGGGACAGACGGCGTGGTTCAAAGACTCCGACAACAATGCATGCGCTGCGCTGTTTTTCCGGGCTACCACTTTTTACACTAAACTCCATGCGTTCTCCTGAATCTTAAAGACAAAGGCCGATGCTCCCGCTAGAATTAGCGTTTCGCATGATCTACCTCATAGAGAATGAACTCTTTATGTTAAACTAACCATCTATACGCGAAATAGCTCACGTTGTATGCTGTTAATCGCGATACATCATGAAGTATGGCGGGTATATCCGGTTTCTCGAATATTAAGCATGTTCTGATATTTCAATCAGTATAGATAATGCTTTTATATCATTCTAGCCATACAATAAACTAGAGTATATGTTAGTAAATGGCAGACATCGAACGAACTTAGCCATTTTCTTCCCAAAAGACAAGTTTTCACAGGCGTAATAAGCGTGATCATTATTAGATATTTGGTACGGGAAACCCTGAAAAGTCAGTTAGCCATACTTTTTGTATTGATGCTAATCTTTTTTAGTCAGAAGTCGATAGATATTCTTGGCGCTGCGGTTCAGGGCAATATTCCCTCAAACTTAGTACTTCCTTTACTGGGGTTAGGTGTGCCTGAAATGGCGCAGCTTATCTTACCTTTGAGCCTATTCCTTGGGCTTTTGATGACCTACAGTAAACTTTATACTGAAAGTGAAATCACGGTAATGCATGCCTGCGGTTTAGGTAAAAGTGTTTTAGTGAAAGCCGCGTTAGTCCTTGCGGTCATTACCGCGATGGTCGCGATTGCTAATATTACGTGGATGTTGCCATGGTCATCTCAATATCAAGAGCAGGTATTGGCTGATGCGAAAGCCAATCCCGGGTTAGCTGCAATGGTCGAAGGGCAATTTAAAACCACTAAAGATGGCAACTATGTGCTGTACATTGGTGATGTAAAAGGTAACAACTTCAAGAATGTATTTCTTGCACAACTACGCGCCGCTAATGAACAACGGCCTTCTGTTGTGGTTGCTGATAGCGGCTATATGAAAGAAGATCCTGATGGTCGACAAGTCGTTGTTTTAAATGAGGGTACTCGTTATGAAGGAACCGCGTTACTGCGTGATTTTCGCATAACTGACTTTGTTAATTACCAAGCCATTGTTGATCACCAAACT
This sequence comes from Providencia sp. PROV116, assembly GCF_028482485.1. Classification (NCBI taxonomy): domain Bacteria; kingdom Pseudomonadati; phylum Pseudomonadota; class Gammaproteobacteria; order Enterobacterales; family Morganellaceae; genus Providencia; species Providencia sp. PROV116. Next base: position 34,929 of record NZ_JAMPQO010000022.1, on the reverse strand, counting down.
GCAGAAACGCGTAGTGACCGAGTCGAGCAAAAAAATATGCTGCAACTGTGGTCTGAAAATACGCCTGAGGTGAACGCTGAGTTTCATTGGCGTTTAACCATTGTTTTCTCCGTTGTCGTCATGGCTTTGATGGTTGTGCCGTTAAGCGAGGTTAACCCACGTCAGGGGCGGGTACTCAGTATGCTTCCTGCAATGTTGCTGTACCTCATTTTCTTTTTATTACAAAGTACATTGCGTAACAGTGCTGATAAGGGCGACCTTGACCCAAGGTATACTATGTGGGCGGTGAATGTGGGGTATTTGGTATTAGCGATAGTCCTAAATGCGTGGAATACCGTCCCAATGCGCCGTATGCGTCTTAAATTGAGTAAAGGGGTTGCCTGATGTTTGGTGTTTTAGATAGGTATATCGGTCGAACCATCTTAAATTCGATTTTAGTGACGCTATTTTTGCTCGTTTCCCTCGCAGGGATCATTAAATTTGTCGAGCAGCTTCGCAAAGTGGGCGATGGCGACTATACGGCATTGAGTGCAGGTGTATTCACCTTATTAACTGTTCCAAAAGATATTGATATTTTCTTTCCAATGGCGGCGTTGTTAGGTGCGCTCATGGGGTTAGGGGCACTGGCCTCACGTAGTGAGCTAGTCGTCATGCAAGCTTCTGGTTTTACTCGCTTGCAAATCGCATTATCGGTGATGAAAACGGCGGTTCCATTGGTCATTGTCGCCATGTTTATCGGTGAGTGGATCGCACCAGCGGGAGAGCAGTGGGCAAGAAATTATCGCGCAGAAAAAATCGTGGGTAATTCATTAGTTGTGACAGATGAAGGTATGTGGGCAAAAGATGCCAACGATTTTATCCATATTCAGCGGATTAATAATGCGACATCGATTCAAGATGTGTCGGTGTATCGTTTTGATGACCAACGTAAATTGAAGTCAGTGATGTTTGCTGCGAATGGCGAGTATGACTCGACAAATCAGCTTTGGGTATTATCTCAAGTGGACGAGTCAATTCTAAGTAGTGAGAAAAAAATTACAGGTTCACAGCGATTAACGGTTGATTGGAAAACCAATCTTACCCCAGAAAAACTAGGAATAGTTTCACTGAATGCTGACTCGCTTTCTATCCGTGGCCTATATCAATATGTCTCGTACTTAAAAGAAAGTGGCCAAGTTGCCGCGGTTTATGAGCTCAGTATGTGGAAAAAAATACTGGCGCCATTATCCGCAGCCGTCATGATGTTAATGGCAGTTTCATTTATTTTTGGGCCGCTGCGTACCGTTCCGATGGGTGTTCGTGTTATTTCAGGTATTGTGGGTGGGTTCTTATTTTACGTGCTTAACCAAGGGTTTGGTAACTGGAGCCTAGTTTATTCGGTGCCACCCATTGTTGCAGCAATTTTGCCGAGCTTACTGTTTTTAATTGTTAGTATCGTATTATTAGTAAAACGAAAATAACGTTTTATCAGTCATTAAAGGCTGTGTATCTTCGGGTATCACAGCCTTTTTCTTTTCTTGTTATTTACTGAGTAATAAATTCCCTAATTTGCTGATAATTCTTAATAGTTTATTTTGAGGACGGAATAAAACTTGTTGTTGTCTATTATCTGCAGATGTACTGATATATTCGCCTTTGATCCCAACAACATTAAATCGACTTTTATTAGCTAACTGTTGAGCATAAGAAAAAATACCGCCATTCGCCGTATATGACTGGCGAACAAGATAAGCTTTTTTCCATTCAGATGTTCGTTCTAATTTCTTTTGGTTGTTTTTTAAGGAATGAGAATTGAGTGATTTAAGAGCAATTTCTACGGATGTCGGTTTTTGCGGGGCAGGGAATGCATTTTGGTGGTTATAGATTCTTCCAAGTTGGAGAACTAACTCAGAAACTTTGCCCTGCTCAGTGGTACAGGGCCGTGTTATATGATGTAAAAAAAATGGAGAAATACGCATTTTAATTCCTATTCACAAAGTAGAAGAGGGATTAAGATTAGCCTTGAATTAGCTTATAGCATTGCATAAAACGATAATAAACTTAAGAAATAGCTTGAATAATAGCGGATTAGTACTGTTATTATTAACCAGCTATTGCATAACCTAATGCACTGATAAAGGCTACTATCCTTGTTTGCGGTTGAAATAACTTTTTTCTGGCGCCTGAGATATGATTTTGGTCATCAATAGCTAAAATATTTTGGCGACTCCGGTTTGCTAATTGCTGAGCAAGTGAAAAAATCCCTCCTTTCATACTATTTTGTCGTTTAAATTTAAAAGCAGCTTGGCATTTTTCCCGATATATTCGTCTTTCTTCTTGTCGACAAGCTTTGATAGCTTGTAATTCTGAGCCATCGAAATACTTATAGGGATATTGGCTAGCAACAGATTCACTCTCTATATATTCTGGTTTTTTAGTATTATGATTTTGAATACGATTTAAAATTTCAACCAATTCAAATTGGCTAATTTTAGGGGATTGTGTAGCTTGACAGTTTGCCGCTATCGAGTAATTTTTTGTGTTCATTTTAGCTCTGCATGTGTTAATGAAAGGCTAAAAGATTATCGGGAATATGAATGAATTGATTTTAAAAATGGATAGTAAAATTATCAAAAACAGCCTGAATATCTCAGGCTGTTGTCGCAATTAATGTGATAACGCGGGTAAATCCACGTTTTAGGGTCGGGGTGTAACTCGCCATTGTTTGTAACACTTCGGCGGTACTCCTTCAATGTTTCCCATACGCATGGTTAGTAGATAATGAGGCAACTAGTTCATTAACACCAATCGTTAATTTACTGAATTTACTGTTATCTTTACGGGTCATCACGACAAATACCCCAATGTTTTGCTGTGGGATCATCGCCATATAGGTATTAAACCCACCACCACCACCTGTTTTTTGGTAAATACCGGGAATGCCATTTTTCGGTTTCATATACACCCACCCAAGGCCTAATCCATCAGCATGGCCTGCAACATCCATCCCTTTAATTTCTAAAAGTTTTTCACGGGGAAAATAGATGCCTTGTTCACGGGCTGCGGTGACTTTTCTTAGGTTACTGTCTGTCGATAAAAATTGCTGCATCCATTTTTGCATATCTGCAGGGGTGGAATACACACCACCACTTCCTGCTGCTGCAAGAGTGTTATGGCAAGGGCTGGGTTTCGTTCCTTCCATTAACCGCGCGCATTGTGCATTATTGGGGGTGTAAGTGGTATTCGTCATTTTGGCGGGAGAAGTAACATAGTGGTTAAATAGCTGAGGGTAAGAGACTCCTGAAGCTTTAACCATCGCATCTGCCAATAAGTCATACGCTAAGTTGGAATAAGAAGCTTCTGTTCCCGGTGTTGCATCTAACTTACCTGTTTTTAGCCAGGTCCAGCGGTTATCTTGAGTTGGCCAAATAAAAACAGGACGTCCCCATTTCCCACCGGGTTGTTCGCGAGGTAAGCCACTGGTATGGCTTGCTAAGTGATATAAGCGAATAGGTTGCCCGCTGGCATTATCAGGAACAGTAACGCCATGGTAAGCGTATTGTTGTAATGGGTCCGTAATTAGTAGTTTCTTATCTTGTTCAAGCTTAATTAATATTTCGCTTGTCATTAATTTTGTAATTGATGCAATGCGAATTAATGAGTTTGGACCAGGTTTTTTACCATTACCCGGTGCGGTTTCACCATAATAACGCGATAACGCCTGATTATTATCGATAACAATGATAGCCATGCCCCGTGCATTGCTTTCATTAAAAATGCGATTAGCGTATAAATCGACAATCTTAGCGACGCGCTCGTAAGTCCTTCTATCTCCCTCAAAAACTTGCCAGTCAGAGGATTCAATATCATTACTTTGCAAAAACTTTGGTGCTTTTTCTGTCTTACTTGAACATGCCATTAACACTAAGGATAATGCAGATACAGACAGAACTTTTAGAAATGATTTCTTCATGTTGGAAGCCAGCCGATATGATTGTTTGCAAATGGCCTTTCAGCCATATTATTTTTTCTTCGCGAAAATCTTCATTACCACACCAATTAAGATGCCAATAAAGATACCTGTTGCTATCCACCCAACAAAACCCATGATTAAACCTTAAATATTGACATTAGATTGCAGATAAACTAACAAAAATAATGACCTGCCGCCAGTCACAGAGCCTCGTGATAAGAAAAATAATTTGGGAGAAGTTAACATACTCATTAATAGATATATAAACAAAAGAAGCTTTCCTTGTGATTTTATAAGATCTAAGGAATATGCTTTTTTTTTAATCGAACAAACCGTATCTTCACGAATAAGTGTTGCCAGTAGGCACAAGGCAAGTATAATGGCAGCGTTTTCCAAGAAACACATCACTTCGTGCCGGAGTGGCGGAATTGGTAGACGCAGTTGATTCAAAATCAACCGCCTTCGGGTGTGCCGGTTCGAGTCCGGCCTTCGGCACCATAAGAACATCAAGAGACGTCAACAGACGTCTTTTTTTGTATCTAAAATCCAGTGTTTGCAAGGCTTTTCCCGCGTTTTCAGTCAATGCATGTCAATCTAACTCAACCCACATCAACCTCCGTGTGAGTATATAACTGAGTATATCTTCGCTTCGATAATGTTTGTATACTCATTTTACCTCGAATTACTGATGTTAGAGCAATGCAGGCGCTACCTGTAGCGTAGGCTCATAATTGGCTATATAGCTCGAAGCCATCAACAGTAATCTGAGATATCTCGTTTATATACTCATCCTGGGGTGAAGAGGACAAAGAATATGGCATTAACCGATACGAAAGTTCGAGCTGCTAAACCAGACGAGAAAGCTTATACACTGACAGACAGTGATGGCTTGTTTCTTTATATTCACCCCAATGGTTCTAAATATTGGCGCTTCCGTTTTCGCTTTGGCGGCAAACAACATTTAATGGCCTTTGGTGTATACCCTGAAATTTCTTTAGCGGATGCAAGAGAAAGAAGGGATGCTTCCAGAAAGCAAGTTGCTTTAGGCATCGATCCTCGAGAGCTCAAGAAAGAATTAAAGGAAGAACAGCAAAAGGAATTTAACACCTTTGAGAAGGTAGCTCGCGATTGGCACGCGACCAATAAAAAGTGGTCAGAAGTCCATAGCCATCGAGTCCTCAAAAGCCTTGAGGACAATATCTTTGCCGCTATTGGCAAACGTAATATTGCTGAACTAAAAACTCGCGATCTCCTCGAACCAATTAAAGCCGTGGAGATGTCTGGACGTCTTGAGGTGGCGGCACGTTTACAACAGCGTGTGACAGCTATTATGCGTTATGCGGTACAAAGCGGTTTAATCGACTATAACCCAGCACAAGATATGGCTGGCGCAGTTGCGACAGGTAAACGAGTCCATAGAGCGGCATTAGAGCTTAAACGCCTACCTGAGTTCTTACAACGCATAGATGATTATAAGGGAAGACCTTTAACTAAACTTGCAGTCAAACTTACCTTGCTAGTTTTCATTCGTTCCAGTGAGCTTCGTTTCGCTCGTTGGGAAGAAATCGATTTTGAAAATGCCATGTGGACGATCCCTGCTGAACGCGAAGCGATAGAAGGGGTTAAACACTCACATCGTGGATCAAAAATGCGTACTCCTCATTTAGTCCCTTTAAGTCGGCAAGCGATTGAGATCTTAAAGCAGATCTATCAATTCAGCGGTAACCACGAGCTGATCTTTATCGGGGATCATAATCCTAGAAAACCAATGAGTGAAAACACGGTAAACAACGCACTACGTGTAATGGGCTATGACACTAAGACAGAAGTGTGTGGGCATGGTTTTAGAACAATGGCCTGTAGTTCGTTGATTGAGTCAGGGCTATGGTCTAAGGATGCAGTAGAAAGGCAAATGAGCCACCAAGAACGTAACTCAGTAAGAGCTGCTTATATTCATAAGGCAGAGCATATTGAGGAAAGACGACTGATGGTGCAATGGTGGGCTGATTATCTGGATGTGAACAGGGAAGGGCATGTAGGGGCATTTGGGTTTGGAAAATGATTTTTATAGGTCCTAGTTAATAACTTACTCAGCCCCTAAAGAGGGCTGAGCAAATAACTAACCTACAAAATTCAATAGCTTGATCTTTTATTGGTCAGTATTAATTAGTTTGCTCGGGTTGTTGCAACATTAATCAACCAAAGAGTGAAGCCAGTACTAACATGGTCTTAAAGCGAATTGGGTATGATGGCAAAGCAACAGGGCATGGCTTTCGCCACACAATGAGTACTATCTTACATAAGAAAGGGTTTGACAGTGCGTGGGTTGAAACACAACTGGCTCACAAGGATAAAAACTCTATTCGAGGAACCTATAATCATGCGCAATATTTGGAAGGAAGAAGAGAAATGATGCAGTGGTATGCGGATTACTTAGATGAATTAGAGCACGCTTAAATGTACCGAGTTGAATATCTATGTGGTTTTCCGCATAGATATTCTGAATTCACACGTTTTATTTTTTAGGAAGATACCTTTTTACTCGGATCTAAATCAGAAAGGCATTGATGCACCTATTTTAATAAAAACAAACCATTACAATAGTTTTGTCAATTTATCGTCCGCTTTTTATTCTAGCTAGATATATTTTTATTTTTGAAACAATTTTATTTATGTTTTTCTCCGAAGGAAAGAAAGCCGTAATGAGTGCAAGCATGAGAAATATCAAGCTTGTGGTTTTTAGTGATGATATATTTTCCATACAACCTTTCCCACATCCAGAGCCACTTGCAGAAATTCCCGGTGCGATAAGTGCTATAAAACCATTAAATATACCTATAGCAATAAAGATTAAAATCAATAATATTTTCATAGTACCTCTCCCCCTCACTGATAAAAATCCAGCATATTCAATAAAATCAATGGAGTGTTATTTTCTATCTGTTAATAGTATTTAATCTAATAGATTTTATTTTGCAGTTGTTATTTTATTAAAACGACAATTCGCATTTCTTTTTATCACTAATTTAATAGTCTTCTCATAACTAAACTTTAAACCTGAATTTGTTGCAATAAAAGTTGCGTCCCCTTTTGATGGGTAATAAGACTGTAATGTGAATATTCATACACCAGTGACAAAGCCACCACATGACGCGCGATACCGCCTTTGCCTAAAAGTGTATCAATGTCATAAAGGCGTTCTGATAAATGAGACACATTCTGTCGTGCATAGTTTTCGATACACTTCCCTTTATCGTTATCCTCTACGCCACTGTGCCAAATTCCATCTAATTGTTCGCCTGAATACTGGAATTCACACTGTGTTTTCAATGCGTCAGGGAATGACTCTATATCCGTAGATATAGGGCGCAGGAGCTTCGCTTTAATAGGCGCGAGTAAACGCTCGTAGAACCCTTGGGGTGCAAGTAATAGGCTCGCAGCTTCTTCACTCGTCGTTGAGTCTAACTGAAAAGCTAAAATAGCGTATAACTTAGGTTCAAAGGGATTTTCATACAGTGCTAACAACCATTCACTTAATGAGTCATATGGTAATGTTTCAACAGATTCAAGCTCTAATGATAAGCGCGTGGCTTCCTGCTGAATGAGAGCCTGCCAACTAGCCTCATTATCTTCAGCTTGCCAATATAGGGTAATTGGCTGAGTAAGAGAATGTTGATGGTAATATTCAGCAATGGGGGCAAGTAACTTTTGCACCGACATTTCTTGTTTCTCCCATAAAGAAAGTGATTTGAAGGCGCTTAATTGCAATATATTGTCTTTATTCGGAGGCAGTGAGGACAAAACAACGTTTGTTTGTTTTTCTTCATCAAATTGTGTCAATCGTGTATGCGCTAAAATTCCTAGATGCTTCCTAGCCCAATATCCCCATTCTTGACGTGCATCATCGAGCATATTAGTAAACTGCCGATGGTCATATGACACTATCGAATAAGCCAATAGACGAATAAACAAAATAACAATCACCGGAAGAACAACAAATAAAGCGATTATTTGGTTGTTACTGACTTCACTAGACAATACCCCAATTGAAGAGAAATAAACACCTATGCCAAATCCGATAACACCAATAATCACGACTAAAAAGAACCAAAGCATCAAGCGAGGTAATTTAGGCTTAGGTGGGTGATCTAAAGACGGAGTTTTCCAGCTTATCATGATTGCTCACCCGACGATGACAGACTAGCAATAAGCGTACAGCCACATTCGGTTTGAAAACCATTGAGTGCTGCCTGACGACCGGATATTAAAATACGCGTTGAACCGGGTAAAATGGCATTAACACCGTGTCCTTTTTTAGGGCAACTGACTTTATCTCCCACTAAAGCTATCGGTTTGCCGTACATCACCGAACCAGAAGCGGTGATCACTTCGCCGCCATGAGTAGTTTTGTCACCTAATCGAACAAGTGCGCGCATGATAAAATCCTTTTATTGATTATCCTGTTGTTTTTTATATTCAAACGTGCCATCCCATTCAGGGAGTTCAGCAGGTGGGAGCGGAACGATTTTATCGATATCGGGGAATTTGGCTGTTTCGTCAGAGGCATCTATTTCTTTGACTATTGCTTCATAGCGGGCTGAGCGTTCTGGATCCGGTTTTACCGCTAGATAGTAATAATCTTTTGAGGTTGTATTAATTTTAAAAGTATCAACTAACATCGAAGCAGACATTTCATGCCCATTTTTCGTTGCTAATTGATAATATTTTAAGGCACTACTTAAATTGTTTTCTACATTAGCTGAGTATGTAGCTAAGCGCCATGCTGCATCTCCATTTCCTTGATTGGCTGCGCAAATAAGCATTTTTTTGCCTATTTCAGGTCGATAGGCTGGGTTATCTCTATCCGATAAACGTTGAGTAACAAAAATTCTCCCAATGACATATTGGGCTTCAGGGTTACCCAAATCTGCTGCTTGGCGAAAATAGTCTAACGCCTTCGTGCGGTCAGCTACAACACCATAGCCTGTATCAAGATAATGCCCCATTTGGTAATAGCCATAGCTAATGTCCAATGTAGCCATTTTTTGGATAATATCCCATACCTCTTGAGCTGAGCCTTTTCCGTTTATCGGAGGTACTTTCCCATAACTGATTAAGTTACTTAAGTTAAGCATGGCTTTGGGGTGATTACGCTCTGCAGCTTTACGGTAGAGTGCACCTATCTTGGAGTAATCCCGTTGAGATTTATTGACCTTTTCAAGTTCTCGCGCCTGTTTAAACCAAATGTCGGCTTCAGGATCAACGGGAGGTAATGTGTCTTTTTCATACACACAAGTGAACGTTAAGTCGGATTCTGTTTTTTGAGTCATGTCTTTCTCTTTTTCTTCTACAGGCTTGCAGCTAACAAGTAGCACTAAAACACACAATAATAAATTAGGTTTAAGTTTAATTGGTGGCATAATTTAATCCGTATTTTCTAACCCAATCGTTTTATCCTCAAACGGAAGTAAAGGAGCTATAGGCATTTTTTTATCTCCTTTCAATTCCTTATTTAGACTAATTATTCGTTTCCATTCATTGAACTCCGTCGTTAAATCACCGGAAACACTCCCCGTTCCTTTATGGATTTTCCACAATTTTTCCCGTAACGGTTTAACAATAGGAAAGATGTCCGTATCTTGCAGTATCACCGCAATTTCAGTATCAAATGCCATACTGCGTAAATTGATATTGGCAGAGCCTTGGATTAAAAAAGTGTCATCCACTAAGGTTAGCTTGCTGTGGACATACACCGACTGCCAGAGATTAGAATCAGGAGAAACCAAGGTACAAATCACGCTCTTAAACCCCTCAATGGTTTCTTCCTGAATATCATCCGGTTTTACCACATCGACAGGAGCTAATACCCAACCGTTTTTTGTGGCTTCCATAACGTTCTTCACCGTATCTTGATGTGCAGCATGCTCCCGCATCAAATCACGGCGCCCTAAGGTTTCCAGCATCTTGTAAGTTTGATATCCACCGACTTCATTCGAGTCACCCACCTCTGCTTTTGTGGTTGAATTTGTTACCACAAATAAATAGAACGGTGGAATTTTTTGCCCTTGCAGTTTAGGGGTAGTGGCAGCCGCTTCTGCAAAACATTGATTGCGCACTTCCACCATATTGCGCACATCCTTAGCAATTGACGATAAGCGGAAATATTGGTTTTCAAAATAAAGGTAGTTACGTGCATGTTTAACACCGTGATCGTAGGACTTTAAAATATCATATTCATCATATTCGGGATGAGTGCGACAAATTTTTCCCGCCGTTGGTGTTAATGGGTTTCGAGCTAAAAATGTGTAACGCTTATTTAAGTCTTCAACATGCTCTAAAGTGGGCGTGTATTGGCTGCGTGAAATTGCTTTACGTCTTTCTGTCAGCTGGATACCTTCACTGCCGTGTGTAAACAAGCCTTCAGTTTCTTTCCATGCCGAAACAAAGTTGTCGCTTAAATCACACAACACTTCGCCATACACACAGTTAGAGGTATCTTGCCATGCGGTGGGGCCATCACGTCCTAGCCATGACATCTCTTTATGTTGAATAATTGAGTGTTTATCATCATCCCAATACTGCGAATGCATGTTATGCCCCATCACAAAGCCAACCGCGAGAGTAGGTTCTTCATAATCAATCAACACCGCTTTTTGGTGATGAGTTGGCACCATCGCCAGAGCCGCCAAACGTAAACTGAGTTCGACATCATCACTGCCAAACTGGTGTTTGGTTAACTTCGCCACCTGACTCAAACGAGATGAGGGGCTATTTATTGCCATTGAGCGTGTACGAACCGATAAGTTTTTAATTTGATTGGTTTTCGCACGATGTAGCCACTCTTTATCAAATTGATATTGTTTATCCGACTCGTAGTCTAATTTAGACCCTGCCGCGATAGCCTTTTCCATCGGAAGTTCAATTTTTTGCCTCGGCGTGTAATGGGTTGATAATCGCCAACCTGGCAAACTGGTTTCACCGAATTTAGCTAGTTCATCAAACCACACTAGAATACGAACTTTCACCCCTTCTTTGGCTTTCTGTTCAAGAAGCTCTGCAATCGTCGGAAATGTTCCTTCATTAATTCCCCTTGAACGTTCAAAATACATGGAGGGCTGGAAACCCCATGTAATAATTTCAATGCTGTGCTTAGCATGCCGAATTGCCTCCGCAACCGCCGCAAAAGTTTGTTTTCCATTCACGAGTGGGGCATACACAAATAAGCTCATCGGATATTTGGTACTCTCAGGGATCCAACTGGGCGTCATTTGCAGCACCATACACGTCGAGACGGGTAAGCGTATTTTCTGCTCGGTTGCCGGGATGGGTAACTGCACGGAGGCGGGGAATCCTACAGATTGATTTCCTGACATATTATTTTCTCTTATTCCATTCAGTGATAAATTGGAAAAGCCCTTTCCCCCATGCTTGACCTATTCGCGAGCTTTCTCGCTCTTGGCTTGGCGCACTGGATCGAAAACCGACATTAACGGGTTCGACGCGTTCTGCATCTTGCTCTTCAGTAGGAGGAACATCGATATCGTAACGATCCCCATTCAGTAAATGTAGTTGATAGCTATCCGTGGGAATATCATGGTCAATTTGGATATTTCCTTGCGCATCACTCATACCTTTTAGGATAAGCGCCCCATTGGCATACAGCTCATACGGCTCAAATGCACGCGCCTTCATAGGGCTTTGTGGTGACGAGCTCAGTTGAAAACGTAGAGTTTGTTTCGGTATAGACTGTGGAAATTGCGGATGGGTGACATCCATCGAGGCAGGGCCTTCAACCACCCAATTAGTGGCTTTCACCGTTTGGTTATTGGGGCTACCGTACTCTATCTGCCCGCCTTTTAAACGAATATAGGCGCCACCACAGGTCAATAGCAGTTCATCTTTAGCGGCAACGACGGTTTTACCGCCGGTACTAGTGACGGTCATGTCTTTGAGTGAGGTGAGATGCATTTCATCACTTTGTGCTTGAATTTCGACTTTGCCTTTTGCGGCAAAAGCTTTGATTCCTAGGGTGTGAGCAAACAAGCTGATTGCCTTGCCTGCCGCTAAGGTGATTTTTTTACCTACCGAGATATCGACCTGTTTATTGGCAGTCAGAGTGATATTTTCGCCACTGTTAGCCTGTACCGTTTTTGGGGACGTGAGCGCAATACCCGCGGGCGAACTGAGTAACATTGCCGCTTGTTGCAGTTCATGAATCGATTGGGTGAGTAAGGTTTGCTGGGCGTTTAAATCGGCCAATTCGGCTTTTGCAACGTCAGCGGCTTCCCGTAGTGAGCTCACTAAGTTTAATGCATCATCCAATTGCTGCTTGGCTTCGCGCATATCCAGTTGTTCAGAAGAGGCTTTGGTGCGTAAGTTGGTACTAATAAACAGCCCTTTCCCTGCTCGAATGGCGCCCCAACTGTCAGTGCGAAGTTCAAAACCATCCCCACGTTTTTCACGCCCTTGATTAACCAAATGCCCTAAATTAAGTTGGGTTTTTCCGCCGTATTCGGTGCTGAGCTTGATATGCTCTTGCCCGCGCTTATCTTCCATACGAAGCTTATTATTTGCCGGAGTACGAATGACGTTGCGAGTATTATTTTTGTCAGTGATGTGGTCGGGGCGATGGGAATCATGCAAGGCATGGGCGATATACGGTCGGTCAGGATCCCCTTCATGGAAGGCAATCGCGACTTCAGCCCCTTGAATCAACGGGAAGTGTATTCCGTAGGTATCGCCTGCATAGGGTTTTGCCAGCCGCACGGGCATGCTTTCATACCCCGTCGGTTTTTCATCACGGTCTGCATCGAATTTCACCCAATAGAAACCGTGCTCATTTTGGTGGGCATAAATATCATGGGATTTAGCACTAGTGATGCGCGCCATTAGTGTGCCTGCGATCACAGGGCGAGGCTTTAGAACAGGCCGCCAGCACAGTGCTTCGGTGTACGGCGCGGCATCAAACTGAATAGTTAATGCGCTACTGCGACTGCCTGAAAATCGTAATCGAGTGATTAAAATTTCGGATTGAAAATCCGTGGGTAAGGTGGACGATAATTGGTTATCGATGACTTTAAAAATCATCAACGGCGTTAAGCGCGGTGAATTGCTTTTGCCTCGCAGCAGTGTTTGACGTGCGAGAAAGCGTTCATGGTCTAGCCGTGACCAAAAATGGGCGGTTTCCGTTTCAGGTTGGTATTTCTCACCGCGCTCAAGATGGCGGGCTTTGTAGTGGTAAACGTCGCCATAGTTTATATCGTCCCCATCTCCGCGAGTCATGTCCGTTTCAATGGATAGCAACGTTTGCATCGCTTGCCGGTGATTATAATCTTTAGTCACGACGCTGCGTTCCACCACTTGGTGACGTAGCGATAGCCCCCACACGCTTTCAACGCCATTGTCATTCATGCCAGAAGGGCTATTGAGTGGCAGTTGTAAATCATACACATAGGCGCGCTGGCTATCCCCAAAGTGAATAATTTCCGTCTTCGTGTCGGTCTGGAGACTAAAGGAATAGAAAATCCCCACTTCACTTAACAGCCGTTCAATAAATCGCCAATCACTTTCATTGATTTGGTTGATTTGTTCCCGCTTAGGATATTGGCGCTGTAAATGAAACTCAAATTCCCAGCCTTTCATGTCATGCTCACGTAAAATGAGGCCAATGACTTCCGGTACCGATTTGTTTAAGAAGAAACGGTGGGAACGCAGTTGATGGCGCAGCAACGAAACAAAGGGTTCAATGACAATTTGGTACTGGGCTTCATCCGCTGAACCGGACAACCGCTTAAAGTGTGTCACCACACCATGCACTCGCTTTTGCGGTTCATTCAGTGAACGTAAATCGGCCAATGGAATAGTGGGTGATGAAAACGTAAAGTGCGCGGTACGACGAAGAAACTGGGAGGCTTGCAGGTTTTGGGATGAAGAGGTGAACGTTATCTGATAACGATAAGTTTCGCTAATCGCTTCTCGCCCAATGAAAGATTCAACATCCAATAGCGCATCGCATCCTTGGACTGCCAATTGATAGCGATTGTGGGATAAAAAAGACGCTTTGAGGGGCTCTATCAGACTCATTGAATGTCCTTTTGAGGTTATTTCATGGGTTACGCCCGATAATCAAACCTCAAGCGAGACCAAGATAAATAGCATTTATTTCGGTTACGCTAACATTAACGTTCAACAAAAAACATACTAAACATGAAATAAATTGACGAATTCCACATAAAAAAGATTAATCCGAAAGTAACAACTCGTATGATGATTAAATCGTCACAACGCCCGTTCACAACTGGCGACGCTCGTGACTATTTCTTTTGAGGTAAATATTTTTTCCGAGTTTTATCACTTCGACACAATGATAAGTAAACACACTCAGGGCACCAAGTACCGTCTTTCACATGTGCTGGCGTGGTATACCAAACATGCCCCCGTGCACATAGCCAACCCACCTTATCATTCGCTGTCGTATAAACTGTTGCCAAACACTGTCCGCCTCGCTCGGCGGCAATAGACTGCAACTCTACCAATGAGCCTCGCATCGCCTCAATCGGGCAAACAGGACACCATGAGCCTTGAGCATTACGCGTAATATGCGGCGAGATTTCCCATTCATGACCGTGAACACAACGTAATTTGAGTTTACTTTTAGTATGAATGTATTTATCGGATAAACATTCCCCCCACGCGCTTTCGCCATGGCCTTTATCTCTGCAAGATATTGCGCTTGCTGTTGAACGCGTAAGCACTGAGGATACCACCGTCCCATCTTGACCGAATCCGCCGAAGCCTCCCAAGTGTGGCTCTGTTCGCATTGCCAAGTGAGTTTTGAGTTGGAATTAATGTACGCCGTTGACAGGCAGATTCCCTGACGCTGAGCCGCCCATGTCTGCATTATGGCAATCGAATACCGCTTACTGTCAATATAGCATTGCGCGCACCATACACCTTGCCGTAAAGAGAATGGATGGGCATTGATAAGATGCCCTTGAGCACATTGCAGCTTTAGTTTCTGGTGGTCGTCTTTAGGATTGAGCCATATACCGCCCCATACGGCCACCATTTGCTCAATTTTGGCTTTAAGCTGCGCAGAATAGGATTGGGTACTTTGGCCCACATTACTCGACCAATTTTCAATCACGGCAAGAAAAGCCTGTTGTTGTTCCGATGGAGCATGACGTAAAGCAAAACCTGCATTTTTGGGTAAATCAAGGTGCATCATAATAACCATCTTTATCTCAATAACCTATTTCATCCAAACTTAACCGATATTATTACCCAGACCTACTGCCATGAAACTATTCATTTATTCATAACCACCATTATTCATTGATCTGTATTAACGATCGGTTTATTCACTATCAATAGATTAAAGCTATCAATAATAAATTATCAATCGTTTTTGTGATAGATTTTACAGATCAATTTATTGAATTCGATCGTTTATAACGATTTTAAATACCAACCAGATTCTTTTAAGCTATTCACGACAGCACATATCGCTATCAAATTTAATTGAGATAATTCACTTTAGAGGAAATCACTATGTCAGAACGCTTTGAAGATAGCCCAGAATATGATGATTGGATTGAAGAAACAGGAGGACGTGATGAAGAGCATTCTGATTATTACAATAAATGGATGAGAAGAAAACAACGCGAATCTTTATCTTAATTACCTCTGTTTTATTTAATAACTACAGAGCCATGAATTTGACTGGCTCTTTTTCTTTATATCAGGATTAGAGCTATGCATATTATTTTATTTTTATTATTCCTTATTATTTTTCTACCTATCGCCTTTAAATTCCCTAACATTATTAAATCACTCTTTTCTGGAGTTTTTAATTTTGCCATTTATTTCATTAAACATTTACCTGAAATGTTGAATAACAAGAATCAAAAATAAAAATTTTACTGTATTCATTATTCCGTTAACGCCAGGAAAAGCACATTGACCTAAGTAAGCGTCTCACTTTTTATTCCCATTATTTTTATAGAAGGTTTTTATGATGAAATTCAATAATTGCATTCGTCCTATTCTGTTTGTGAGCAGTCTTTTACTTTATAGTACAACGTCGTTCGCCGCTAATTTACCGATAAAGGTCGATGCTAAAGGCGATGAACTTCGTGCTGGAAACGTTGCTTTCCCAATATGGCGTTATACCATTACCAGTCTTGATGACAATATTACATTGCAGTCATTAGTCTTGAACCGCAATAACTGCCTGATTTCGACCAATGACCGAGGGCAGAATACGAATGCCAAACTCAAGTTTGGTCAGTCCTACACATTTACCAGTCCGAGTAATTCGTCATACACCCAATGTAAACCTCTTGAATTAATCGTGAATACAGACAAGGGTTCATACACCTTTACATGGTAATAGCAACAAATATAGATGGTTTTGGTATAGGTAACCCTCCTAAAGCCTTCTCCTATATAAACTTTTATTTGTTATCCGTTATACATGCTAAATTAAAATTAAACAATACTAAGGATAGTGATCTTTTTTTAATGAAAGAATAGATAACGATTGAAGTGACTAAGATGTTCGATAATATTTCGTACTGTGATGTATCACAGTTGTTAAGTAGTTCTCGAAGTTTTGATGCTTCTTTTCTGAGCTCGTTTATCATTTTCATGGTTTTGACTTATTAGCATGTTTTAGGCTGACAAAGTATAAACCAAGGTTGCCCTAATTTTTATATCTATCAATGCAATGTTTTCACTACGGGTACATTTACGGGTATAAAAATAATTACTAAAAATATATTATTTAAATTTCATGTTGTTAGTCTTTATTTGCGAGTCCGGCCTTCGCACCATAAGAACATCAAGAGACGTCAATCGACGTCTTTTTTGTATCTAAAACCCAGTGTTTGCAAGGCTTCCCCCCGCGTTTTCAGTCAATGCATGTCAACTTAACTCAACCCACATTAACCTCCGAGTGAGTATATACGTCGCTTCGATAATGAATGTATATTCGTCATACTTCGAATTACATGGTTGTTGGCTTCGTTCAGCTATCCGAGTCACATAGTTATCTATGCTCCTCGGCTATCTTCACTAGCTGCCTACACGTAATCCGAATTATTTAGAGTATATGCTTGCTCAGAGGTGAGAGGATAAAGAATATGGCACAATCTACCCGCAGCAGCGGATTGATTATTTAGCTTAGCAATAACAGCGCATAACGCAGCATATGCCATGGTATTCGCGGCTTTATTATCTTCATCTACTTGCTGTTTTATCAATGTCGCTAAGTACGGCGACGAGGTATTTGCCAATGCACCTGCTAAATTATCACCTGCCAGGCCTTGTAGCCGCCCCGACGCTGACCTCTTGTTGTTTGGCATCATAGCCCGGGTCGATTTGGACGCTATCGCCCGTGAAGTTTAAGTCTTTTTGAGCAATCAGATCAGCTCCGCCTACATGCAGTTTGTTATCTGCGGTGATATCGACATTGTTGCCAGCGGTTAAGCTGACATCATTCTCTGCCACCACCGAGGAGCCTTTGACGGTCAGGTCATTCCCTGTGGTAATGGTAACTTTTTCGCCACTGAGCAAGCTGCCTTTTTCACGAGTGGTTTCATCGTGTTGGATAGTGTGTTCACTGCTAGTGCTTAAGAAGTCTTTACTGCTACGCTGCTCTTCGACGGTTTTTTGTTTTCTTAATTCTGCAAGATTAACGTGTTATGGCGGATATTCAAGTGGTCAAATTTATTATTAAGTAGCTACAATTTAGAGCCAAACAATTGAGCTCTAACATAGATTCTTTAAGGCTTTTTTCTTAGTATGTAAATTAAACACTCTTGTTTAATGATATCTTATACCTTAAGAAAAGAGATAACTAAAATGCCAGCTGCTAAACGCCCTATTTTTAATTTGGAGCTTGATTTACTTCGTACTTTTATTGCGGTTGTTGATGGTGCAACTTTTGCCGCCGCTGCAGAATCTGTTTGCCGAACGCAATCAGCGGTGAGTCAACAAATGCAAAGGTTGGAGTCACTCATTGGCAAGGAATTATTTGTGCGGCAAGGCAGAAATAAAGCATTGACGGATTCTGGTACACAACTATTGAGCTATGCCCGTCGTATTCTGCGGCTTAATGATGAGGCATGTTTATCGCTAGTTTATGAAGAAATTGACGGGGTATTAAAAATTGGTTCGCCAGATGACACAGCGAATACCATATTACCTGATTTACTAGCCAGATTTTCAGGGGCTTATCCAAATTTGATCATGGATATTATTGTCAAACGTAGCCCATTTCTTATGTCAATGTTAGAGGATAATGAACTCGATTTGGCCATTTCAACCGAGGAACATGTTGGTTACCCTAAAATTGTTTTACGTGTTTCCCCTTCGCTATGGTATTGCGGGAAGCATTTTACCTTTAATTTAGAGCAGCCACTGCCATTAGTTGTGCTAGATGAACCGAGCACTTACCGTGAGATGATGATCAATCACCTCGATCAACAGCAAATACCTTGGCGAATTGCGTACATGGCAACAACATTATCTGGTGCACGTGCTGCAGTTAGGGCGGGATTGGGCATTATGGCGCGTTCAATTGAACTTTCTGGGGAGGATTTACGCATACTCGGTGAAGATGAAGGGTTACCAGCACTTCCGGCAATTCGATATAACTTGTACCTCAACTCAAAAAGCCCAACTAAAGCCGCCCAAATTCTTTTTAACTCATTAAAAAATGAACAAACAGACGTTATCTCCCATAACAACTAAAATTAGGAGTGATTATGACCCATTTTCACGGTATTTTTCCTTATCTTGTTTCACCAGTTGACCAAGCTAAAGGGGTTATTCTTGAATCATCCCTTCGTCATCTAATTGAACATCTTATTTCGAGCGGAGTTCACGGGTTGAGTCCGTTAGGGAGTACAGGTGAATACGCATATTTGTCACAAGAATTGCGAAATGAAGTCGTTCGCATTACGGTTGATCAAGCCGCGGGGCGGGTACCCGTATTAGCGGGGGTCGCCGGTTTCTCAACATCAGATGCGTGTTCACAAGCAGAGCAATATGCCAAGTTAGGTGTGGATGGTATGGTACTGATATCCCAAAAAATGTACCCTCTGAGTGACAAAGCTCAATTGAGTTATTTCCAGACAATAGCAGAGTCTTTTCCTGAAAAATCGATGACGGTCTATACCAATCCTGGTTTATTAGGGGATGTGCTGTCAATTTCTCTTTTGAATGAATTAAGCTATATCCCTAATATCGAATATGTTAAAGATGCATCGAGTAATACTGGAAGGTTATTAACGATGCTCAACACCTTCGGTGAGCGAGTTAAAATTTTTAGTGCTTCAGCTCATATTCCTTTATTAGTCATTAAATTAGGTGGCGTGGGCTGGATGGCGGGTCCTGCCTGTGTATTGCCAAAACAATGTGTTGAACTATATGAGTTGGCTACTAGAGGGGATTGGGATACAGCGTTAGAAAAACAGAAAGAAATGTGGCAAATCAACGAAGCTTTTACGCAATATGCATTAGCGTCGTGTATTAAAGCATCTTTAAACATTCAAGGATTTAATGTTGGTGACCCGATCCTTCCACAAGAACCTCTCAATGATGTTGCTATTGCTCATTTACAGCAAATTATTGCTCAGTTAAATGAATAATAAGGGGAAATAAAAATAGAAGCCCATTTAGTGTGGGCTTCTATTCGTTAGTCGGTATTATTAAATACCAACACGCAATAACTGTGTGATAGCCGGTATAGTTTTCGTTTCGAAGGACAATACACTTTTAGCAAGCTGTGCAGCTTGTTCATTTTTCATTACCAACTCTGCATTGTCATAAAATTTGCTCACAATATCCTCCAACGACATTGGATTTTGTGGGTTACCGTATTGGATATCTAATCGTTCCGTTATTGTTTCACCATTAGTTAATGTGACAAAAATTAAGCCGGGAAAATAGGTTGGAAAAGGAATTTCATTTTCAGTGGGATAACGATAACTGACTTTTTTCGCGAGGTTTTGGATATCTGTTCGCTGTAAATTTTGGGCTGAGAGCAAACTTAATGTTAATTTGTCTTCGATAAAGCCTGCGGCAAACAACCACGGGAGGCTAAATTTCGCTGCATAGGCACTCTGAGGAGCCCATTTTTGTTCTGGTGGCTCACAAATTAAGGCAGCTGCAACGGGATCGACAACGCATTCTACTTTAGCAATTTGCTCGAGGGTTATTCCTTGTTGTAATAATCGTCTCCCACAATCGACAGTGGCATGAGCAAAATGGCAAGCAGGATAGGGTTTAATGGAAACATTCATTAACTGCCAAACATTACCTAAGTCTTGGGTGACTTGCTCTGGATGCGCATTTTCACGAAGACCATGTGTTTGGTACAGGCTATAGCGCCCTTCAAAAATAGTTTCTGGCCCTGTCATTCCGCCTTTAGCTAAACAAGCTGCAATAATGCCTGATTGCGCAGCCCAGCCCGCATGAAAACATTTTGCAGACGAGCTATTGGTTAGGTATTCAGCAACACCACTGGCTTGGCTTCCTGTTAGTCCAAGAGCATGAACCGTTTGTTCCCGAGTTAATTTAAGTAATGAAGATGCACAAGCTGTCGATCCAAAAATACCGGCTATGGCTGTAGAATGGAAGCCGCGTTGATGGAACCCGCTGTGGCTTGCTAATCCCACTCTGGCAGCAACTTCCCAGCCAATAATCCATGCAGTAATGAGCTCTTGCGTTGTTGCTTGTAAATGTTCGCCGAGTGCAAAGGCGATAGGGGTAAGTACGGCACTACCGTGAGTGATTGAGTCGGTGTGTGTATCATCAAAATCTAATGCATGTGCAGAAATACCATTTACTAAAGCGGCGGTGGTAGTTGAAACGGTTTGGTTACTTCCCCAAATTGGAATTTTTCCTTGATGATCAGGTAAATAAGCGACTCCCTTACGGCATTGTGTTGCACTTTGTTGGAGACTTCCGGCAAGTGCAACGCCTAATGTATCGAGTAAATGATATTTGGCGCGTTCAACAACCTGCGGTGGAATATCAGAAAATGATAGGGATGTGATAAATTGGCTTAGCTGTTGGCTTAATGTCATAGATACCTCCGGTGAATGAAAAAGCCAGCACTTGACTGGCTTTAAGAAAGTAAAGATTTAAACTTTGCTAAAATGAATTAGTCATTAAGCCAACCGGATGCTTTGGTTTGTTCTATTACTCGAGTGACTTGTTCAGGAGCATTTCCCACATAGGTCGTTGGATCTAATAGGGCATCAAGTTCTTCTTGCGTTATATGGTCACGAATGCGCGTGTCACGGTTAATGGCCTCAATAAAAGTGATGCCTTCTTCTTGGCCAGACATAGAAGCTTCATAAACAATTTCATGGGCAGTTTGTTTACCCGCTTTGTCTGATAAAGCAAACATGACGCGCTCAGCGAGCATAAATCCACCTAAAATATCTAAATTTTGGCGCATCTTATCGACATGCACGTTTAATCCCTCTAATACCGTTTTCATGTTATCGAAGATCACCGAAAGCATCAGGCACATTTCTGGCATCACTTTCCATTCCATCTTCCAAATCGCACCATCTCTTTCGTGTTGGTGTTTCATCATGTCGGTAAGCACTGAAAGATTAGCTTTCAATGTATTACTGACACATGCCGCATTTTCGACAATGGCAGGATTACGCTTGTGTGGCATCGTTGAGGAGCCAACTTGACCTTTACTAAAAGGCTCTGAAAGTTCATCAATTTCATTGTGAGCTAATAATAAAATTTCATTGGCAATTTTTCCTAACGTGCCGCTAATTAAACCAATCAGCATGCCATATTCACTAAATCGGTCGCGAGCGGGTTGCCAAGAGATTTCAGGAGTGCCTAAACCGAGCCGATTTAATACACGAACTTCAAGCTCATCTGCTTTGTCGCTCAATGAGGCCTTAGTTCCAACAGCGCCAACAACGCTACCAACGAATAAGCGAGGTTCGATTTCTTTTAATCGTTGATAATGGCGTGCTAATTCCGTTAGCCAAATTGCAGTTTTGTGTCCAAAGGTAATCGGTAAGGCTTGTAAGGCTAAGGTTCGTCCTGCCATTGGTGTATTGCGATGCTTTTCGCTTAACGATAATAAAGAACGCCCTAATATTTTGATATCACGTAAAAAAACGTTATGAGCCTCTTTAAGTTGAAGCACTAAGCCTGTGTCCATAACATCTTGTGTCGTGGGTCCAAAGTGGACGTATTCACCAAAATGTTCAGGACAAGCATGTTCTAAACCACGGATGGTTGGAACAAGTGGGTGACGAGTTAAACGCACTTGCTCTAAGATGAAATCCATATCTAACTTTTCCAGTTTTGCTGTATCAGCAATGATCTTCGCAGCTTGCTTTGGAATCAAGCCTAATTCAGCTTGTTCAATTGCTAATGCTGCTTCGTAATCAAGCCAATTTTGCATTCTGACTTTATCAGAAAAAATAGCTCGCATTTCTTCTGTAGACCATAAGTTCTTTAATAATACCGAATCAAAAACACTAGTACCCATAATATTCCCCTGTGTAAGAATAATATTGAAAATTAAAAAGCAATTATTTGTTAGAGAGTTTCTTTATTTATGCAACAAATAATAAAAATAAACACCTTAATAAGATTAATGTTAATTAAAGGCTTTCTTATGTATTTATAATTTCATTAAAATCAATATGTTGTATTTTTATTTATTGTTTATTATCTATCGATTTTAAT
Organism: Providencia sp. PROV116; assembly: GCF_028482485.1. Lineage (NCBI taxonomy): Bacteria > Pseudomonadati > Pseudomonadota > Gammaproteobacteria > Enterobacterales > Morganellaceae > Providencia > Providencia sp. PROV116. The sequence continues at coordinate 12,239 of NZ_JAMPQO010000022.1, read as the reverse complement.
TCTTAATTTTCTCTTAAGTTTTCATTAATTTAATTAATGCTCATTTGTATGATGAAGATCATCTTTTTAAATAAGACATGTTTTAAAAGAAAAGTAATTTGATATACATAATATGGATTAAAAATTATTAAAAATAAATAATCTTCCTTTTAATTATCAGGGGATCTATTCCTATATTTGGAGAAATAAATAATGACATTAAATAAATATACAAAATTGATACATAGTGGACGACAAACTATTACAACATCAGGACCAATCAATCCACCAGTAATGCGAGCGAGCACTATTGTTTTTGATTCAATTAAAAGCTGGCGTGATGTTCGCGATCGCCGCGCAACGGAACGTGTTTTAAGTTACGGTGCGCGAGGTACAGAAACAGCATTTGCACTTGAAAGCTTGGTGACTGAATTAGAAGGAGGTTATAGAGCACAGTTATTTCCTACAGGTCTAGCCGCGATTGCCGTCACTATTATGGGCTATGTACATAGTGGTGGGCATGTATTGTTTGTGGATTCGGTTTATGAGCCTGTGCGCAAAATTGCCGATGCTTTTTTAAAACCAAACAATATTGCCTATAGCTTCTTTAAAACAGATGGCTCAGATTTTGAACAAAAAATTCAGAGTAATACACAGCTTATTTTTGTTGAGTCCCCAGGTTCATTACTTTATGAAATGTTGGATTTACCCGAAATATGCCGCATCGCACATGAACGAGATATCCCTGTCGGTGTTGATAATACTTGGGGCTCAGCATGGCTTTATAACCCACTAGAATTAGGCGCGGATGTTTCTGTAATTGCAGCAACAAAATACCTCTGCGGGCATTCTGATGTGATGATGGGAATTATGGTCGCGACAGAAAAAGCTTGGAAACAAATTGGTGCCTTGCCAGAAGCTTTAGGTCAAGCCAGTAGCCCCGATGATGCAGCTTTAGTTTTACGAGGAATGCGGACTTTAGGGCAGCGATTAGCTGCGCATGGCAAAGCCGCGTTAGCGATTTCACAATGGCTGGAAACGCGTCCTGAAGTGGAAAAAGTCTGGTTCCCTGAATTACCATCTCATCCGCGACATGATCTATGGAAGCGTGACTGCAAAGGTAGTAACGGTTTATTAACCATTGAATTCAAAAAACAATATACCGCGAAGCAAACAGAAAACTTTATTGATGCTTTAGCCCTGTTTGGTATCGGTGCATCGTGGGGTGGGTTCGAAAGCCTCGCACTACCCGCTAACGTAGTCGGTGCAAGAACAGCATCAGATTGGCGTGAAGGCCACGGGCCTTTTGTTCGTTTACATATTGGCTTGGAGTCTGTGGATGATTTGATATCCGATATTACACAAGCATTTTCAACATTAAACCAATAACAATAAAGCTGCACCAATACTGGGGAATTCTTCTATGACAGGTTTAATCATTGCCGCGCTAGTTACAGCGCTGGTTGTTTACCTGCTGGCTCGAGGTTATAAGCCTCAGCCAGTCTTGTTGCTAGGGGGCTTGCTTTTGCTGCTCCTAACCGCATCTTTAGATCTTAATTCATTGTTACCAGAAAACAAAACTACGCATTTTAAGTACTTTGATATCTTCCAAATTTTTACTGATATCATGAGTTCTAGATTAGCAGGTCTAGGGTTAACATTAATGGCAATTGCTGGATTCTCCCGTTATATGGAGCATGTGGGGGCAAGTCGCGCATTATTTGCTATTTTTGAAAAGCCACTAAAGACTATTAAATCACCTTATTTGTTATTAGTGATTTCATTTTTAGTAACGCAAATTCTCGTTATTTTCATTCCAAGCCATGCCGGGTTGGGGATGCTACTAATGGTGACTATGTACCCAATATTAATTCGTTCAGGAATCAGTCCACTCTCTGCTTTAGCGGTTATCGGTTGTTGCCAGTTTATCGACCATGGACCCGGCTCTGGTAATGTCATTATGGCAGCAAAAACCGCAGATATTGAACCCGCCGTTTACTTTGTTCAGTATCAATTACCCGTAACTATCCCTATTATTATCGCAGTGGCAATCACCCATTTCTTTATCCAGCGTTGGTGGGATAAGCGTGAGGGGTTTGTTTTTGACTTGAGCAAAATTGATACCATTAAAGAAGATGGCGGTAATAAAGTTCCATTGTCTTACGCGTTGTTACCGGTTATTCCATTGATCTTAATTATCGGATTTAGCCCATTATTACATCCATATATTAAGTTGGAAGTCACCACTGCGATGATCATCAGTACGGTCATTGCACTGATTTTTGAATACGTCCGTTTACGTGATGCGAAAGCCGTCATGGACAGCTTTATGTTGTTCTTTGAAGGCATGGGGAAACAGTTTGTTTTAGTGGTTTCTTTGATTGTTTCAGGGGAGTTTTTCGCAAATGGATTACTCAAAAGTGGAGCGGTGGATACGTTAATTAGTGCTGCTCAAGATGCTGGCTTTGGTATCGGGGCGATGATTATTGTTATGAGTGCCATCCTTGCACTTGCGGCGTTCCTAATGGGCTCAGGGAATGCAGCATTCTTCTCTTTTGCTGCATTGACACCGAAAATTGCTGCTTTTCTCAAAGTGGATGTGGTGACGCTCATTTTACCAATGCAGATCATGACAAGCTTTGGACGTACAGTTTCACCTATCACTGCAGCAATTGTTGCAATTGCAGGGATTGCAGGGGTTTCACCGTTTCAAATAGTAAAACGGACGGCAATCCCAATGGCAGTTGCCGCAATAGTTAACCTTGTTGTAACTTTCTACTTCTTATACTTCTAATTAGACTCGCGCATTTATCCCTTAAACTTTTCGTTACTCTTCGGTTTAAGGGATTTTTTTATTGATTGGAGGGCTATTATTCATCCTTTTATCAAAAACTATCATCAATGATAGTATGGGTATGTGAATATTTTTGTAGCAGTAACCGTTGATTGGATTATTAGTAATAAGGTTGATAAATCAGGCACTGAAAGAAATATCAGTGCCTAGATATGAAAAGCAAAACTAATTAATATTCATAAAAGCAGCGTATTTTATTAAAAAATACGCTTCTCAACTATCAAGTCAGTGAATTGGGTTAGAAGGTTTTGATTAACTAATTAAATGCAATAATGACGACTGCATTTCCAGTGTAATACCCAGGTGTTACCGTTCCTGATGCATGTAATTCAGAAGTGAATGTAAATGAATTCGCTGCATTATTCCCAGAAATGTTCATGTTCGCGCCATTCCAGCCATTTTGATTATTAATTAATGGATTTGAATAAAAGTTAGAAGTCGAATTTAAATATACATAACGCTCACCCGTGGTTGAACGAGCAAATAAATTGATATTTGTCGCCTGTGTACAAGTGATATTGCCAGAAACTGAGTTTGTTTTACCATTTAAACTCGTGTTACTGAGCGCCCCGTGATTAACAAAAGCAGGCAAAGAAATACTACATGTTTGATTTGTAGGTGGAATTTTACCACAGACGCTACCTGGCCACTGGATTGCATTCCTAACTCCCGGGGTTGGTTTATGGTTAACATAGAATAATCCAATACAAGTCGCATTTGGGCTATCAATGACAAACGATGCACGATAAGGAATTCCTTTTGCACTACGAAAAGCCGCTGCGACTTCTTCCGCTGTTCGATACTGGTTAATTCGAATGCAGTTACCATAATCTAAGCAAGATCCACTCAACGATGGCGCACCAGATGCATACAGAACATCAGGGCCTACCCAGCACTCGGTTGATCCATAACAAGGGTTAGTAACACCACTTGCTTCACTCCAAGAAAGAATGTCCATCTCAACACGAGGCCAAGCTCCAGAGGTCATACTCACAGGCATTACATACGCAATCGCATTGGCAGGGCGAGAAGGAAATAGAGACGCTAATGCGATGATTAATAATAAAATACTCAAACGGCTTGTATTTAACATTCCGTATATTTTTGCTTTTTTCGCATACATAATGATTTACTCATAATCTAATTTGAACGTGGCACTCGCAGCCCATGAACCGAGCACAATTGATTTATTTTGCAATGCAACTGGCTCAGCTTTCACATACGCTTGAAATCGTAGGTCATTATTATTTCCGGTATACAACCCTTGGGTATAACTGCCACTATTAATTTTGATTGCTGTACCGGAAATACTTTCAATACCAACCGCCACACCTGTTGCTTGGCTTCCAGCATCTAACGCTAATAAACCAGGTAAAGCCAAACTTTCTGCGCCCATAAATGTGACTTTCACTTCATGGCCTAACGCTAAATCGCAATTGATTAAGCGAATGGTAAAAGGTTGGCTATTTGTTTGAGTATTCAGATACAGGTATTTATCCACGATCGTTCCGAAATCTAATTCAATCGATTCGTCGCCAGGATAAACGTCACAAGCATCTTCAATTAGCGTGCCATCAAATTCCACATTTGCAGAAAAAGCGGCAGTGGCACCCAAAAACCATAAGCCAAAGGCAAAGCTCATATTACGTTTAATATTCATAGTTATGACTGCCGCCTCCTATTCAAAAATAATGGTTAATGTGCCTGATGCAGTAAAATTATCCCCTACGAGTTCGCTTCCTGATCGCATGACAGGAACCGCTGAAAGGGATGGTAGTGAAGCCGCATTAATCAAAAAGGGTTCATTCAATGGTTGAGGTTGGCCATTTTTCTGAATTTGAATGCCTAATTTGCCATTGTTCAACGGTGTCACCGTTCTTAATGTCGCATTATCAAATCCACTTCCCGCAGGTGTTCCTCCGAATATCAAGCTGATATCCCACGGTTGTGTCATATCGCCAACACAATCTAATTGAAAAGGAATAGATTGCTTGAAGGCGGTACCATTGATTTTTCGTACACCGACTTTACCGAATGAAACTTTTATCGGCTCGTCATGGCTTAATTGGCAAACAGGAGGAATAATTAACGTGCCATCAAATGCCCAATTTGCTTGCGCTGAAGATATGGACATCACCATTATAAATCCTGCCATCCAATGCTTAATTTGATTGTTATTCCACATAATCATTCTCACTGATACTCAATTTTCAGTGTTGCCAGCGCTGTAAAAAATCCGCCATCGGTATTGGTAAAATTGGCATTACTGTTTTTTACTGGAGCAACCTCCAAGGTTGGCAGCGCTGTATATAACACATTGAAAGGCTGGTTAATAACTTGCTTAGCATTGTTCACATAAAAGGAAAGCCCGAGTTTTGGGTTACTCGTTTTTAATGCGCCATTGCTATTAAATGATGTTCCATCGCCGACAAGCGTGAGCTTTATAGCGTTTTTCGCTAGATTTGTGCAGCTGAGTCTCATCGGTACAGTACGCTTGTATTGAACTCCATCAATACGCGGAAGCAATATATCGCCAAAATGTATAGTTTCTTGTTGGTTGTTATTCAAAATGCACTCGGGCGGTGTCACCAATAATCGACCTTTTAGCTGGATACCAAGTGTTGCTGCTTGGCTTTGGCTAAACAGGCTAAGCATCATGCAGACCGAGAGAAGATAACGGAATAATTTCATTGATATCATCCTATTGGTAATCCAATACCATCGTAAGATTGCCCGTAAAATCCCCACCCGATGTTAAGTTTACCCCTGTAGGTTTAACGGGGACGGCATATAAAGCAGGCGAACTCCCATAATTAAAATTGAGTGTCGCACCATTACTGAGCCGGGTTCCATCACGATAAATGGCAATACCTAAATTCGGGAGATTGGTTGTCACGGATGACTCACCATTAATTTGCCTATCAGTCCATTTCAGCGTCATCTTTAATGTATTCTTATATAAGCCATTACATATCAAATTGTAATTAATAGGTGAGCGCCCATAAGCACCATCAATCTTTGCCTGATGTATATCGCCAAAATCTACCGAAGTCGTTGTTGCACCGCCAAGGGTACATTCCGGCTCACCGTATACTGTCACGCGGATTTGGATATTAGTGCTTAGGTTTGCAGCGATAGCATTGTAAGAAAAACTGAGTGAAATCAGAGCACCAAAGAGAATTACCCCAGCGAGGACAAGCGCTTTAAAGCATATCGTAAGAAAATAAGTTCCTCTCATCTCCATGCTCCTATTCATAACTTACCTGAAATCTAATTAACGCCTGATAAGCTCCAGCATTTAGTTGAGCGGAGGTACGTACCGGCGTTACATAGTAAGTTAATTGGTTTTGCCCAGGTGAAACCAACTGTGGTGTACTGTACTCACCTAAGTTAATTGGTGAACGCGCTGCATCACTTAATTGCAGGCCAATCCCCTGAACACCGATAACAGCTGCCAAGCGCGGGTCTTGAGTATCTATAGGAGCCAAAAAGCGGATCTTCATTGAAGGCATTTGTTGGCTCCACAAAAGATTCCCCTGTGCAGTGCGGCTGCGGCTTTCACCACTTAGACAATCTTCTAAACGTAGCTCAATCGCAACAGGATTACCTGTTTGCCCGACATGCTGAAGCTGTCCGGTTCCCACAGTACCTAAATTAATAGTTTGATATGCTGATGACATTGCTAAACGACAAGCACTTTCCGTCAAGGCCCCATGGACATATAGCGTGCCATGTGAACCATCTACATCCCAGTTATCAACTTTATTTAGAGCTGTTCCCATCGCCATGTTACTGAATAAATTCAGCGCTAAACTTCCTAAGCCCACATAACGGAGCATCCTGCTTGTGTTTGCCATGATATTCTCCTGCTATCTCATCGCGCATTTCAAATCAGTCTATTTTTTTTCAGGTACCACATGGCAGCTATTTCCCTGACATGTAAACGACAGTGTTGGACGACCACCGTAATCATTGATATAGGTCAGCACAGGTTTATTACCTAATGCGTCTGCACTGACGTTCAGTGCTTTGCTGCTTTTTGGTGCAACCATTACGGGCTCAAACCCTGCGACCGTTTGTCCATTTTTGTTGGGAACAGCATCGACAAAAGAAACGTAATAGGCAGTTGGGTTATTAATCGTATACTGGTTACCTTGGCGAGTAAGAGTCACTTTTTCCTGCCATGGGTTATCCATTTGCTCACGTGTCGGAATGATTGCTTTCGGTCGATAAAACAATTTGATACGTGTCTGTAACGCCAGTTGCAGTGTATTGGGCTTATCACTTTTTGGTGGGATCTCACGCAAATTAAAGTAATACACGGATTCTCTGTCTTGCGGCAGTGCCGCTGCACTTGGCAGTGCTTGGATTTTGATTTGGCTTTTTGCCCCTGGCTCAACACGTTGCACCGGTGGCAATACCGTAAATGGATCGCTTATTTTTTCACCTTTCTCATTTTCCACCCAACCTTGAGCGAGATAAGGTAATTGTTTGTTTTCATTGCTGATATTTAAACTGATCGATTTTTCGTCTCCCGTAATAATCGCTCGAGTTCTATCTAATGCAACTGCCGCTTGAGCAGAAGATAGCGTTGTTGAAGTCAACACAACGCCAGCCAATGCGAATACTGCTCTATGGGCATTTTTTTTGTTCATCAATTTGTTTTTCATCATGTTATTCATCATATTGTTATCTTCTATGGTTAAGGAGCATTCATCGCTCTTTGCGTACCACCATTTTTATTATTTTTGTAACCAGCGACTTGGTTCCTTTGGCGCCGTTCTTTCAACTACAGGCACAACAAGTTCTGCTGCTTTCGGCATTGCTTCTAATGCACGACTCGCTGATTGTGTCTTTATGGTCGCTGGCGATGCGGCTTTTGCTCCCGGTTTGTGGCACGGTAGTAACCAGCTTGCCTGTAAATATTCATCTTCTGGCAAGGTATCAGGGAGTGTGATTTCACACTGCACTTGGTCATCCCAACGAACTTGCAAGGTATCTTTTGCATTTAAACCAGTAAGATAGGTATTTCCATCATCACCCACCATACCGACTTGCTGACCACGACCGTTTAAGACTATTGCTCCGAAAGGTGGTGTGCTATTGTCCGATAGCCTTAACAACGCCATCGCACTGTTTCCTGCGACAACATCAAATTGACGGTAGCCAATTGCCCCTTCTGTTAAAGTGCCTTGCTTTATAGATTGAGACACTTGCGCTTCATCTGGTAATGCATTCAAATCAACGCTAATTTGGTTACGGTAATAGCTATTCACGTCACTAATAACGGCTTGTCCAAAGCGGTTGGTACGCACAATAGAGCCGTAACCACGTAGTGGAATATTAGGTACACCATCGGTATCAACAAATATGCGAGTACCGCCAATTTGACTACCACGATGCAGTACGGCACCTTTCTCTGTTGCGGTGAAACCACCTTGCAAAGAGAACCCCGCAGACCGATAACGGTCTTGTTGGTACGTTGCGTTTGCGTTGAGCTGTGCTAAGTCCCCCTGATGAGTGTAATAGCCACTCACGAGCGCACCTGAACGCGCCCATCCGGTACTTAGCTGATAGTTATTTCTCTCATCGATGGTGCTGTAGTAACTCACACGTTGTGAGTTATCATTTTTATCCCAACTACTGTTATAACTAACGGAGCTTTTTTCACCCCAAGGCACTGTGAGTGACGCATATACGCCATCATCATTACTTTCACGATAACGATTTCGATAGGCCGTCAAGTTGAGGCTAAGATTCTTCCATTTACCAATATCAAAGTAGCGCGCTAACGAAATACTATAGCGGTCGTTATCGGGTTGATCCCAATAGGTTTGATGGTAATAGTTAATGAACGCACTTAGTCCTAACTCTGAAAATTGTTGGTTATAAGAGATGGTGTACATTTCTTTGCTGTTGTATTGGCGAGCACCTGTTTCCTGCGCATCCAAATACTCAGACATACTCATAAAACCTTGCTCAGAGAATCGATATCCTGCAAATGTCACTTGGCTGTTATAGGTATCAAAACGTTTAGAGTAACTTAAACGATATGAGCTCCCACGATACGTTTTGTTGCCAATATCACTTAGGTTGGTTAGATGCGCCCGAGCATGAGTGATATCGAATGACAATGCACCGAATACCATTAAGTCACGACCAATCCCTATAGCCGCGGATGCATAGTTTTCCGCACCAATTCCACCCCCATACAGTGACCAGCCGTTGTTAACTCCCCAAGAGAACTCGCCACTTGCGAAGGTATCGCCACTAACATGATGGCGCCAATTTGTTGGGCGCCCAGCGGCTAATTTGTAACGCAGTTGTCCAGGGCGTGTTAAATACGGAACACTTGCAGTATTGACAGTGAAATTCTGTGTTGAGCCGTCTTGTTCTTTAACTTCAACATCGATTTGCCCAGCTAATGCATCATTCAAGTCTTGGATACGAAATGGACCCGCAGCGACTTGAGTTTGATAAATAATTCGTCCTTGCTGGCTCACAATAACTGTCGCATTACTTTTTGCGACCCCAGTAATTTCTGGTGCATATCCACGTAGATTGGGTGGAAGCATATTGGTATCGGTAACCAGGCTAAGCCCTGTAAATCTGAAACTATCAAAAATATCAGAGGTTAAATAATCCTCACCTAAAGTGAGTTTTGCACCTAATGATTTGATTGCTCGGTAGACATAATAACGAGTCCAATCTAATGATGTGGTCGTGCTTTGTCCTTGCTGCTTATCAATACGCATTTGCCAGTCAGCGCGAACACGCCAAGCACCTAAGTTAACACCAGCAACCCCATTACCGCTGGTACTGTAGTTGGTTTGTTGTCCAGAGCGGGTTTGCTGGCCCACTTGTGCATTTAGGTTGTAATCAAACAATGCGCCGGGTAACCCTTCTTCCCAGCGTGCGGGAGGATCCCAATTCTCAGCGGTATATTCGAGGTAGGCTTGCGGCAAACTAATATACATAGCCGAAGTCGCAAGGTCGGCTTTAACCTCAGTTCCGGGTAAACTTTCAAGTGATAAACACTGTCCTTCGTGCCACCACTTCAATGTCGACATCAATTCAGGCTTGATACCGAATTTTTCAACTAAAGCAGGGTTCAGACAAGGGAGGCTTTCATCCGACTCACCTTCAGGCGCATAGTAAAAGACAGTTTCTTCCGGCATGCTTTGCTTGTTTAAGAAAACCGTAAAACTGTATTCACCAGGCATGAGATAGCCTGGACGCGCAAATTGGCTTAAATCAATGTTGTTACGATCATTGACGTCTAGCATATCCATATTAAATGTAATATCGGATGCGTGACCACCAAAGCTAATAGCCAACGCGACTAAAAGCCCTAATCTGCAAGGCCGAGTTATCCGTAACACAGGCGTGTGAATGAAATTCAGGGTCATCATCTCGACCTTCTTTTGCGTTCTTTTATCCGTAATGTCATTTCGCTCACGAAGCTCGTCCTACAAAGGAGATCTTCATTTCTTAGAGGAACCGACTATTCATAATCCAGTTTGAAACGTAATTGACTGTAGTATTGACCTGATGCCAATGGGCGGTTATTCGCCACCAACCGTAGCCGATAGGTGAGATCTTTTGTTCCAGCTGTTAGTGCGCTCATTGACATTCCTTGGCCTGGTATGGCAATTTCACCATCTCCCTCACGTTGAATTTGTAATCCAACACCTTGAGCTTGTCCGTTTACACCAAATAACCCCCTGTCATGGGAGCCATCGAATGTTACGCGAAAATATTGCCAATTTGGTTTGTCAGGATTTTGGCGTTCAAGAACACAATTCACTAATCGGATAACAAAAGGGCGAGCAGGTCCTTGCCCATCACGGCGAATTTGAGTCAGCGCAATACTTCCCATATCAATAGTTTGATCACGGCTGCCGACATCAATTGCACATGCTGTTTCAATAATGCTTCCATTCATACTCACTGAGCCTTGAGCATGTGCAGTTGATACCGCAGCCAACGTGCCTATACTTAAGATCAATGAAAACACTCCACTGGTTATCGAATTATTCATTGCTCCCTCTCTTACACCCAATTCAGTCGGAATGAGCCAACAAATTAATTTGTTGGCTCAAGATGAATTACTCGTAAGACAGAGTGAAATCCGCTACTGAGCTAAAGTCACCGGCAGTGATAGTGTCGATATCGCCACCATTACCTTTTAAGTAAGCAGCGAAATTCAGTGTGTTGTTACCATTTTGAACTTGTTGGAATGGTGCAGCTGTTCCTAAAGTCACCACATTGCCGCTACCATTAGTGATCTGAACACCAGCGCCAGCACCAGTACCAACAATACCCAGTGTTTTATTGGTATTGTCGAAAGATGCAGCAGCACCACTAAAGGTTAATTGAACACCTTTAGTCAGTTTAGTGATATCACAGTTCTCTAAAGTGATTTCGAATGGACGTGGAGTTGATTTACCGCCATCAACTAATGCCATGTTAGAAATTTGGCCTAATTCAACTGTTTGGTCGATTGAGCTAGGAGAGATTGAGCATGGAGCATCGATAATAGCGCCTTTGAACGTTACTTTACCGTGGCCTTGATCAGCAGCATTTGCTGCAGAAGCTAAACCCAGAGCCATAAAAGTTGCCATTGCAATAGATTTCATTTTCATGAATATAAAGTCCTATGTTTTTTGTTAAATAAAGAATGAGTGTCAATTTTCATTGCTCATTGCAGACACTCTATTTGCAATGAACTGGAAAAAAACAAAGCACTAGTATTTGATTTAAAAAAATCAAATACTAAAAATTAAATTTTAATAATTAAAAAATATATTTAGTCTTCTATTAAAAAAAATTGAATTGGTACTTTAAATAACTCAGATAATTGAGAAAGAAAATCAATATTAATATGATTAATTCCTGATTCATAACGGGAAATTTGCTGTTGACTTACGCCGATATATCTCCCTAACTCCTCAGCAGTTAATTTCATTTCTTTTCTATATCTTTTTATTTTCTTTCCTACAATAATATTAAATGTTGGTTTTATTATATTTTCTGACATAAGGTTAAGCCTATTTCATAAATTGACTAGATCCTGAAAACCATCCTTCAGCTTTAAAATAACATTCCATATTATGGATATAATTTACTGAGTTATTTTGAAATCCAACGCCATCTAATAAACAATTAATATCAATATCAAGTGAGTTCGCAATTTGCTTAATTTGCTCTAGGTGTAGTCGAATAACGCCGCGCTCAATACGTGAAACATGCTGCTGTGAGCATAAAAGTAAGTCAGCTAGCTCAGAACCACTTAGCCCTTTAGCTCGGCGAGCTTTATGTATATTGCTCCCAACAATTTCTTTAGGAGATAAGTTAGATTGCATAAAATCCTCCTCATGAAACTGAATGATTTACTAATTTAACT
>NZ_JAMPQO010000021.1:0-171693 GCF_028482485.1 Providencia sp. PROV116 | reverse complement strand
CGTTTTTATTTTGTTCGTGTTTTTTTTAGCCAAAAAGGTGTTTATAAGTTAAATTTGGTCTGTGCATTGACTATTTCAGCAGCAATTGTACATCTACTCACGTAATATATGTATCTAAGAATTATGCTTTGAGATGAATTATGGAATTAAGTAAGCAACAAACAGCCTCACAAAAAAATCGCTCTTATATTATTGCAGAAAATCTTGGCCAGTTGATTTTAACCAGCACCTATTTACCGGATTCCATTTTACCTAGCGAATTAGAATTATCAGAACAATTCCAAGCAAGTCGAACAGCTATAAGAGAAGCTATAAAAATATTAGCAGCAAAAGGCATGGTATTAGCACGCCCCAAAATAGGCACCCGTGTTATGTCGCCTTCAAATTGGAATTTTTTAGACCAAGATCTCTTAACGTGGTGGTCTAATAGTGAAGAGCAATCTGTTGTAATGAAGCACTTTAAAATGGTTCGACTCGCAATAGAACCTCAGGCTTGTTATCTTGCTGCGATACATGCAACAAAAGAACAAAAACAATCATTACAACTATTATCTAGTGAAATGCAGCTACTCGCCAAAGAATTTGACAGAGCACATTGGGTAAAAGTTGATTATCATTTCCATCTAACTATTTACAAAGCTTGTGCCAATCCTTTTCTTATTTCTTTTGCTAATTTATTCCGTTCTATTTATCAGCGTTACTTTGATGTCATTACTAATAATGAGGTTATAGAGGTCGAAATTCATCAACAACTTGCCAATGCAATTATTCATGGTAAAAGTACAATAGCACTCGACCTTTGCTATAACTTACTAACAATTACCCAAAAGCAAGACTAACAACACAATATCCCATTGAAGCTTTCATTTATTTGTATAGGTAACTGATGTTCAAAACAGCGAAAAATATGTCTGGCCTTCCATGGATTGCGGCAATGGCCTTTTTCATGCAAGCGCTCGATGCCACCATTTTGAATACGGCTTTACCCGATATTGCAAGAAGCCTTGATCACTCACCGCTTGCAATGCAATCAGCTGTAGTCAGCTATACGCTTACTGTTGCGCTATTAATTCCTGTAAGCGGCTGGTTTGCTGATAGATTTGGTACAAGACGTATATTTATTTTAGCGGTTTCCTTATTTTCTCTTGGTTCATTACTTTGTGCCCTTTCGCCATCCTTAAATTTCTTAGTAACCTCTAGGGTTATTCAAGGTATTGGTGGGGCAATGATGATGCCAGTCGCCCGTTTAGCCTTAATAAGGGCTTACCCTCGAAGTGAGTTACTACCCATATTAAATTTTGTTACCATCCCTGGTTTAGTTGGCCCAATATTGGGGCCTCTGTTAGGCGGTATCTTAGTCACCTATGCAACTTGGCATTGGATATTTATTATTAATATTCCTATAGGTGTTTTAGGTATTTTTTATGCCCTAAAACATATGCCAGATTTTAAAATGCCAAAACGTAAATTTGATACACTCGGGTTCTTATTGTTTGGTTTTGGCTTAGTCATGCTATCTGTCAGCCTAGACTTATTTGGTGATAAATCGCTTCCTACCTCTGTTCCTGCAATTATTGTCTTAGTGGGTTTTCTCTTCTTATTTATTTATGTTCTTCACGCAAGGCGAGTTAAGCATGCAATAATTCCACTAAATCTATTTAAAACGCGCACTTTTTCTATTGGGATCAGCGGTAATATCGCAACACGCTTGGGAACAGGTAGTATTCCTTTTTTAATGCCATTAATGTTGCAAGTGGGTTTTGGTTACGAAGCTGTTGTGGCAGGAATGATGATGGCGCCACTAGCAATAGGTTCAATCACTGCTAAATCTGGGGTTACTCGGATCCTGACTAAATACGGCTACCGTAATACATTATTTGTTATCACCATAATTATTGGATTAATGATCGCCCAGTTTTCCTTGCAATCACCAAGTATGTCGATTTACCTGTTAATTGCACCTTTATTCATTTTAGGAATGGTGATGTCAATACAGTTTACCGCAATGAATACTATTTGCTTGGCTGATTTAACAGACAATAATGCAAGTGCGGGAAATAGTATGTTAGCGGTGACTCAGCAACTCTCGATAAGCTTTGGTATTGCAGTCAGTGCCGCAATCTTAAACTTCTATGGTGGACAACCTAATAGCAATACGGTCGATAATTTTCACTACACTTTTATTACCGTTGGTGTCATTACGCTTATCTCGGCTTTTGTCTTCTTATTATTAAGTAAGACAGACGGTGATAATTTAATAAAAAATAAAACCAAAAAAGCGAAGAATTAATATTTTTTAACCGATTGGCGCTCAATTAGCTCAGGGGTAAGAACCAAAACACTCGCCTTTGCCTCTGGGTTATCCATACGATAAATAAGTTGGTCAACAGCCTGTTGACCTAACTTATCTTTTGGCTGATGAATTGTTGTAAGTGGTGGGATCATATAAGGCGAAAGATCGATATCATCATAACCAATGATTGAAATATCATCAGGCACTTTCAAGCCCTTTTGGTATATCGCTTGATAAGCTCCCACCGCCATCGCATCATTACCTGCAAAAATAGCCTCGGGAGGGGTAGGTAAGCTAAGCAGTTTATTCATGGACTCAAACCCACCAGCAAATTCAAAATCACTGAAAATGATATAATCATCATAAATATTAATTCCGCCATCAGTCATAGCTTGAATAAAACCTTGATGACGTGCTCTTGCTGGTGATTTATCTTGTGGCCCTGCAATACATGCAATACGAGTGAAACCTGCTTTAATAAGGTAACGAGTGGCTATTTCCCCACCAAGAAAAGAGTTATCTTGAATAATGTCTCCGTCTGACTCGAATGGAGACCAGTCCATCATAACCGTTGGCACAGCGGGGTAACGAGCCAAAACATTTTTTGATGGCCCTTGTACTTCAGTGCACATAATCAGTAACCCATCAACACGCTTTTGTAGCAACGTTTCTAAGCTATGATTCATTCGCTGAAAGTCGCCCTCTGTGTTGCACAAAATCAAACTATAACCGCGTTCGTAGCAACTACGTTCTACACCCCGTACTACCTCAGCGTAGAATGGGTTATTACTTGTTGTCAGTAACATCCCAATCGTATTCGTACGATTCATTTTTAAACTACGTGCCAGCGCAGAGGGGGCATAGTTTAACTCTTCAATCGCATTTTTAACGCGTACAGTAATGCTCTCGCTGACATAGCGATTTTGATTAATAACGTGAGAGACGGTGGATGTCGACACCCCCGCAAGGCGTGCCACATCTTTCATTGTTGCCACAAGTTAATCCTGTTGAGTCAAAAACTGGTCAATTTCTTTACGCCATGGAACAGAGGGTTGAGCTCCAGGGCGAGTCACAGCTATCGCTGCCGCCGCATGGGCAAAAATAATCGCTTCTTCGTCAGCCTTACCTTCCAGCAGTGCAGTAACGTAAGCCCCATTGAATGTATCACCTGCGGCAATAGTATCCACTGCTTTTACGCGAAATGCAGAAATTATTTTACCTTCTGCACCTTTTTCACTATACCAAACGCCTCGAGAACCGAGTGTTATCATCACTTTACTGATACCTTTTTGATGTAAGACTTCAGCCGCATCCTGAGCACCTTGATTATCATTAACCGCAATGCCTGTTAAATGTTCAGCTTCTGTTTCATTTGGTGTGATGATATCCACTAATGATAATAATGAATCAGGTAATGATTGAGCTGGCGCTGGGTTCAAAATGACTATTGTATTGTTTTTCTTCGCTATTTCAGCCGCCATTTGTACTGTTTCAATGGGAGATTCCAATTGCATCAATACCGCATCCGCTTCCACAATTTTTTGCTGATAATGTCCTAACCTTTCCTTGATAAGTTGCGCATTTGCACCTGCATTGATACCAATCGTATTTTCCCCTTGTTGATTCACATAAATGAGGGCGACACCTGTCGTTTCACCTTCAATAGCATCAATACATTCGGTTTTAATGTTATCGAGAGATAACTGTTTTTTTATACTCGCCCCAATATCATCATCACCAACACAGGCAATAAATGTTATGTCAGCACCACTGCGACCAGCAGCAACAGCTTGGTTAGCGCCTTTTCCACCAAACGCAACTTGGTAATGATCACCCCTAACTGTTTCACCCGGTTGAGGGAAATGCTTAACATTTAATATATGATCAGCATTGATACTACCGAGAACCACCAGCTTTGCTGTACCCATAACGTTTATTTCCTTTTTTGATGACCCAATGAATTGCAAACTAAATAAACCGCCGCAGTATACCACGGCGGTTTTTATCTTATTGTTTTACCACTAATTCCAATTCAACCGGAACCGTTGAATCCACTTTTTCGCCTTTTAAGACTTTATCTGCAATCTGAACACCAACAATCCCAATTTGGTCTGGGCGCTGTGCAATGGTTGCACCTAATTTTCCGCCTTCAACGGCTTTGATACCATCATTTGTTCCATCAAAACCGACAACCAGAACATCGGTACGGCCTGCGGTTTGCAGAGCTCTTAACGCCCCTAATGCCATTTCATCGTTTTGTGCAAATACAGCTTGAACAGCTGGATGTGCCGTTAACAAGTTTTGCATTACGTTCAAGCCTTTTGTTCTATCGAAATCAGCCGGTTGGCTCGCCAGTAAATTGAATTTGTGCTCTTTCGCACCGGTGTTAAAACCTTCACCGCGCTCACGTGCGGCTGATGTGCCTGAAATGCCTTCTAATTGAATAACTTTAGACTCACTGCCTGTTTTTTGTGCAATGTAGTCAGCGGCCATCTTCCCGCCCATGCGGTTATCAGATGCGACATGGCTGACAACTTCACCTTTGTTAGCCGCTCTATCCAAAGTAATTACAGGTATATTCGCTTTATTCGCCATTAATATTGAGTTACCCACTGCATCTGAATCTGTTGGGTTAATTAACATTAATTTTGTACCGCGAACGGTTAAATCTTGTACGTTTGCTAATTCTTTGGCTGGGTTGTCTTGAGAATCTAAAACAATCAGCTCATAGCCGAGTTTATCCGCTTCTTTTTGTGCGCTGTCTTTCATCGTCACAAAGAATGGGTTATTCAATGTAGAAATTACGAGTGCAATGCTATCTTTCGCCATCGCATTCACACTAACCGTTGCACTCAGTGCAACTGCAGATAATAACGTTGCTAGTTTGTTCAGTTTCATAATAATTTTCCTGTAGGGTTACTTTTTATTATCAACAAGTACAGCAAGTAAGATGACGACAGCTTTAACAATCATCTGGTAGTTTGACGAAATACCTAATAAGTTTAATCCATTGTTTAAGAAACCAAGGATAAGCGCACCAATCAATGTTCCGACGATACGCCCCTTACCACCAGCAAGGCTGGTACCACCAAGTACAACCGCAGCGATAGCATCAAGTTCATACCCATTACCTGCCATTGGCTGAGCTGATGATAAACGTGCAACTTCAATGACACTCGCCAATGCCGCTAGCAGTCCACATAAGGCATAAACCACTATTTTAATGCGGTCGACATTAATACCAGAAAGACGGGTAGCCGCTTCATTCCCACCAAGTGCGTAGATGTAACGACCAAGGCGAGTATGGTGCAACATATACCATGCCGCAGCAAAAACGATGATCATTAACCAGACTGGGGTAGGAATACCAAATGGGCGGCCAATACCAAACCAACCAAATAAGTCTGCGTTATCACTAAATCCTGTATTGATAGGACTGCCGTCTGTGTAAACTCGTGTCACACCGCGCAGTAGTAGCATCATGACTAAAGTCGCAATGAAAGCTTGGACTTTTCCTTTTGCAACAATCACTCCTGTACATGCACCGATAGCGGCACCGAGTGCTAGTGCTCCCGCAACAGCCACTAATGCGTTAACTTCAGCCCCGACCATTGAGGCTGCAACTGCTCCCGTTAAGGCTAATAAGGACCCAACAGAGAGGTCAATTCCAGACGTTAAGATAACTAATGTCATTCCAACGGCCATAATGGCATTAACGGAGGTTTGTTGTAGGATATTGAATAGGTTATTAACCGTAAAAAAATTCGGGCTTAATGTTGATACGATGGCAATCAAAACTAATAGTGCGATTAATGATTTTTGCTCCATCAGCCATGCTTTGCTGAACCAACGTTTTGATGATGCGGTAGTTGAACTCATACTGATAACTCCTGAACTGAGCCATAATTTTTACCCACGGCGGCTGCCATTAAGGCTTCCTGCGTCGCGTCTTTGGCTGAAAATTCACCACTGATATGACCTTCGTGCATCACCAAAATGCGGTCACTCATTCCTATTACTTCAGGCATTTCTGAAGAAACTAAAATGATACTCAGCCCTTCTTTTTTAAATTGGTTAATTAATTGATAGATTTCTTTTTTAGCACCAACGTCTACACCGCGAGTTGGCTCATCAAGGATCAGTACTTTTGGTCTTGTCATCAAACCGCGCGCAATGGCCACTTTTTGCTGATTACCACCAGAAAGATTGCCAATTATTTGGTCCATTGACGGGGTTTTAATATTGAATAACCGAATGAAATCGCTAACGGTTTGCTGCTCTTCCCCATGCTTGAGGCTTCCTCCCACACGACTGAAATAACGTAATGCTGTCAATGACATATTTTCTTTCACTGACATACCTAATACTAATCCATCACGTTTACGGTCTTCTGAAATATAAACAATGCCATTATTCAGCCCGTCTTGTGGTGTTTTCAGTGTTACGAGTTTGCCTTCCAGTTTTATCGTGCCCGATTTTTTTGTCGCCGCGCCGTAGATGATTTTCATCAACTCTGTACGCCCCGCGCCCATCAAGCCAGATACGCCTAAAATTTCCCCGCTCTTCAGGGTGAAGTTGGCATTTGTTACACCAGGCCCAGATACGCCTTCAAGTTGCAGCCTAATATTTCCGGTTTCTACCTCAACTCTTGGATACTGGTCTTCAAGTTTACGACCAACCATCATTTCAATGAGTTTTTCTTCTTCTAATTCACTCACGGGTTTCTCACCAATAAACTGGCCATCGCGAAACACCGTTACATCGTCGCAAATTTCAAAAATTTCTTTTAAACGATGGGAAATATAAACAATACCGCAGCCTTGAGCTTTTAAGTCTTCGATAACTCTAAATAAGGATTCTGTTTCTGTGTCGGTTAGCGCATCTGTGGGTTCATCCATAATAATGACTTGTGATTGAAAGCTCAGGACTTTAGCGATTTCCACCATTTGTTGTTCGCCGATAGAAAGCTCTGCAATAGTTTGATGGCTATCATAATCAAGGTTAAGCCGTTTAAGCAGTTTGTCAGACTCACTGAACATTTTTTTCCAGTCAATTTTGCCAAACGCATTAACATACTCTCGACCAAGAAAAATATTCTCTGCGATGGTTAATTCAGGTATTAAATTAAGTTCTTGGTGGATAATCCCTATTCCTGCTTCTTGGGAGCTTTTAGGGCCATTGAATGCAACTTCTTTACCTAAGTAGCGGATTTGACCAGCATCTTTTTTATAAATACCCGTCAGCACTTTCATCATGGTTGATTTGCCAGCCCCATTTTCCCCCACCAGCGCCATGACTTTTCCTGGGTAGACATTTAATGTTGCCCCATTAAGAGCCTTTACCCCTGGAAATGATTTATCGATCCCGATAAGTTCTAATAAAGGTTGCATAATCACCTCAGAAAGTCACACCAGAACAAAGAATAATGTTAGCGAACGGTGAACATTCTCCGGTACGGATCACCGCTTTACTGTCATGAGTCAGCTGTTTAAAACGTTCATGGGTGCAATAAATAATTTCAATCGTATTATTTTGGGTGACTTCTAACTGTTGTAAGTGAGCTAAAATAGCGTCTTCCATTTGTGGGTTAATGGTACTGATTTCCTCAGCTAGAATGGCTTTTTCGACTTGCATCTCTTGAGTAATGACACTTAAAACTGACATGAAATCGGGTAAGCCTTGAGTAATGGCTAAATCAATACGCTCCGTTCCTTGAGAAATAGGCAAACCTGCATCAGCAAGCGTTATTTGGTCCGTATGACCTAACTTGGCAATTACAGAGGTAACGTTGGCATTAAGTAAAACACCCTTTTTCATTTTTCACCGCCATTCTAGTAAGCGAAACGTTTCGCTCATGTAATCATAGTAAAGATAAGTCACAACTCAATATTGATGGTTGATATTTGTGATCAATATCGAAACGTTTCGTTCGCACTAGAAAAGCTTAAAAACAATAACTTATTGAATCACTTGTAGCTGAATCGTTTTTTCTTATTTATTGGGGCATGTCAAAGAAAAATGGAAAAATAGGTCGCAGTATGTAATAAAAGAAATTGATAGTTTTGATATCAACACCTCTATTAATAAAAGGAATGAATAATGCAGCTTGCTGAACGAATTGCCCAACTAAGCAATTACCTTGAAAGCGGTTTATATGAACGCCAGCAGGCTATTCGTTTGTGCTTATTAGCCACATTAAGCGGCGAAAGCGTATTTCTATTAGGCCCTCCGGGTATTGCCAAAAGCTTAATTGCACGAAGAATGAAATATGCTTTTCGTCATGCGAATGCTTTTGAGTACTTAATGACACGATTTTCAACACCCGAAGAAATCTTTGGCCCTCTTTCAATACAAGCGTTAAAAGATGAAGGGCGATATGAACGTTTAACTAAAGGTTATTTACCTGACGCTGAAGTCGTATTCCTTGATGAGATATGGAAAGCAGGCCCTGCCATCTTAAATACTTTATTAACCGCGGTAAATGAGCGCAAGTTCCGTAATGGTGATGAAGAAAAATCTATCCCGATGCGGTTATTAGTAACGGCATCCAATGAATTGCCTGATGCAGATAATAGCCTTGAAGCGCTATTCGACAGAATGCTAGTACGTATTTGGCTGGATAAAGTGCAAGAAAAACAAAATTTTCGCGCACTATTAACAGGAAAATCATCACTGAATGAATCTCAAATGCCGGAACATTTAAAAATCAGTGATGAAGAATACCAACAGTGGCAACAAGAAATACCCAAAATTACGCTACCCGATCACTGTTTTGAATTAATTTACCAATTACGTCAGCAACTAGATGCAACAGACAAACAGGTTTATGTTTCAGATAGGCGCTGGAAGAAAGCGGTTTATTTATTACAAGCAAGTGCTTTCTTTAATGGTCGTAATAGTGTATCTCCTCTAGATCTTGTGTTATTAAAAGATTGCCTCTGGCATGACATGCAATCTATGAATGCGTTACCACAACTATTACAGTCATTATTACAAGAAGATGGCTGGCAGCAGCGAAAGTTGACTCGAGAAATAGAGCAGATTTATCAGCAATGGATGTCATCGACCCAAGACCAAAACAACCAAGATGCATTTAAAGTCAATAAAAACAATGCGATGTTTGCTCGTAAAGCGTCATATGTATTGCCCGAAAATATCAGTGATGGTCGAATTACCCTATTTTTACATCGTCCACTGCAACTACATAATATGAAAGTGACTTTTGTAACTACTGATAAAAAATCCCTGATAACGTTCTTAAATAAAGGAACGACACTATCCGCTCACCTAAATGGGATTGGTTTTGCACAAGACATTGCCGCTGAGGTGAATAATTTAAACCAGATACAGTTATTAGATATAAGTCATCAATCATCTACTTTATATATTCAAGATAAAGCCTCATCACTCACGCCAAATACAAATAATCAAGAATGGCTAGACAAGCTAGATAAAATTCAAGGAGAAATTCAAGCCGCACGCTATCAGTTTGAAAAACAGCAGCCCAACTTATTTATTGAATCACACTGGCTTGCAGATATTGAACAAAGCTTCATGAAACTCACAGAGAAATTAAACCAATTACGTAACCAAATCACGGGTAAAGTGGCTGAATAACGATGATGAGTTTAGCCACACTAGAAATGCTGCTTTCAGTTAATGAAGGTCAATTAATCGAGGAGATAATTATCTCTTTGTTAGCAACCCCTCAATTGGCGGTCTTTTTTGAAAAACACCCTAGATTAAAAAAAGCGTTACTAAAAGATTTATCCGGTTGGAAAAAAGATCTCAAACAGCGTATGCAAGATGCGCTTGTTCCTGCTCAACTTTCAGAAGAGTTTGAACTTTATCGTCAATCTCTTGGCATATCGACAGATGCCTTTTTTATCCAATTACCAAGTGTCATAGCAAAACTTCACCAACTGGATTCTCCTTTTTACCGTGAAGCACATCAGTTACAGAGCGGGAAAATAGAAAATCGCAGTGCAAGGCAATCACTGTTTGTACAAAAATGGCGAGTCAGTTTAATTTTACAAGTGACGACTCTACATAAAGAAATGTTAGAACAAGAAAAAGAACAATTGCTGGCGGAACTACAGCGCCGATTAGCACTAAGTGGAAATTTAGAGGATATCTTAGGTGAAAATGAACGTGCTGCAGGCCGGTTGTGGGATTTAACCAAAGGTGTGAACATGACTTCCGCTTATAATGACCAATTATTAAGCCGATACAGTGAATTTTTACGTCAGCAGCCTGAATTAGAAAAAATAGCACAATTATTAGGCCGTAGCCAAACTGCACAAGCAATCCCTGATGATAGCGTGGTGCTAGAACCGATGACTATCATGGAAAAAGTGCCTGAAACTGTTCCTGAGCAAGTTAATGGCTTAAATCAAAGTGACGATATTTTACGGTTATTACCTGCAGAACTCGCTATGTTAGGTCTTGAAGATATTGAATTTGAGTTCTATCGAAAATTACTTGAAAAACAGCTTCTAACTTATCGATTACAAGGAGATAGCTGGCAAGAAAGGAAAGTTCTTCGCCCAATAACACATCACCATGATGAAGAACAACCGAGAGGTCCATTTGTTGTATGTATTGATACTTCCGGTTCGATGGGCGGTTTAAATGAACGCTGTGCAAAGGCTTTTTGCCTCGCATTAATGAAAATTGCGCTGGCGGATAACCGCTCATGTCATGTGATGTTATTTTCCACAGAAATTGTGCATTACGATTTACTTTCTATTGATGGCCTAGAGCAATGTATTCGATTTTTACATCAAACATTTAAAGGTGGGACTGATCTTGCGGCTTGTTTGCAAGAAACAGCAGTAAAATTGGAATCAAAGCAGTGGATAGATGCAGATGCCGTAGTGATTTCTGATTTTGTTGCTCAGCGTTTACCTGATGAGTTGATTCAAAAAATAAAAGCCATGCAGAAGAAAGGTAAATACCGCTTCCATGCGGTATCTGTATCAAATTATGGGAAACCCAGCATCATGAAAATCTTTGACCATATTTGGCGTTTTGATACTGGGTTAAAAAGCAGGTTGTTACGCCGCTTTAGTCGCTAATTACAGCATACCTTCAACGGATTCTTGCATTTCAGCACCCCATACACCACATTGCACTTGGCCAATGTGTTGGCGTTGGAGAAGTAGCATAACTAAGCGTGATTGGCCAATACCACCACCGATAGTTTGCGGCATTTCACCTTTCACTAATGCTTGGTGCCACTCTAATTCCATACGTTTTTCATCGTCAGTTAACTTTAATTGACGGGTCAAACACTCAGGACTTACGCGAATTCCCATTGAAGAAAGCTCAAATGCGTCCTGTAAAACAGGGTTCCACACAATGATGTCGCCGTTCAAACCACAAAAACCGTCTTCATTTTTTGTTGTCCAATCGTCGTAGTCTGGCGCACGAACATCATGTGATTCACCACTAGATAGCTTACCACCGATACCAATTAAGAATACTGCACCTAATTCTTTCGCGATTGCGCGTTCACGCCCTTTCGCATCTAAATCAGGATAGCGCTGTAACAATTCTTCACTGTGAATAAAGTGGATTTGGTCTGGCAGGAACGGTGCCAACCCAAACTCTTTACTTACGGCAGCTTCTGTTTCTTTTATTGCCTTATAGATTTTACCCACTGTCTGCTTCAGATAAGGAAGTGTACGTTCCTCATCTGCCATCACTTTTTCCCAATCCCACTGATCAACATAGACGGAGTGGATTGGGGTTAAGCGATCCTCGTCCGGACGCAACGCTTTCATATGCGTGTATAGACCTTGGCCTTTACTAAAACCGAAACGCCCTAATGTTTTACGTTTCCATTTAGCCAAAGAATGAACCACTTCAAAGGTTGCACCTGGAATTGATTTCACTTTTACTTGAACGGCTTTTTCACTGCCCGATAAGTTGTCTTGAGTACCATCCCCTAAACGGCTTAGGATTGGTCCTTGAACTTCAATTAACCCTAATTCTTTTTCAAGTAAACGTGAGAAATACGATTTCACAAAACTAATTTGTTGCTGATGTTCGATAAATGACTTGTCCATAATTTATTCCCATAATTTGTTAGCTGTGTTAGCTGATGTATAGATTAAGCAACAAAATGAGGTATAAATTCAATATCCATCATTAAAAAAAGCCTTTACTGTTTATTTTGAATAAAAAAAAAGGTATAAAAATGAAGAATCGTTAAAATAGAGGTAAAATAATGCCGGAAAATTATCAAATCGATAATCTCGATCGTGACATACTTCACGAATTAATGGGAAATGCGCGCATACCGTATGCTGAATTAGCAAAAAAATTCGCTGTTAGCCCCGGAACAATTCATGTCCGAGTCGAAAAAATGAAGCAAGCAGGAATTATTAAAGGCACACGTATTGATATAAACCCAAAACAATTAGGGTTCGATGTTTGTTGCTTTATTGGCATTATTTTAAAAAGTGCAAAAGATTACCCAACCGCACTAAAAAAATTAGATGCCTTAGAAGAAGTTGTCGAGGTGTACTACACAACAGGGCAATACAGCATTTTTATTAAAGTCATGTGCCGTTCTATCGATTCTTTACAAGACGTACTTATCAACAAAATTCAGACCATTGATGAGATACAATCCACAGAAACACTGATCTCCTTACAAAACCCGATCTTACGAACAATCAACCCGTAGAAAAAAAATGATATAACCACATTATCCACAGGTAGATCCCAGCTCATTCACAGCGTACAATAGCGCCCTATTATTGTGAAAGAGAATCACCATGACAAAAGTAACCTTAATAAGTGGCAGTACAATGGGCAGTGCGGAGTATGTTGCCGAGCACATGGCTGAGATTTTAGAAGAACTCGGTCATGAAACTGAAATTCAACATGGCCCAGAGCTTGATGACTTAACACTTGAGGGCATATGGCTGGTGGTGAGCTCAACACATGGTGCAGGTGATCTGCCTGAAAATATTCAACCTCTTTTTGATTCAATAGAAGAAAGCGCTCCTGATCTAAGCGAAGTCCAATTTGGCTCTGTTGGGATCGGTAGCTCTGAATATGACACTTTCTGTGGTGCTATCCACAAAATAGATGCGTTATTAATCAAGCAAGGGGCTAAAAGGATCGGTGAATGTTTGGAAATTGATGTCCAACAACACGAAATACCGGAAGATCCCGCAGGAGAATGGGTTAAAATTTGGGCAAACGAACTCTGATTTGATTAAAAAATCAGCAATCAACTGTGGATAACTCAGGGAAGATCCCGGTATTAACCCGTAGTTATCCAGAGTATAAGTTTTTAGGCTCCCAAGGCCTGTGTATAAGTACCCATTTTGATCCCAGCTTATACGCAAATGGATCACGGATCATTCACAGTATATGATCCTTTACAGTTTTATGATCTTTAAAGTGAAAATCCACTTATCCACAGAAACCGGTGATCCTAATAAAAGATCTAATAAAGAGATCTTTAAATAAAAAGATCTTTATATTATATAAGGGGGAAACCTAAAGCTTGGTCTCTTCCTCAAACTTGAGTAGAATTCTCTCCTCAAATGCACAATCCGCATTTTCTAACGTTTAAGGTCCACACATGTTTTATCCAGAGCAATTTGACGTCATCGTAATTGGTGGTGGTCATGCCGGTACTGAAGCAGCAATGGCAGCTGCACGTATGGGGCGTCAAACCCTATTACTGACTCACAATATTGATACATTGGGCCAGATGTCTTGCAACCCAGCCATCGGTGGGATCGGTAAGGGACATCTGGTTAGAGAAATTGATGCCCTAGGTGGTCTAATGGCCATCGCTACAGACAAAGCGGGTATTCAATTTAGAACATTAAATGCCAGCAAAGGGCCAGCTGTTCGTGCAACCCGAGCTCAAGCTGACCGTGTTCTGTATCGCCAAGCTGTCAGAATGGCTTTAGAAAATCAGCCTAATTTGATGATTTTCCAACAACCCGTAGAAGACTTGCTTGTTGAAAACAATCGAGTTACAGGGGCAATTACCCGTATGGGCTTAAAATTTAAAGCCAAAGCCGTGGTATTAACCGTTGGTACTTTCCTTGATGGCAAAATTCATATTGGTTTAGAAAATTACAGTGGCGGTCGTGCAGGGGATCCCCCTTCAATTTCACTTTCTCAACGTTTGAGAGAATTGCCTTTACGTGTTAATCGTTTAAAAACAGGAACGCCACCACGTATTGATGCAAGAACTATTGATTTCAGTCAGTTAGCTAAACAGCTAGGTGATGACCCAATGCCCGTTTTTTCATTCTTAGGTTCACAAGATCAACATCCACAACAGATGCCTTGTCATATCACCTATACCAATGAAAAAACCCATGATGTGATCAGAAATAACCTAGATCGTAGCCCTATGTATGCAGGGGTTATTGAAGGGATCGGCCCACGTTATTGCCCTTCGATCGAAGATAAAGTCATGCGTTTTGCAGATAAAGACTCACATCAGATCTTTTTAGAGCCAGAAGGCTTAACGAGCAATGAAATTTATCCTAACGGGATATCCACCAGCTTACCATTTGATGTTCAAATGCAAATTGTTCATTCCATGAAAGGAATGGAAAATGCACGGATCATTCGTCCTGGTTATGCTATCGAGTATGATTTCTTTGACCCTAGAGATCTAAAACAAACGCTTGAGAGTAAATTTATTGAAGGTTTATTCTTTGCTGGCCAAATTAACGGCACAACAGGTTATGAAGAAGCCGGAGCTCAAGGGCTATTAGCGGGCCTTAATGCTGCACAACATGCCTTTGGTTTAGACGGTTGGTTCCCTCGTCGTGACCAAGCTTATATCGGTGTTCTCGTTGACGATCTTTGTACTTTAGGGACAAAAGAACCTTACCGTATGTTTACTTCACGTGCGGAATACCGTTTGATGCTTCGTGAAGACAATGCCGATTTGCGACTCACTGAAAAAGGCCGAGAGTTAGGCTTAGTTGATGACGTACGTTGGGCTCACTTTAATAAAAAAGTTGAACTGATTGAAAAAGAACGTCAACGCTTAAAAGATATTTGGGTTCATCCTAAATCAGATAACCATACTGAGATAGATGGAATTTTAACCGTTCCATTATCGAAAGAAGCAAATGGGGAAGATTTACTGCGTCGTCCAGAAATGACGTATCAAATGCTAACCTCGCTTAACCTGTTTGCCCCAGGTATTGACGATCCTCAAGCTGCGGATCAAGTGGAAATCCAAGTTAAATACGAAGGTTATATCGCTCGCCAAAAAGAAGAAATCGAAAGACAACTACGTAATGAAAATACCTTGTTGCCTGTTGACCTCGATTACAAACAAGTAAAAGGGTTGTCGAACGAAGTGATGGCGAAACTGAACGACCATAAACCGACATCTATTGGTCAAGCATCACGAATTTCAGGGATTACGCCTGCAGCAATCTCTATCTTACTTGTTTGGCTGAAAAAACAAGGCATGCTACGCCGGAGTGCTTAACATGGATTTATTATCGAAACTTAATCAATTGTTAGCAAAAACCGATATTGACTTAACGGAAAAGCAAAAACAGCAGTTAGTTGACTATGTTGGGTTATTAGCTAAATGGAACAAAGCCTATAACCTGACTTCGGTACGTGACCCACAACAGATGTTGATCCGTCATATCATGGACAGCATAGTGGTGAACGGTCAACTCAACGGAACAAAATTTATTGATGTAGGAACGGGGCCAGGCCTACCTGGCGTTCCTTTAGCTATTGTTCGGCCTGATTCCCATTTTGTTTTATTGGACAGCTTAGGGAAGCGCATACGCTTTTTAAAACAGGTTCAACATGAACTAGGGCTAACGAATATCGAACCAGTTCAATCGCGTGTTGAAGAGTACCCAGTTGAAAATGGTTTTGATGGGGTGATTAGCCGCGCATTTGCTTCACTGAACGATATGCTGAGTTGGTGCCATCATTTACCGTCATCTGGCGGTCGTTTTTATGCACTTAAAGGTGTCATTCGTGATGATGAAATGGCGCTACCAGAAGGTTTTGTGATTGAATCTATCACAGAGCTTGAAGTGCCTGAACTTGATGAACAGCGCCATTTGGTTAAAGTTTCTATAAAATAAAGTTGCTTTCTGTCAAAATATTTTGTCTTTTAGAGCGATAGTCGGTGTGTTACAAAGCACCGGCTATTCTTGTTTTTAGCTAGAGAGTAAATATTTATATTTCACGTGTTATTTACATAAAAATAACGAATAAGTTTCAAAAATAAGGTGTTGAAAGAAAAAATATAGGGAAATTGGCAATTTTGACTTAATCGATTTAGCTAGATAAATAGTTAATAGTGAAATATTTGATTTATCACTTTTAAATTTAACTTAAAAATCTACTTCTTTAATTGTTTGATTTACAGATTAAATCTATTTTTTGTTGTCAGTAAAGTTGAAAGAATAAATAAAGAGAATAAAGCTAAATGTGATATTTATCACATTAATGTGAATATATGCAGCAATTCATTAACTATTTATTAATTATTACAGCGACAATTCTGCGCCAACTCGAAAAAATTAAATATTTATTCACCTTTTCGCTACTTACTGATTGAATTCATTTCGCCTGCCCGTATAATTTGCACGTTTTTGTCTCTTGACACATTTACGCAAAGGCAGTTTTATACAACACTTAGCGTTTCTGAGGCTGAGAAGAGCTGGGAGTAAACAAAAAGTTATGTCTGTATCCCTTTATGACAACAAACACGCTGCAAAGCAGTTGTCTGTTCAGTTTATAACTTTAGTGATCCTCAGTGGGGCTTTCTGTGCAAATAGTATAGAATGGGGGGCCTCTGCTCTTGCTGGTGGGTTAGCATGCTGGTTACCAAATATCGTATTTATGCTGCTAGCACAATTTCAGAAAGCAAAAGGAGAGGATGAACCTGTCCGCATTGCCTGGTTCTTAGCATTAGGAGCAGGGCTAAAGGTTGTTACAACTATCGCTGTCTTAGTTGTTGCTTTCGGTGTGTTCAAAGCGTCATTAACACCACTGGGTTTGACCTATTTAGCGGTGCTAATTGTTCAGATTGTTGCACCAGCCGTTTTTAAACGGTAAGTATTTTTAAACTACAAAAGGGTAAGAGGCATCATGTCTGCATCAGGAGAAGTGATGACTACAGAGGATTACATAGGCCACCATCTGAGAAACCTTCAGTTGGACCTGAGTACCTTTAAGTTGGTCGATCCCCACGCTAGTCCAACATTTTGGACGTTGAACATTGACTCGCTTTTTTTCTCGGTAGTTCTCGGGGCTCTGTTCCTGTGGCTATTTAGAAGAGTTGCAGTTAATGCGACTAGTGGCGTACCCGGTAAGTTACAGACTGCAATAGAACTGATCATTGGTTTCGTTGATAACTCAGTCCGTGATATGTATCACGGCAAGAGCAAAGTTATTGCTCCTTTAGCATTAACGGTGTTCGTCTGGGTATTCTTAATGAACCTAATGGATTTACTCCCAATTGATTTCCTTCCGTATATTGCTGAGCATTATCTCGGGTTACCTGCATTACGTGCAGTGCCAACCGCAGATGTTAGTGTCACATTATCGATGGCTATTGGTGTGTTTATCCTAATCCTCTTCTACAGCATCAAAATGAAAGGAATTGGCGGATTTACAAAAGAGCTCACAATGCAGCCTTTTAACCATCCTGTTTTCATTCCAGTCAACTTGATTCTTGAAGGGGTAAGCCTGCTGTCAAAACCTGTATCACTCGGTCTGCGACTGTTTGGTAACATGTATGCAGGTGAATTGATCTTTATTCTTATCGCGGCTCTGCTACCGTGGTGGTCACAGTGGTTGTTAAGCCTACCTTGGGCTATCTTCCACATACTGATTATTACGCTACAAGCCTTTATTTTTATGGTTCTGACGGTTGTCTATCTGTCGATGGCATCTGAAGAACACTAATTTAATTTTATCAATAATTGTATTAACTGAAACAAACTGGAGACTGTCATGGAAAACCTGAGTATGGATCTGCTGTACATGGCTGCCGCTGTGATGATGGGCTTAGCGGCGATCGGTGCTGCGATCGGTATCGGCATCCTAGGTGGTAAATTTTTAGAAGGTGCTGCTCGTCAGCCAGATTTAATTCCTCTGCTGCGTACACAGTTCTTTATCGTAATGGGTCTGGTCGATGCTATTCCGATGATTGCTGTTGGTCTGGGCTTGTATGTAATGTTCGCTGTTGCCTAATTAACGTTACGGAACACTGTAAGAACATTAATTCACTAATGAATATGAGGTATTGTCTGTGAATCTAAATGCAACAATCCTCGGCCAGGCTATCGCGTTTGTCCTGTTTGTTTGGTTCTGTATGAAGTATGTATGGCCACCGATTATGGCGGCCATTGAAAAACGTCAAAAAGAAATTGCTGACGGTTTATCTTCCGCAGAACGTGCTAAAAAGAACCTGGAACTGGCGCAAACCGACGCAACCGACCGACTGAAAAAAGCGAAAGCTGAAGCTCAAGTCATCATTGAACAAGCGAATAAACAACGCGTTCAAATGATTGATGAAGCAAAAGCAGAAGCGGAAGCAGAACGTGCAAAAATCGTCGCACAAGCGCAAGCTGAAATTGATGCTGAGCGTAAACGTGCACGTGAAGAGTTACGTAAACAGGTTGCGATGCTTGCTATCGCAGGTGCCGAGAAGATCATCGAACGTTCCGTGGATGAAGCTGCTAACAGCGACATCGTTGATAAACTAGTCGCTGAACTGTAAGGAGGGAGGGGCATGTCTGAAATTGCTACTGTAGCTCGCCCCTACGCCAAAGCAGCTTTTGACTTTGCTGTGGAAAACCAAGCTGTTGCTAAATGGCAGGAAATGCTAGCCTTCACCGCTGAGGTGACGCGCAATGAACAGGTTGGGGAGCTGCTTTCTGGTTCTATTGCACCAGAAACATTAGCTAAAACGTTTATCTCTGTTTGTGGAGATGAAATTGACGAGCATGTTCAGAATCTGATTCGTGTTATGGCAGATAACGGGCGTTTAACGACGCTGCCAGAAGTGTTGACGCAGTTTATCCAATTGCGCGACTCTCTGGAATCAACCATTGAAGTTGATGTGATTTCTGCTAACGAACTGAGTGAACAGCAGTCAGCTAAAATTTCTGCAGC
Organism: Providencia sp. PROV116; assembly: GCF_028482485.1. Taxonomy (NCBI): domain Bacteria; kingdom Pseudomonadati; phylum Pseudomonadota; class Gammaproteobacteria; order Enterobacterales; family Morganellaceae; genus Providencia; species Providencia sp. PROV116. Next base: position 152,243 of record NZ_JAMPQO010000021.1, on the reverse strand, counting down.
GATGGAAAAACGTCTGTCACGCAAAGTTAAGCTGAATTGCAAAATTGATAAGTCTGTTATTGCTGGAGTGATCATTCGTGCTGGAGACCTCGTTATTGACGGGAGTATCCGCGGTCGCTTAGAGCGTTTAACTGACGTCTTGCAGTCTTAAGGGGACTGGAGCATATGCAACTGAATTCCACCGAAATCAGCGAACTGATCAAACAGCGTATTGCTCAGTTCGATGTTGTGAGTGAAGCTCACAATGAAGGTACGATTGTATCCGTTAATGACGGTATTATTCGTATTCACGGTTTAGCCGAAGTCATGCAGGGTGAAATGATCGCGCTGCCTGGCAACCGTTACGCTATCGCACTGAACTTAGAGCGTGACTCTGTTGGTGCGGTCGTTATGGGTCCTTATGCCGACTTGGCAGAAGGCATGAAAGTTAAATGTACTGGTCGTATTCTTGAAGTTCCAGTAGGCCGTGGCTTGCTAGGACGTGTTGTGAATACACTGGGTCAACCAATTGATGGTAAAGGTCCTGTTGATAACGATGGCTTCTCTCCTGTAGAAGTTATTGCGCCAGGTGTTATCGACCGTCAATCCGTTGATCAACCAGTTCAAACTGGTTATAAATCAGTCGATGCCATGATCCCAATCGGTCGTGGTCAGCGTGAGCTTGTTATCGGTGACCGTCAAACAGGTAAAACTGCTTTGGCTATCGATGCAATCATCAACCAACGCGACTCAGGCATCAAATGTGTGTACGTGGCTATCGGCCAGAAAGCATCTACCGTTTCTAACGTAGTTCGTAAACTGGAAGAGCACGGCGCACTGCAAAACACTATCGTTGTTGTTGCTACAGCATCTGAATCAGCTGCTCTGCAATACTTAGCGCCATATGCTGGTTGCGCGATGGGTGAATATTTCCGTGACCGCGGTGAAGATGCTCTGATCGTATACGATGACCTGTCTAAACAGGCTGTTGCATACCGTCAAATCTCACTGTTGCTGCGTCGTCCACCGGGACGTGAAGCTTACCCAGGTGACGTTTTCTATCTGCACTCACGTTTACTTGAGCGTGCTGCTCGCGTTAACGCTGAATACGTAGAAAACTTTACTAAAGGCGAAGTTAAAGGCAAAACAGGTTCATTGACAGCTCTGCCTATCATTGAAACCCAAGCTGGTGACGTTTCTGCATTCGTACCAACAAACGTAATTTCGATTACAGATGGTCAGATCTTCCTGGAATCTAACCTGTTTAACTCTGGTATTCGTCCAGCGGTTAACCCAGGTATTTCAGTATCTCGTGTTGGTGGTGCTGCTCAGACTAAAATTATCAAGAAACTGTCTGGTGGTATCCGTACCGCACTTGCTCAGTATCGTGAACTGGCAGCGTTTGCTCAGTTTGCTTCCGACCTCGATGACGCGACTCGTAAACAGTTAAGTCATGGTCAGAAAGTAACTGAACTGCTGAAACAGAAACAGTACGCACCAATGTCAGTAGCAGAGCAGGCACTGTCTCTGTTCGCGGCAGAACGTGGGTTCTTGGATGATGTTGAGTTAGCTAAAATTGGTGCGTTTGAAGCTGCTTTAGTTTCTTTTGCACAGCGCGAGCATGCTGACCTTATGAACGAAATTGGCCCGGCTGGTAGCTATAACGATGATATCGAAGGCAAGTTGAAAAAACTGCTCGAATCATTTAAAGCAACTCAGTCCTGGTAATACTATTCGGCCCAGTTCCTAGGGCCGTCTGGTTAATAAGGAGAAGCAGAAATGGCCGGCGCAAAAGAGATACGTTCCAAGATCGGAAGTGTACAAAATACACAAAAGATCACTAAAGCGATGGAAATGGTCGCTGCGTCCAAAATGCGTAAAACGCAGGAACGCATGGCGGCCAGCCGTCCTTATGCAGAAACCATGCGCAGTGTGATTGGTCACCTAGCGTTAGGTAATCTGGAATATAAACATCCATATCTCGAAGAGCGTGAAGTTAAACGTGTCGGGTATCTGGTTGTTTCAACAGACCGCGGTCTGTGTGGTGGCTTGAACATTAACCTGTTCAAAAAACTATTAGCAGATATGAAGTCATGGTCTGAGAAAAACGTTCAGGTTGACTTGGCTTTAATTGGTTCTAAAGCGGTATCATTCTTCGGTTCTGTGGGCGGCAATGTCGTGACACAAGTTACTGGAATGGGGGATAACCCAACGCTTTCGGACTTGATTGGTCCAGTTAACACAATGCTACAAGCCTATGATGAAGGGCGTTTGGATAAACTGTATGTGGTGACGAATAAGTTCATCAATACAATGTCTCAGGAGCCAACTATTCTTCAATTGTTACCATTGCCTGCAAGCAATGATGAAACACTGAAGAAGAAGTCTTGGGATTACATTTACGAACCCGATCCTAAGGCGTTGCTGGATACCCTGCTACGTCGTTATATCGAGTCGCAGGTTTATCAGGGCGTCGTTGAAAACCTGGCTAGTGAGCAGGCCGCACGAATGGTAGCGATGAAAGCCGCTACTGATAATGGTGGAAACCTGATCAAAGAGTTGCAGTTGGTTTACAACAAAGCTCGTCAGGCCAGCATTACTCAGGAGCTTACCGAAATTGTTTCGGGTGCTTCCGCGGTTTAACAGCTAGGTTTACGAATTACGTAGAGGATTCAAGATGGCTACTGGAAAGATTATCCAGGTAATCGGCGCCGTTGTGGACGTCGAGTTCCCTCAAGATGACGTACCAAAAGTGTACGACGCTCTTGAGGTTGTTAACGGTAAAGAAAAACTGGTGCTGGAAGTTCAGCAACAGTTAGGCGGTGGTGTTGTCCGTTGTATCGCAATGGGTACATCAGATGGCCTGAGCCGTGGTTTAGAAGTTGTAAACTTAGAGCACCCAATTGAAGTACCAGTAGGTAAAGCAACTTTAGGACGTATCATGAACGTTCTGGGTCAACCTATTGATATGAAAGGTGATATCGGCGAAGAAGAGCGCTGGTCAATTCACCGTGCTGCACCTAGCTATGAAGAATTAGCTAACTCAACAGAACTGCTGGAAACCGGTATCAAAGTAATGGACTTAATCTGTCCATTCGCGAAAGGTGGTAAAGTTGGTCTGTTCGGCGGTGCGGGTGTTGGTAAAACAGTAAACATGATGGAACTGATCCGTAACATCGCGATTGAGCACTCAGGTTACTCAGTATTCGCAGGTGTTGGTGAGCGTACTCGTGAAGGGAACGACTTCTATCATGAAATGACCGACTCAAACGTTCTGGATAAAGTATCACTGGTTTATGGCCAGATGAATGAGCCACCAGGAAACCGTCTGCGCGTTGCGTTGACTGGTCTGACTATGGCTGAAAAATTCCGTGACGAAGGTCGTGACGTACTGCTGTTCGTTGACAACATCTATCGTTATACACTGGCAGGTACTGAAGTATCAGCACTGTTAGGTCGTATGCCTTCAGCGGTAGGTTATCAGCCAACGCTGGCGGAAGAGATGGGTGTTCTGCAAGAACGTATTACCTCAACTCAAACGGGTTCTATCACTTCCGTTCAAGCGGTTTACGTTCCTGCGGATGACTTAACTGACCCATCACCAGCAACTACCTTTGCTCACTTAGACGCAACAGTTGTTCTGAGCCGTCAAATCGCATCACTGGGTATTTACCCTGCGGTTGACCCTCTGGATTCTACTAGCCGTCAGCTTGACCCACTGGTTGTTGGTCAAGAGCACTATGATGTTGCTCGTGGCGTTCAGTCTATTCTGCAACGTTACCAAGAACTGAAAGATATCATTGCAATTCTGGGTATGGATGAACTGTCTGAAGAAGACAAACTGGTTGTTGCTCGTGCTCGTAAGATCCAGCGCTTCCTGTCTCAACCATTCTTCGTTGCTGAAGTATTTACCGGTTCACCAGGTAAGTTCGTTTCTCTGAAAGACACTATCCGTGGCTTCAGTGGGATCCTGAACGGTGATTACGACCACCTGCCAGAACAAGCGTTCTATATGGTTGGTACCATTGAAGAAGCTGTGGAAAAAGCGAAAAAGCTTTAATCCAGCTGACAGGAGGTTGATATGGTAGCTGCAATGACATACCACCTGACTGTAGTGAGTGCTGAAAAACAAATGTTTGAAGGCATGGTACAGAAAATTCAGGTGACAGGTAGTGAAGGTGAGCTGGGGATTTACCCGCAGCATACCCCGCTGCTGACTGCCATAAAACCGGGCATGGTACGTATTACCAAACAGTTTGGTGAAGAAGAGCTAATTTACCTCTCCGGCGGTATTTTAGAAGTACAACCAAATGGTGTTATCGTACTCGCTGATACAGCGATCCGTGGTAAAGATTTAGACGAAGCTCGTGCAGTGGAATCTAAACGCAAAGCGGAAGAACACGTCCGTAAAGCTCACGGCGATGTTGATTATGCTCAGGCATCAGCAGAACTTGCAAAAGCAATAGCGAAACTTCGAGTCATCGAGTTAACTAAAAAGCTAATGTAATGATAGCGGTATAGTAAAAAAAGCCAGTTGGTTAAGTCTAACTGGCTTTTTTATTTGAGCGAAATATGTAGTAATTTATAAAGGAAATAGGTTTACTTTCATCCCTAAGTTGGAGTTTCAGGAAAAATGACTGTGCAAAGAAAAAGTGTCGTGATTTTAGCTGCCGGTAAAGGCACACGGATGTATTCAGAGCTACCTAAAGTTTTGCATTTGCTTGCAGGCAAACCAATGGTTCAGCATGTTATAGATACAGCAAAATCCATTGGTGCATCAGATATTCATCTGGTATACGGACATGGCGGTGATTTACTGAAAGAAAAACTGGGTGAGCAAAACCTCAATTGGGTATTACAGGCCGAACAGCTCGGCACTGGCCATGCGATGCAACAAGCAGCGCCAAGCTTCCAAGACGATGAAAATATTGTCATGCTATATGGCGATGTACCGTTAATTGCTAAAGATACCCTAGATCGCTTAATTGACGTGAAGCCAGAAGGTGGTATTGGCTTGCTGACGGTTATTTTAGATAACCCAACAGGGTATGGCCGCATCATTCGTGAAAATAATGAAGTTGTCGGTATTATCGAGCAAAAAGATGCGACTGAAGAGCAACGTAAAATCCAAGAGATTAACACTGGGATTATGGTTGCCAGTGGTAAAGATTTCAAACGTTGGTTGGCACAGCTGAACAACGATAACGCGCAAGGCGAATATTATATTACTGATATTATTGCATTAGCACATAAAGAAGGTAATAAAATTGCAACCGTTCATCCTAAACATTTAAGTGAGATGGAAGGGGTGAATAACCGCCTACAGCTGGCTGCGTTAGAAAGAGTTTATCAGAAAGAACAAGCGGAAAAACTGTTATTAGCCGGTGTGATGTTGATTGACCCTGCACGTTTTGACCTGCGCGGAAATCTAACTCATGGTCGCGATATTATTATTGATACTAACGTGATTATCGAAGGTAACGTTACATTAGGGAATAACGTACATATTCAATCTGGCTGTATTTTGAAAGACTGTGTAATCGGTGATAACTCAGTGATTAGCCCGTATTCAGTCATAGAAAACTCTGAATTATCAGCTGAATGTACGGTTGGTCCTTTTGCGCGTTTACGTCCAGGTGCTAAATTAGCAGCCAAAGCACACGTCGGTAATTTCGTCGAAATGAAAAATGCCTCTTTAGGTTTAGGTTCTAAAGCGGGTCATTTAAGTTACCTAGGCGATGCTCAAATCGGTGATAACGTCAATATTGGCGCAGGTACCATCACTTGTAATTATGATGGCGCCAATAAACACAAAACCGTTATTGGTGATGATGTATTTGTAGGCTCAGACACTCAATTAGTTGCTCCTGTTTCTGTAGCAAAAGGTGCAACAATTGGCGCTGGTACGACGGTAACTCGTGATGTGAATGAAGACGAACTCGTTGTCAGCCGTGTAAAGCAAATGCATATTAAAAACTGGCAACGTCCAGTTAAGAAAAAATAAGTAAATATTGAGGAGAGGTAGCGTTATCTCTTCTATGATAAAAAAGCTATTTAAATAGCGAAAATTAAAATAGTTACCTAAGGTAGCAATATAAAAATAATATCCCCGTTTTCTACAAGGCTGGGGAACAGTGAAAACTGTACAACAATTAGGTTGCGACAAATAAAGGTTTCTCAAGAAAGAAACCTTTTGTCTAGGAATCAAAAAAATATGTGTGGAATTGTAGGTGCTGTTGCACAACGTGATATTGCAGAAATTCTGTTAGAAGGTCTTCGTCGTCTTGAATATCGTGGTTATGACTCAGCGGGTATGGCTGTAGTTGATCACGAAGGTCATTTGCAACGCTTACGTGAAGTCGGCAAAGTGCAAATGTTAGCGGAAGAAGCGGAGAAAAACCCAGTATCGGGTGGAACGGGGATTGCACATACCCGTTGGGCGACTCATGGTATTCCAAGTGAACGTAATGCTCACCCACATACCTCTGGTTATATTGCTGTTGTTCATAACGGCATTATTGAAAACTATTTAGAACTGAAAGATGAACTGAAAAAACTCGGTTATGTCTTTAGTTCAGAAACTGACACTGAAGTGATTGCCCATCTTGTTCACCATGAACAACAAAAGGGGGGCTCGCTGGTGGAAGTGGTTCAACGTGTTATCCCACAATTACGCGGTGCTTATGGTACGGTAATTATGGATAGTCGTATTCCTGAATTATTAGTTGCCGCACGTTCTGGTAGCCCATTGGTTATTGGTTTAGGTGTGGGTGAAAACTTCTTAGCATCAGACCAATTAGCATTGTTGCCTGTGACTCGTCGCTTTATTTACCTTGAAGAAGGGGATGTTGCCGAAGTTACTCGTCGTACTGTTCGTATTTTTGATAAAAATGGTGAAGCTATTGATCGCGAGCAAATTGAATCAAACGTTCAATATGATGCGGGCGATAAAGGCGTTTACCGTCATTACATGCAAAAAGAGATTTATGAACAGCCGATGGCGATTAAAAACACCCTTGAAGGGCGTTTTAGCAAAGACAATGGTATCGATTTAAGCGAATTAGGCCCTCGTGCGAGTGAAATTTTATCTCAAGTTGAACATATCCAAATCGTAGCTTGCGGAACATCTTACAATGCTGGCATGGTGGCTCGTTATTGGTTTGAGTCTTTGGCCGGTATTCCCTGTGATGTGGAAATTGCTTCTGAGTATCGTTATCGCAACCCTGCACACCGTAAAAACAGTTTAATGATAACACTGTCTCAATCAGGTGAAACCGCAGATACACTCGCAGCCCTGCGTTTATCTAAAGAATTAGGCTATTTGACCTCTTTAGCAGTGTGTAACGTTGCGGGCTCTTCACTGGTACGTGAATCTGAATTTGCCCTGATGACCAAAGCAGGGGCTGAAATTGGTGTGGCATCCACTAAAGCGTTTACTACTCAGCTAACTGTCTTACTGATGCTAGTGGCGTATATGGGCCGCTTGAAAGGCGCCAACCCTGAGCTCGAAGAAAACATTTCTCACGCTCTACACGCATTGCCTGCGCGTATTGAAAGCATGTTATCGCAAGATAAAGTTATCGAAGCATTAGCAGAAGATTTCTCAGATAAACACCACGCGTTGTTCTTAGGCCGCGGTGATCAGTTCCCTATTGCCGTTGAAGGGGCATTGAAATTAAAAGAAATTTCATATATTCACGCGGAAGCGTATGCCGCTGGTGAATTAAAGCACGGCCCATTAGCGTTAATTGATGCTGACATGCCTGTTATCATCGTTGCACCTAACAATGAATTGTTAGAAAAACTGAAATCAAACATCGAGGAAGTTCGTGCGCGTGGTGGTTTGCTGTATGTATTTGCTGACCATGATGCGGGCTTTGAAGCCAGTGAAAATATGAAAATTGTTTCGCTGCCTCATGTTGAAGAGCTCATCGCACCTATTTTCTACACCGTTCCTCTGCAACTGTTGTCTTATCACGTTGCATTGATTAAAGGTACAGACGTAGACCAACCCCGTAACTTGGCGAAGTCGGTGACAGTTGAGTAATCAATAAATTGATTAATAAAGGGCTCATTATTTAACCGTAATGAGCCTTTTTATTTTTTTTGTCAAAATATAATTTCTATTTTTTGTTTTTTTTAATATAACATAATAAAAAACAAGGAAATAAACATATGGAAATTATATTTATTGATATTATTGATAAGGAATATGAATTTGTATGCCAACTATATTGGCAGCTTGAAGAAAATGGCCGATTTTCATATTCAATGATTAAGATAGAAGAAAAAACACAATTAAAATCTAAAGAAATAAAAGCTATTGTGGCTAAAAGCTGCAAAGCTTATTGTTTAAAATTAAAATGTGTGTCATGTGGTGAAATAGAATTTTTACGAGATAGAAGCCATTTTTCACAATTAAGTAATTTTGAACATATTTGTGTTGATTGTATTCGTATAGAGAATGAAAAAGAAAGGCAAGAAAAAATTGAATATATTGATAATCTATTCTTTTTTAAAAAAGAAAATGCTTTAAGTATCAATGATCTTTCTTTTGAAAATAGTGTTTTTTTACTTGCACTTATACGGTGTTGTGCTGATGAAAATCTAATGTATTTAGATAGCCTGGATAATCAAAGGTATAAAAAATTAACACCGAATTATAAGTTTGACCTGTTAATCATAGAACAGCTTTATACTGCAGGTGTGATTGCAGTAAGTTCAGTTACTAATTTAAAGTATATAAGTGTTAGTGAAGATTATATTTATTTTAATAATATATTTATGTGCTGGGAAGTTATTTTTAAAGAAACTAATAGTTTATCTACGATTATTGATCTACTAGAGCTAAAATTAGCCAATATCTATTACTTACAAGAAAATAAAAAATCACTAATTGAGTTATGCAAGAAAAACAATCTATTTGAGTGTTTTTTTTATTTAAATTATGAAATGGATGAATATAATTTTACATCTTTTCTGATTGGTGAAAAAACAACAAAAAACATCACCTATTTATTAGAAAACTTATCTGTTGGGCAAGTTTTCTATATTATATCTAAAACGGTTACTGATGCTTTTGTGTATCACCAAAAAAAATCGACTAAAATAAACAAAGGGCAAGCTGCGAACTCTGTTGTTGATGCAATGAAGCGAATGCATGAAAGGTATCTAGCTAATGGATGGTCTCCCTATTCAAAATATCGGCCTCGTCATTGCCCTCAATCGGTACTTTGTCAGGTTTTATTTGTATTTATCTTGCAAACAGATGATGGCGGTATTCATAAATCGTTAAAACAAATTATAACTGACGATGATAAGGGGATTTTCTTGAATCATTAAAACTGATTTTATGTCTTAATGATTCAATCACCTAATCTTGCTGCATAGGAAAGTAAAACACATTTTTCATACTAGATAATTTTAAAATAATATCAGCACCAAGAATGATAAAATTAAGTATTATTATTTCTTCTTAAATCCACCTTAATTATTATTTTTAGTGTTTGTTATTTAAATTAAATATATAAATGTATTGGGAAATAAATCCGTAATATACTGATGGTAAGAATAACCCGACAATCTGTTTTTGCCGGGTTATTCTTTATTAAAATGAAAATTTACTTTTTTTATTATATCTTTCTATTAATATGTCTTTCCCATTTTTTAAAGTGATGTTGTGAGTAAATCGATTATCATTTATTGTTAGTTTTTTGTTTTTATTGGTTATTTTGATGATATAATTATTTATTTTATATATGGAACCATCCGGTTCATTTTTTAATAAATCAAACATATTGATAAAAATTGCATTTTCACTATTTATTTTGTTTTCATTATGATTGTGTATTAACTCTATTTTTTTTGAGTTTGGTGAACTATAAATAAAATAAAGGTTTTTTTTCATTAAATCATTTTTAAATGCGCTAATATCGTATTCTAATGATTCTTTTTTTATGAGGTTTTGTGCTTTATTTGTGTGTGTATTTTTTAAATTTTTTGTGTTTGTATCTATCTTTTCAAATTTCATCTTTAATAAAGAGACACAGTTAGTGTTGATGGGTTTTTCTTTTATATTGTAGCTGAATGATTTTTTATTATTAATAATACTATTGTTATTATTTATTTCTATAAAATATTTTAATCTATCTATGTTCATTTTTAATGATCTCCATTTGGTTTATAATTATTTTATTGGAGTGGAGTCATTATCTATATCAAAAAAAGAGACTAAGGCTAACCCTTTAATAAATTTTCCAAATCACTAAATATAGATTGCCATTCATTATCATTAATTTCCATGAACCCCATATAGCGCAGCATAAAAGCGCCTTCAGTTGCTAGAAAAACAATTCTTGCTTGTTTGCCTTTTTCTGTTGAAGTATCAAGTCTCGCAAGGCGTTCACGATACCAAGTACGTGTACTTTCCAGGTATTCAGGGGTTTGTAATAAGGATGCCATTAAGGCGGCTCCTTTTGCCATGGCGACTTTATCGTGCTGGTGGGTAGCTTGCATATGAGCAAAAATTTGCCCTTCAGGAGAGTTATCTTGCAGAGTCACTTGATTAAAAACTTCATCATAAGACTGACCCCAACGCTCAAACATCGCATCAATTAAGGCATCTTTATTGCCAAAACAGTACTGAACACCGCCTTTGGAGATCCCCATCGCTTTGGCAACTGCATCGATAGTGAGAGCGGTAGCACCTTGTTGTAGAACAATATCTTCAGCGGCATCAAGTAATTTTTCTCTATCGATTGTTCGTTGACGTCCCATTTAGAAAAACCTCTTTTCAATACGTACGTATGGATTTATATTGTAGCACGATCAGCACAAAAATCATGATCAAATAAACTCATTGAGAGAATTTTATGTTAACCGATTATAAGCGCTGGATAGTGCTTCTATTAGTTTCAAGTGTACTGTTTCTTATCGTTATTGATGTCACTGTACTGTATACCGCGTTACCTAAATTAACCCATGATTTAGGCGCTACGTCATCTGAAAAACTGTGGATAATGAATGCTTACCCACTGGTGGTCGCTGGGTTATTACCTGCTGCAGGGATGCTAAGTGATAAAGTCGGTCACAAGCAAATGTTTTTATTGGGGCTACCGTTATTTGGTTTAGCCTCGTTGTGTGCTGCTTTTTCACCAACAGCAACAAGTTTGATTTTGTCTCGTGGCTTTTTAGCTGTTGGTGCAGCGGTAAGTATGCCTGCCACCCTTGCTATTGTCAGGCATGTTTTTTTAGACCCAAAAGAAAGGGCATTAGCTATTGGAATATGGTCTGCGGTTGCATCTGGTGGTGCGGCAATTGGCCCTTTGATCGGCGGTATCTTACTTAACCACTTTTGGTGGGGCTCTGTTTTTTTAATTAATGTTCCAGTCGTTTTATTGGTTATTCCGTTTGCGTGTTACTTGATCCCTAAGTGTGGTGGTAACAGCGACAAAAAAATCGACATTTTCGGTTCTATTTTAGTCTTAATTGGCTTAATTGGTGTTATTTATGCGTTGAAGGAGCTCGGAAAACCTTATACAGACTGGCCTGCGGTATGGGCTTCAGGCGTTATTGGTGTTTTCTTTTTGGTGGTATTTAGAAATCGACAAGTTAAATCAATATCCCCAATGATTGATTTTACGCTATTAAAGCATCCTAAATTCAATGCAGGGCTGATAATGGCTGTGTTATCTATCGTGGTTATCGTTGGTGTTGAATTATTACTAAGCCAACGTTTACAGCTGGTTTTGGGTTATACGCCATTTGAAGCGGCTTTATATATCATTCCAATTCCATTGGCTTCAGTGATAGCTGCACCATTGGCAGGTATGTACCTTCATAAATTTGGTGAGATAAAACTCACTGTTTTCGGGTTTACTTGTACGTTAATTGGTGTCGTTGGTTTAACGATGGTGTACCAAACCTCGACAGGTATTCTGTTACTTTCATTCCTCTTTCTTATTGGTTTTGGCCTGGGTGCGATATTCACGACGGCGTCAACGACAGTGATGTTAAATGCCCCTGATGAAAAAGCAGGTATGGCAGCTTCAATTGAAGAAATTGCTTATGAAATTGGTAGTGTCTTAGGTGTAACCTTTATGGGGGGACTAATGAGTGCAATTTATACTTTGAAACTCTCATTACCTGAAGGCTTAACAGTCAGTGATAAAGTTTATGATAGTATTGATGAGGCCTTATTAGTTTCTGAGTCACTACCAGCAAATAATGCATCTGCGTTGATAAATCAGGCCAATATTGCCTTTGATCATGCTTTCTTAGGGGTGATGGTGGCAACTATTTTTGTCTTGCTGATCAGTATTATTGTTCTGCCTTATTTTTTACGCTCTAAAAAGGCATTAACGAACTAAACTAGGTGATTTGACCTCAAGGGAGCTTTTGCTCCCTTGAGGTTGTTGACAAAGCGGGATAAAAGCGTGGTTTTTCCCACTTTGTGTTATCAGCCGAAAATCAATAAATTGATTTTCCTAGTTTATTTTCAAAACCGATTAGACTTGCTGCTAAACATAATATGTTTGTCAGCAGTCTGAAGGGAGCTTTTGCTCCCTTGTACTCTTTTTATCTTATTTTGCGGATTAATACGGTTGCGAGTAATGGGCTAATTGCAAATAGAGCAAATAACCAGATTGAAGCTTGCTGTGCTCCCGCGATCCCTCCAGGGCTAATTAACCCGCTATTATTGACGACGACTCCTACTAAGGCGGCAGATAGCGCGGTTGCATACAATTGAATGGTAATAATTGAAGATGATGCGAGATTTTCCTCACCCTCTGGCGCATTCTTAAAAACACGTAGTACGAGATGAGGCCAACACACGCCAATTCCTAGACCAACCCCAGCCATGGCGATGAGATAAATAATGAATAATGGCCATGATTCGATAAGCTGTTGATTATGCGTTAGAACAGCAAGTACAATTAAAGAAATAAATATGATGACCGGGCCTGTTCGAATAATTCGGATAACAATAGCCCCTGTTCTATTGGCGCTAAAGAGTGCCCCAATGGTCCAACCCGCTGCCATTATTGCAGTTAAATAACCGGCTGTGAGCGGAGAAAACAAATGGATGGTTTGTAAGAAATAAGGGACATAAATTTCGGTTGTCATGCCACCAACTAACAAACACATGGTTAAAAATATGACGCCAAGGGGATTCTTGAGTGAATAGGCTCCTGTTGGTAATAAACGTTTGTCATTTTTACCATCGAATAAGGCAATTGTCAGCAGTATGGCTAGGCCAATTAACAAACCAATAAGGTTCATGAATAAACTATCGGACAAACTTCCAATTGAGATAGCAAGAACGGATATCACTAACAGAGAAATCGCTAAGAATGGAATTTTACTGGGTTTTGGTGCTTGAGTTTGTTTTTTAGGGAGTTGATTGATGACAATGAGCGCTAGAAAAACCGCGACAGGAAGTAAAGCCCAAAACGCCCAACGCCAGTGGCCACTTTCAGCAAAAATACCACCAATTGCAGGGCCACAGAGTGTTGCTATTCCCCACATACCTGAAACAACACCCATGGCTCGAGACCATAAGTTTTCAGTAAAAACAATGCGAATTAATGCATAGCTAAGAGCAAATAAAATACCGCCACCAAGTCCTTGTAATGCCCTCCCGCCTAGTAATACCAACATTGATGGGGAAGCTGCGCACCAAATAGACCCTAAAGAAAATAGAATAAGCGCGAATAAATAAGAAAATTTAGGCCCAAAACTGTCTAATACTTTACTAGAAAGGGCAGAGCCGACAATAGATGTTGCCACAAATAAAGTGGTATTCCATGCGTAATATTCAAGGCCGCCAATATCGTTAACGACACTGGGCAATATGGTTGTTACGATATAAATATTGATAGCATGTAGTGCTACTCCGCCAGTTAAGGCAATAGTGAGTAATGCGTTGGCGCCACTGAGTAAATCAGCCCACTTGGCTTGAGGTACGGTTGATGTTTCATTGCTCATAGAGAGACCCGCTAGACGGAATGGTGGAAAAAGAGGTATTATCCAAGTAACAGCTTGGATAATAGAGTCGCATAATGATTAATGCAAGTAATTACTTTGATAATCTAAATCTAACACAGGCCGTGGATAAGGTTCTTTTTTGTATCAAAACAAAAGGGCCTATTTCTACCGCAGTGATCGCAAATGATTTAAATATGACAGGGGAAGCAGCAAGGCAACACATTCAAAAACTGACTTCGTTGGGGTTAGTTGAGGGGGAGCAGTGCTTATCGCAAACAGGGGCTGGGCGCCCTCGGCAAAATTGGGTATTAACAGAGTTAGGGCATCAACGTTTTCCGGATACTCACGCGCAACTTGCTCTTCAATTGATTGATTCTGTTCGTACTATTTTTGGTGATGAAGGACTAGAGAAGCTGATTATCCAAAGGGAAGCGGAAAGCCGAGAAAAATATTTTGCGCGTTGTAAAAATTTACCGTTAGCTGAGCGGCTTGAGGCGTTGGCTGAAGTGCGTAGCGAAGAAGGGTATATGGCGAAGGTTGAACAAGATGATGACAGTTGGTTGTTTATCGAAAACCATTGTCCAATTTGTGCCGCAGCCACTGCTTGCCAAAATTTTTGTCGTTCGGAATTGGCGTTGTTCAGTGATATTGTGGGTGATGACGCTAGCATTGAGCGTGAACAGTACTTATTAAATGGCGCAGGGCGTTGTGTCTATCGTGTAAAGGTTAATAACTAAATACCAAGACACCTTGGTATTTAGTTTAGTAATAGTATTATCTCTCAATCATCAATGTTTCAGTTGACTCTATATGTGGTGCTAGCTCTTCGTTATCAAGCCATAACGGTTTCTTACCAAACTGCTGGTATAAAGAGAGTTGGTCTTGGTAGTGAGGTGAAGGTTTTCCTTGCGGGGAAATAAAGCCACTTTGCCCTGGAGCAACAATGTCCCATGCACTCACCCCTTTTTCGGTAAACACAATTAGGTCGTTTTCAGTTCCCCGATTATGGTATTCATTTTGATGGAAATTTTCTTGAGGTAAGGCTTGTGGCACACCAAAGAAATTATTTTCACGGAAGGTTAATGCTGTGGCGGGTGTTTGCCAATTAGCTGGGTTATCACCGTATTTTTTTCTCATTTTTTGGTAGGTCGCATTCAGTGCTTTTCTAATTACATCATTCCGCGATTGTCCTGAAAATAAATCGATAGGCTGGGGTATTGGCGATTTATCTTCTAAGAGAGATTCATACAGTAATTTTGCGCCTGTACTGATATTTAAAGACCCTGTAGGGCCTTCTTGTGTCGTTTCATAACCACTTGCTAGATACCATTTATCAAATGGTGCGGGGATCGTTTGGCCTAGAGTGGCTTTAAGCATTTCTTTTAACCAAATATCGAGGATTGCAGACCCTGGATGAACATAGTGTTTTCCATCACCTGATAACTGGTTTATACCATCCCACTGTTGGAGCAAGGAGACTAATTTGACGGTATTGTCATTTGACGGAAAACCTTGTGTCGCTTGAGCTAAAAATGGGGTAAATAAGCGATGATTGAGGTCGACACGGCTAGTTTGCTGTAAAATCGTCCACATATCATCAGCTGTTAATTTATCATAGGCTTCAATGCGGTTATCGATTTCTGTCACTCTATCTGCACTTCCCCATAAGAAGGCAAATAAGTCGCTAGCGGGGTAATTTTTAGCTGGGGAGTTATTCCAGTTAGCGATGTAACCGGATTTGGGATTATAAACTTTAGGATTATTTGCAAAGGGTTGCATCCCTTTCCAGTCCCATTCTCCCGTACCTGATACGGGTAAACGGGGGTCATGGTTAGTTTGGCGTTCAGGGTAGTGCCCGGTATGTACATAACCAATATTTCCGTTTTTATCCGCATAATACCAATTAATCGTCAGTGCTTGGTTTTGTGCTTGGTCTAGCCATTGCTGCCAGTTTTGCGCCTGTCCTTGTTTTACCCAAGCCATTAAGGATGTAAGCTCTTTGCCATCCCATGCGCGAGCTTTGCTGTATGCGGTGTGAGTGGTATTATCACGCTTGACCACATTACCATGCACAGTGCGGTATACTTTAAAAGTAATGGGTTTTTCACCTTTCACATATAATGTCTCTTGGCGCGATAGCATTTGTTTCCACTGCCCTTGGTGGAAGTAGCTATTTGGATCTTCAGGTGAAATTTGTTCTGCAAAAATATCAACGCCGTCACCAAAACCCGCTGTAGAGCCCCAAGAAATTTGCCCATTATGACCGAATAAAATAGCGGGATAAGCAAACGGTGTATTTCCAACAATATTAAACCCGGCTCCATGTAACCCTATACCGTATGTATAGGCAGGGTTAAACCAACCAAACTGTGGGCCATTAAGTAAAATGGCTTTTGCACCAGACGCTTTTGTTTTTCCAACAAGCCAAACATTACTGGTGGTTGGGTACCCTGCGAGGCCATTAGCACCGCTTTGTTCATATTGTTTAGCGATTAACGCATTATTTTCCTGGGAAGAAAGCGCTATTAATTTTCCTGTTGCATCTTTTGCCGTGCGTTCAAACATGGGAGCAGTAAGTCGGTAATCACTAATTTGATTCAATTGCGCTATATTTTTTGTTTTTTGTGAATTTGAATAGGTGAATTCTTCTGATGAGATTGTTGTCGGTGCGTTGGGGTTATTAAGCCAATTAATTTGGTTAAAAAACGCCACTCCCATTTGTTCACCATACTTATCTTTAAGCGCAGTGAGTAATGCTAGATTATCAATTTCACTATTCATATCTGAAAAGCGGTTTGCCATTGTACCGACCATGATCATCGCAACATCAAAACTCGTCCATTGGGATGGTAAAAAACCATAATCAATGAACTGTTTAGGCATTAAGTCATCTGGTTTAGCATTGATTTGTTTAATCCATGCATTCATGCCATCCGCATAACCCTGCAAAATATCTTGTTCTTGAGGGGACAGTTGTGTGATTTGTTGGTGGATGGAATCAGGCCAATAGTTATTTCTGATTTCTTTATCAAAAGAAATGTAATCTTTACCTAATACTTCGGAAACTGTTCCTTGGGTACTGCGTTTAGCCATTTCCATTTGGAATAATCGGTCTTGTGCCACAGCATAGCCATATCCATAGAAAAGGCTATAAGTATCATTCGCATAGATGTGAGGAACACCATAGTTATCTCGTTCAATTTTAATTTGAATTGACTGAGAAAATGATGAGAGTGGTAGTGAACTTAAACTTAAAACAATAGCGGTAGAGATGAGGTGTTTTTTCATTTATTGAGTCTCATGTTGTTATTATTTTTTTGAGACTAGCATTATTATGTTGTTAATAAATGGTTAATTTATGGTTAATTGTTAATATGTGAATCACGATCACAGAAAAGGATACATAAATTTAAATAAATTACAAAAAATGTGTCATAACTGTATTGGATACTATTTTAAGGTGAGTGATTGCTGTTTTTTTTATGGTAATGATGACTTAGCCATGCATAGATAACTCCAGCAATAGCCCCGGCTATATGTGACTCTGTTGAGATGTATAAGTGAGTAGGTAACAAGCCGCTGGCCATTGTGCCAAAATAGAATAGCACTAATAACGCGATAGCTATATCAACCCAGTTTCGACGGAAAAAACCTTGGGCGATGAGTAAGCCCCATAACCCAAAAACCCAGCCACTGGCACCAATATGAACTGCATTTCGGCCAAATAACCAAACAGCTAAACCCCCAGCAACGATGATAAACAGTGATGCCAATACGTAAGCTTTTATGGTGCGATGCAGTAATAGCGCACTTAAGATGATAAATGGGGGTAAGTTACTGATTAAATGCTGCCAACTGCCATGGATAAATGGGGCAAAGAAGATACCTAATAACCCCCATTCAGTGCGAGGAATGAGACCAAATTGAATGAGTCCCCCCGCGGTTAAACTGTTAATTAGTTGAGCAATAATAAAAATTGCAACAATACAGACTAATAGTTTAATGCGAGGATGCCCTTGTAAATAGTTCATTAGGGGTTACCAAGCGCTTGAACACTTTCGACTAATGAGGCCAATTGCCCCACAACGCGATCACCAATATCTGCATTATCACCGCCAAGAGCCTTATTACGCATAAAGTCTTTCTTAATTTGTTGCCAACGTGCTGCGTCTTTTTCTGTTAACGTGCCACGTAACTCTGCAAGTTTTAATAAGTTTTCTTCTGCGCCAGTCGTTAAAAGTTGTGCTTCTCCAAGGTAATGGTCATCCAGTACCCTTTCCAGTTCATCATCATTCATAACAGAAGAGACTTTTTCGCTGAGTTTATTCATATTACGGTAGCTACCTTGCAAGCGAAATGCAGGTTCTGTTCGGTATTTATCGGATTGCGCAGCACTGGCGATATAGTGTTGATTTACTTTCAATACAACATTCCGTAGTTTGATTAATTTACTGATTACCGAAGTAATTTCATTAATTTCTGCGTCAGAATATGGGTAACTTAAAGTGTTGGTAGAGACAGATTTCCCCATTGATTTATCGACAAATAAGTACAGGTCGTTCAGGTCTCGTAATGCAAGAGGGGCTAATACTGGGTTTGATGTCAGGCTGTTTTCGATATAGCTCAGAGCAAATGCTTCATCCATACCGCCTAATACTTCACCAAGGTTATAAATATCGGCGCGGTTTGCAAGCATGTCAGGAATTCGGAAAACTTCCCCTGACTCGGTATAGGGGTTACCCGCCATCACGACGCAGAATTTTTTACCCCGCATGTCATACGTTTTGGTTTTGCCTTTCCAAACGCCTTCAATTCGCCTTGTTCCATCACATAAGGATATAAATTTTTGCAAAAACTCAGGGTGGGTGTGCTGAATATCATCGATGTATAACATGACATTATTACCCATTTCTAAGGCTAGATTGAGTTTTTCTAACTCTTGTCTTGCTGTTGCATTAGGTGCTTGTTCAGGGTCAAGAGAGAGTACATCATGGCCAAGTGCAGGACCATTGACCTTCATAAAAATGAGCCCTAAACGATCAGCGGCATATTCCATTAAGGTGGTTTTACCGTATCCGGGAGGTGAAATCATTAATAGCAGCCCCATGAGATCTGTGCGTTTACCTTCCCCTAAAGCGCCAATTTGTTTTGCCATATTATCGCCAATGATAGGTAAATAGACATCGTTTATCAGCTTGTTACGCACAAAAGAACTTAATGGTTTTGCTTTATATTCATGCAGTTTTAAACGGCTACGCTCTTCAGTAACAATCTGTTGGCGCAGGGATTGATATTGACGAAATTCAGGAATAAAACGTTTCCGTTGTCCGCGCATCCGACTGAAGTAGTTATCTAAGCTCAATGATAGAGTTTGGTTTTCAATAGTCGGGTGTTCACCAAGTAACCCGTTAACTTTAAAGTAAAGATCAACTTCACTAAAGCGTGCTGAAGCTACTTTATCTAAGATAATAATGGCAATAGCACCCGGTATGTATGGAACAAGATGTGCAAATTCAGGGGTCGAGCACAGCCCTTGTAACCAGTTTTGAACTAATGACCAGCGCTGGGCGTAACGAGTCCCTAAATTTTGTTGTGAGCGATTAAAATCAACCCACATATGAGCTTCTTCTAAGCGGCTTTGGAGTGCTAAAACTAACTCCCTCGCGTATTTGCTATAGACGAGTTCTATCGGGGTTCTTGCTAGTGCAAAGCTAAGGTATTCAGCAGCTTGAGTTTGCTCATAGGTTTGACATTGAATGGGGTTATCTTGTAAAAACAAGCTAATTCCAGCTTCAATTTCGGCTTGTAGGTCAAGTAATGCATTGTCATTATGGAATAACTGGTGAATATTCATGGCTGTTCTTGCTCGTTCAGGCCATAGTGCAGGAAAATCGTCGTTTTGAACTTGCCGCCAATAAATCGCTGCGATAGCACGAGCTGTTGGGCTATACCGTAATAAATCTGCACCTTCACCGATTGGTATTAGTTTTTTCAGTAAAGCAACGGCATCGTGGTCATGAATACCTTTTTCATAACCTTCTTTATAGCGTGGATTTGCAAAATCACGGACAATCTTTTCAAGTTTTTCCGTTGATGCTAACGCGTTTTTTAGTATGTCAAAATCTAGCCCTTCTTGGCGTTTTGTTGCAGCATAGATAATTGAATAAGCAAGGTATTCAGCGCGGTAAACTGTATCAGATTCAGATTCTAATGAGGCGCTCCAATAGGGTTTGAGCTGTGATAGTCGTTCATTTTCTATTGGTTCTTGGAAATCTGTCCCTGTGAGATAAAGCCATAGTTGTTCATTTTTCGGTAAAATGGTGAGGTCCAGCTCTTGGGTATTGACACTGAACCGGTGACGTCCGAGTTTAATGACATTCCCACCATCTTCAAAAATATCTGTTTTATCGCGTAAAACTCGAATAGCTTGGTCCCGAGAGGATTTGAGTCGTGCATCAATATCATCAGCTTTAACGTTATCGTTAATTTCCCTTAATTTTTCAATTATTTCACGCGTTTTAATTGCGAGAGGGTCGGAAGCAAAGAAGGCATTGAGTTCGTCTTGAGACTGTAAACGAGTTGTTCGTCGTTGCAGGCTATCTAGTAGACGATCGGCTGCTGTGACTAAATTTTGTGCACGTTGTTGGCGATCATCAATAAGAACTTGTTTATGAGATTCAAAGGTTTCGAGTAATTCTTCCCGCTTAGCCAAGATATCATCAAGAAATTCATCATGACTGCTAAATTGGCTTTCGAGCTCCTCTAACTGAACGAGTAATCTTGATAGCTGATCATCACAACGTTCAGGGTCAGTGGCAAGAGACAGTGCATTGGTAATGCCTTGGCTAAACAGCCGGAATTGTGCACCAAATTGTGCGACAGTCTCCACACTGCTTTGTGATTTTCGTTTTTGTTGTAAGCGGGCTCGGGATTGGTTTAGTTGAGCATAGATTTGCGAAATAGCATCAATAATGTGAGTTTGTTGTGTGACATCATTGAAACTCAGTGAAGCCATTAGGTTTGAAAGCATATCTAAGTCAGAAGACATTTTTTCCATATCTTTCATGGGAATGTCTAGCTGGGCACTATTTTGGGCTTTTTCTATTTGTTCTTCGAAAACAGATAACTGTGTTTTAAAGGGATGTAAAGCTTTATCACTAGCAAGGAAAATAGCGGTTTCTTGTGAAACATATTGTTGATTTTTCTCTATTTCAGCTTCCATTTCGCTAAGCTTTTTTAAATCCATATAGCGAAATTCACGTAGTGAAATCAAGTGCCCGCGTTGAGCACTTAGGGCATTTAAGCCATCAACAAATTGTTGAATATCGGCCCAGCTTTCAGGCAACGTAAGTGAAATCAGTGATTTTTGGCGGCTAATGGCCTCATTCATTGATTTGGCAGACTGCTGCCGTATGCTTTCGACCTTTTCATATTCATCAAGAACCAGTTCACTGGTTTGGGTGATTTCTTTGAGTAATTTGCCAATACCAAGGCATTGCTCATCACCAAACCAGTAATAAATATCCAGTAAATTTTTTGCTTGTTGGCTGAGTTGTTCGTAGCGAGCGATAGAAATTTGGCTGCCTTCTATTTCTTTGGAAACATGTAATATTTCAGAAATACCACGAACTAAGTCTGCATTGCCTATACGTCCTAAAAAACCGCTACGAGTCGGCTGTTGATCGGCAAATTCTTCTGAGTAAAACGGGGTTTGCCAAACTTGCATAGAGTGAACGCGAGTCGCTTCTTCCCCTTCACCTTCAAATAGTACCATTTTTCCATCTTCAAGCATGGCGTAACCATGGCCAATGAGTGGAATTGAAAGTGTTCGTTCAATTAAATTATAATTGAATAGAGCTATGCGCCCTTGATTTGGTGAATAAAAAACATATAGAACATCTTCCCCATTCGGAGAGCGGCGCAAACGGCGAAAACGCATTCCATCCATAGGTTGCTCAAACGTTTTATAGTCACCATTTTGTAAGTAATAGCCGCCAGGAAAAATAATGCCGTGGTCTTCTGGTAACTGGACACAAGCTTGCCCGATGGCATCAATGCGTTGTACTGATTGAGATAGCGTGTTGTAAACTAAGTAACGCCAAGTTTCTTCCCGATAAGGTAATACTTTTAGGATAATTAAACTGCCGGTTTGTGCATATTCAATTTGCGCGTCGTCTAGTGATTGGTTTTTATCAAGAACCGCTTCTCGGTAAATCCCTAAACCATCTTCAGTATTATTTTCACACTTTATGGTTAGATCACCGTCGATAGTTTCAATGAATACAGTGTCAAGAATATTGATGTGAGGGTATCGACCGTTAACTGTGTCTTCTCGTGTGGTTTTTTGCCATTCAAAGTCATAGGCTGGTGGGAGGGCTATATCGCGTTCACCCCGGTTATCAATATACTCAATTTTGCGTTTGTCACTGGAGATTGACCAGCGAAAAACTCGCACGTCCGTGATGCGATCGCCAATTTGAAAACTAACAAGAAGTTTGCCGTCCCGTTCAACAAGTTGCAGTAACTGTGTGTTCTTATAGTAGGTATAGAGTTCAGTGAAATCTTGAACAAAGCGATTATCGCTTAAGAAGGTACCTTCATAAGGGACAGCTTCAACATCAAATTCATCGTCGTTTTCAATTAACCGATATAGTGAAAACACATCTTCGAGGTGTGTCTCTTTTTTCAGGCCGAGGAAGACATTATAGCCAAATAAAAGCCATTTACCTACGCGGACAATATCCCTTGCTTGGCAATTATTTTCAGTACGAATGCGAATGCGACCAATAATATCCATTTGGCTTTGGCCGAATTCATCTAACCGCATTTCATTGAGTTGTGCAGCTTTTTGATGAAGTTGTTGCCCTTGGTCGGTCAGGCGTTTGCGTAATATTTCATAAGCACCACCTTCTGCAACGGCACTATCGAGTATTTCTTGTTCGCGATCCGTATCCTGAATATCTGACATTGCGCAGCGAATTCCCTTAACTAAGACAATAAAAATGGAAAACAATGAGGGGTAGGTTCACTACCCCAATGTACCAAAGGTTTACAGTTGGTCATCCGTTGGTGGAATCGGTTTTGATATGACAGTTTTTGCTGGCTGATTAGCCCCTTTAGCTGCCATAAAACCGTTTATAAGATCTTGAACTTCAGGGTTTTTCAATAATGCGGCAATATCAACTTTTTTGTCTTCTTTGCTACGATTAATGAGTTTTTCTACATTTTCTTTTGCAAAACTACTTTTACCCATAAAACCATCAACGGCTTTGCCGAGGCTTAGTGCTTTAGAGAAAGTATTGAAGAAGCTGCCATCGCCGCCCACAATTTCAATATTAGTTTTGCTAAGTGCTGCAGCCAATACATCAGCTTGCTCTCGGGCAATTTCTTTATTAGCGTCGATAGAGGCCATGGCTTGTTCGAACTCTTTCTCAAGGCGCATGCGGAACTCTTCGTGAGAACGAGCGGTATCACTGAGGTGATCCATTGATTTAAATTTGTCAGTTAAACCATCGGCTTCAGCTTTCAGGCGTTGGCGGATAACCTCTGCTTGTGCCGAACCTAATTGGCCTTCCCCTCGAGCTTGTGCTGCCAGTTTTTCTTCCAGTACTTTCGCATCAGCCAAGCCTAGTTTTTCTTTGGCATTTGCTTGTTGTTCTTCACCGCGAGCTTGGGCGGCTAATTTCTCTTCAAGGATTTTTGCTTCAGCAAACCCTTGTTGTTGTTCTGCTTTAGCTTTGGCTTCCATTACTTGAGCTTCCGTTAAGCCTTTTTCTTTCAGCCCACGAGCTTCTGCTAACAGTTTCTCAGCCGTAATATTGGCAAGAACAAGCCCTTCTTTTTCTTCTGCCTCTGCGGTTGCTTGGCGAACTCGAGCTTCTGCTAAACCTAATGCCGCGTGTTCGGCTTCTACTCCTTCAGCTAAGCGTTTTTTGGCTTCGGCTTGTTTTGCCGATGCTTCTAACTCTGCTTGTGCCATGGTGCTTATTTCTTCTGCACGGTGCTTAGCGCTGGCCTCATCCGCTTCGGCTTTTTTCACTTGGCGAACTAATGATTCTTCGGCTTCTGCTTGTGCGTTAATCACGGTGACTTGGCGCATGCGTTCAGCTTCAGATATTTCACGAACTTCTTTGATTCGTTCTTCTTCTTGTGCCACGGTTTTTTCAACGGCTACACGTTCACGTATAACATTGGAGATATTTTTACGTTCTTCTTCGAGAGCTTTTTCTTTTTCTATACGCTGTAATTCAACTTCTCTTTCACGGGCAACAATTTCGAGCTCACGTGCGCGGCTCACTCGTTCTTCTTCGATGGCGACTGCACGAGTACGGTTTTGTTGGGCGACTTCAACTTCGCGCATGCGGTTTTCTTCACGAATTTCAATTTCTTGCTGAGTTTGGATACGAGCTTGTTCTGATTTTAGACGTTCTTCTTCTTGAACACGTAAAGTTTCAGCTTGTTCACGCGCACGAATATTATCAATTTCACGTTTTTGACGCGCTTCGGCATCGGCTTGTTGGCGCTCTAGGGCCAAACTTGCTTCGCGAGTTTCAACATTTTTCTTTTGAATAGCCAGTTCTTGGTCACGTTCTTTTTGGTTAGTTTCAATATTGTGAATCGCAGTGATTTCAGTAATTTTACGAATACCTTCGGAGTCAAAGATATTGTTTGGGTCTAACGCTGATTTTGGTGTTTGTTCTAGGTAATCAATCGCCACATCTTCAAGAGCATAGCCGTTAAGATCTTTTCCTATCACATCAACAATGCGATCACGGAAATCTTGTCGGTTTTCAAATAAGGTAGCTAAATCCAGTTGCTTACCTACTGTTTTTAAGGCTTCAGAGAATTTTGCGCTGAATAAAGCACTGACTGCTTGATGGTCTGATGCACGGTCAACACCGATAGCTTTTGCAACTTTTAGGACATCTTCCGTCGTTTCGTTTACACGCAAATAGAAAGCAACTGTGATATCAGCACGTAAGTTATCGTGGCAAATCAAGCCATCTTTACCTCGACGGTCAACTTCAAGTGTTAACAATGAAATGCGCATGAATTCTTTTTTGTAGATGACAGGGTAAACTAATGCCCCTGTAAAATGCACTTTAGGTTGTGATGACATGTCATTGACAATCAAAGCAGTACCTTGTGGAACTTTGATATAGAAGGCTTTGAATAACCCAAAGAACCCTAAAATAACTAGGATGATCCCCCCGATAATTGTTAAAAAGGGCATTAGTGCAGCCAAGTCCATATTGATTCTCCATTGGTTCTGACGATGACGTCATTTCGATTATGCAAGCAAGATATTTATTTTTAAAAAGAGAAGTTATCCGTGGCGAAATTCATTTTCACTGACAACTTGATAACTGTGCGATGCTGCGTCATAGCTAATGATGACAACATGATCACCGCGTTTTAACTGTTCGGAGGATGGGGCGCGTATTTGTAAAATTAACCCAGCTCCACCATCTTCTAATAGCGCCTCACCATTTTGTTCACTTACTGTTCCCGAACGTACAGTAGCGTATTTACCAATAAGCTGTTGTACTGTTTTGGGTTTATTGAGACTCACCAATTTTTTGCGCACAGGTTTTAAGCACAAAGCGGTTAAATGAAGAGAGATAAATAGGGTGATCGCAAAAACGGCGAAGCTGACGAGATAGCGTAATAAATCAGTATCAATGAAGCGAATGAAGACATGTACGCTGAAATAACTGATTATCCAACCAAAAAGAGTAAATAGTGTGACAATAATGGTGACAGGGATTCCGGCTAAGCCAAGCTTGGTTAACCAGCCAGCAAAACCAGCTGCATCAATACCAGCATCAAATTCGGTATCAAGATTAAATACGTCGATATCCAATAAGCCAAAAGCGGCACATAACCAATAAAATAAAACAATGATTAGTAAGCCACTAAAGATAATTGTCGGGAACATCAAACTGTTATGGAAAAACAAACTCATAGGGTTTTCTCTTTATTATTAATGCATTATTGAGCTTACGCGAAAAGTAACGTTTGTTTAATTTATCACCATAAAATAATTTAGCTTAATAATATATTTTTTAATTAATAGCAGTATCAGACTAGTCTATAAGCACTTTTAATTTTTTGAAGTCTCTTATAGTACTGGTTGTTTATCCAGTTTTATTTGATGAAGTTATTCCTAAAGTGTTATCAATAATAGTAAGCCATTAATGAGATAGGATTTTACCATTAATAACTAAGTTGATGATAATCATTCTCAACTATAATAAGCGTGTTTAAAGTACAAAATGGGGAAAATAAATAAGATTAAAGTGATAAATTCGCGCTTCATGGATGAAAACCGTTATGAAGCGCAAAAAAGTAAGATTAGTCTATTAAGTTGAGGAATGCGGCACCTCTTGCGCCTCCAGAGTCACCATAACGTGCTTTTTCGATTGCAGGTAATGTCGCAATGCCATAAAGATATTGTGGAAGCACTCCTGGTAGTTGTTTATAGATCTCTTCAAACTGCGATAATCCTCCGCCAATCACCACTAAATCGGGGTCAAAAACAGTGACAATTTGCCCCATAAACATCGCAAGTAATGACATATAGCGGTTAACATGTTCTTTTGCTTGGATATCGCCTTGTTTATATTGCTCGATAATTTCGATAGCTGAACGTTTTTCATTGGTGAATGAGGAATAAATACGCTCAAAACCTGGGCCTGATAGGTAGGTTTCAAAGCAAGCAGTTTGGCCACAGCCGCAAGTTATTTCAGGAACTTTTTCCCCTAACAATTTTGCTCCACGAACACTGAGGTTCATGTGGCCTATTTCCCCTGCAATTCCATTTTTACCGGATAAAACTTTACCATTGATAATGAACCCACCGCCTACACCGGTACCTAAAATTAAGCCAAGTACAGTTGGATAGCGTTTGAAATCAGGATCCCAAGCTTCTGATAATGCAAAGCAATTGGCATCATTTTCCACTTTTACTGGGCGCTGTAATATATTAGCAAGATCATGAATTAAAGGCTTATATTGAGCGGTAGGGACATTGGTTGTAAAAACGGTTCCTTCAGCGTGGTTTACGATACCAGGAACACCAACACCCACTTTTCCTTGGCAGTTAAATTTTTCATCTGCTTCCAGTGTGAGTTCGAGAAACGTATTTAAGAGCGTTTGGTAATCATCTTTAGGTGTGGGGACACGTTTTTGCCAGACCTGATTTAGTTCGTTGTCAAAGACGGCAAGTTCAATTTTTGTCCCACCCATGTCAAAGCCGTAATACATTTTCATCATCCTTTAGTTATTTATGTATCATGTATCTATATGATAAATAATAAATGAAAGTGCTAATTAACCTGATTATACAAAAGTTATTTGATGAAAGAATTATTGATTTAATATTTATTTTTATATTCACATGAAGCTAGCTACAGACAGCTGACAAACATGCAATGTTTGGAGGAAAGTCAAATAAGTTATTGATTTTCTCCTGATAAAACAAAGTAAGAAAATCATGCTTTTATCTCGCATTATCAATCAAAGTTAGCAGATACCTACTAGCCTTGATTGATAAATAAAGCATTATTTTTTGTTGTTTAGTGGGTTGTACTTTTTTAAGATAAAATCATGCAATTCCATCGCAATAATGTTATGGACTTCCTGAGTAGGATGAACATCATCGATAAAAACATAATGGGGATCAATTTCTAATGGCGCGGTATTATCACGGCGAATATAACCATTAGTAAAAGCTTTTTCTATATTATATGCTCCCGGCGAGTTTTTATTTATGTCGCCAACGACATTAGTTATATTTTTCATGACATTATTAACATTGAAGTAATTAATGTTAATGTTTTTGTTTAATTTTAAGAGATTAACTAGGGTCTGAAGCTTATTATTATGCTCTATGCTGAGATTTTGTATTTTTCGTTGTTTTTTCGGTGAGCTGGTTTTTATTGCAGGGGTTTGGGATAGATCAGGAATCCCCATTACTAGAATATTTTTCGCGCCATTTTTGATCATTTTTTTGATTGTTTTTTCTTGACTAGAGATAACGACATCGACATTTTCCTTCGAATAGGTCATATAGTCATTGGCACCAAGAAAAATAATACTTAAACTTTTGTCATCAAACTTAAGGTGTCTTGTTTGTTTTTCGATATTTGAAAGTATGGCAAATTGAGGGTGAAGTGTGGACTTAAAATAAGGTGCACAAGTTGAACCACCTTCCGACTTATTCGTGAGTGTGACTTTACCTTTACTGGAATGGCTTAGCATCATATTTGGTATGGTGAGAAATTCAGGCCATGTGAAACCATTCGTGAATCGTCCATCATGGTATTGGTTAGCATTAGTGAGTAATCCACCCGATTTTTTATACATCCTTCCTTCAGAGTCAGATAAGCTGTCACCAATAACCGTGATGCTATCAAAATAGGTTATCGGTTCTTTTTTCCCTATATTAAATTTATTTGAATAGGCTATAGCTAATTGAAATGACTTTCCAGGAATTCTTTTTTCTGTATATTTGCCCCAAAGTGAGCCATCTACATCGTCGACGGGGGTTTTTGTCATTATATGAAATGAAGGCGCTCCTTTAGCTCTACCTTTATTAGGTAGTACAGAAATGTTGCTACCGATATTATTGGGAGTTCTCTGCGGTGAGTGATTTTTGATCGATGCTATTTTTCCCAAGACTAGATTAGTGTCATAGGATGCAGCTGAATTAGGTATGTGTGTAACTGCACACGGAGCACTATTGGCTATCGATTTCATAGGAGTCCTTATTGATTGGGATGCTTCTCGATAAAACTATCAATCAACAGACAAACTCGGTATCAAATAAAGACTATTTATCTATAGTGATAGGGCTAATAATTAAGAAAGTAATGCATATAAAACAAAGAATTGTGCGCTAATTGTTATTGTTGTCGACAAAGTTATTGCATCACTTTTTAAAAGAATGTATTGTTATATTATAACATTACATTTAGGTGGTTATTATGAAACAGGGGATCCATCCACAATACCGTACCGTGGTTTTCCATGACACAAGTGCTGATGCCTATTTCAAAGTAGGATCAACAATAAAGACTGAAAAAACAATTGAATATGAAGGTGAAATATTTCCATATGTCACTCTTGATGTTTCTTCTCAGTCACATCCGTTTTATACCGGTAAACAGAAAATGATTTCTCAGGAAGGTAAAACGGCACAGTTCCAGAAGCGTTTTGGTCGTTTTTTACAGTCAGAGGGTAAATAAAGATGAAAGTACTGAGTTCATTAAAAACGGCAAAAACCCGTCATCCAGATTGCCAAGTTGTTCGCCGCCGTGGCCGAGTGTATGTGATATGCAAAACAAACCCGCGCTTTAAAGCGGTGCAAGGCTGTAAGAAAAAACGTTAGTATTTTTATTCACCTATAGCAATTTTCCTGTATTTTTCATTTTTAGCCATCGTAGTTATTGCTCTGTGCGATGGCTTTTTTTTATTTGTATTTTATCCACTGATTTCTTCGATTATTAGCATGATTACTAATCTTCTTATTATTAGTGATGAAATTCACTTGCGCACTGGTACATATTTTGTCAAGTTTATACTTATCATCCTTCAAGTTGCATGGGTGTTGACTACGCTCAGACTGACGAATCACTTGTCGCTTACCTGCAACTCGAATGATATAACGCAAGATACATCCGAAAAATTTCTAGTTTCAATTTGGGTGAATGATAAAAATGACAGTACCCATGTTGTAGAGTCGGAACTGGAAATTTTTTGGTGAAAATTTAAACGAACAGGGTGAGTAAAAATGAAAAATGTCGGGTTTGTTGGCTGGCGAGGAATGGTCGGCTCAGTATTGATGCAGAGAATGGTAGAAGAACGTGATTTTGATGCGATTCATCCTGTTTTCTTTACCACCTCACAACAGGGTGAAGAAGCCCCTGTCTACGGTGGTCATCGTGATGTTTTACAGGATGCTTTTGATATTGATGCGCTAAAAGCATTGGATATCATTATTAGTTGCCAAGGCGGCGATTACACCAACGAAGTTTATCCTAAACTTCGTGAATCAGGTTGGAATGGCTATTGGATTGATGCTGCGTCTTCATTACGTATGAAAGATGATGCGATTATTATTCTTGATCCCGTGAACAACCAACATATCCAAGACGGCTTAAATAAAGGCATTAAGACCTTTGTCGGTGGGAATTGTACGGTAAGTTTGATGCTGATGTCTTTAGGTGGGCTGTTCACTAATAATTTAGTGGAATGGGCATCTGTGGCAACGTATCAAGCGGCATCAGGGGCTGGGGCACGTAATATGCGTGAGCTTCTGGTACAAATGGGGTCTTTACACACACAAGTTGCTAAAGAACTCCAAGACCCGGCCTCAGCTATTTTAGATATCGAGAAAAAAGTCACAGACTTCACTCGTAGTGGCACAATGCCAACGGATGCATTCGGCGTACCATTAGCAGGTAGCCTGATCCCATGGATTGATAAAGCATTAGAAAACGGACAAAGCCGCGAAGAGTGGAAAGGCCAAGCAGAAACTAACAAAATTCTTGCGACAGGAAGTCATATTATTCCTGTTGATGGTTTATGTGTACGTATTGGTGCGTTGCGTTGCCATAGCCAAGCTTTCACATTGAAGCTGAAAAAAGATGTTCCGTTGAATGAAGTTGAGCAATTACTTGCCTCGCATAATGATTGGGTGAAAGTGGTTCCTAATGACCGTGAAATCACCATGCGTGAGTTAACACCTGCGGCAGTAACTGGTACGCTTAGCACCCCTGTTGGTCGATTACGTAAACTGAATATGGGCCCTGAATACCTATCTGCCTTTACGGTTGGTGACCAATTACTGTGGGGCGCCGCTGAGCCGCTTCGTCGTATGTTACGTATTTTGCTATAGTTTCTGAACTGTAATCAGTAATTTTATATTAACCTGCACACTAAAATGTGCAGGTTTTTTTGTGCCTAAATTAATGACGAGCGGGGTCATTCTGCGGAGGCTGATGTTCTAACTCTTTTGCTAAGAAGTAGTTTAAGAAGGTACGGATCACGGCAATGATACCTAATTTGATAAGGCTATCTAAATCTGGGTCGACGGTCGTTGCTAAAATATCAGCAGCGAGCTGGAACTCTAATGCAGTTGCTAACCAATCACCAAAACAATAACGAGCCTTACGTGATTTCTGGGTGCGTATCCAGACTATCAGGGTCTTTACTAACCCAATCACCACGCAGATGACTGAAATAGCTTCTAAAAGTAACTGGAGTACGTGAACACTAGACACCAGTAATTCACGTAAAAAAACTAAATCGAACATTAAGACCTCGACTCGATAAGTAAGCTGGATTCATATTTGTTAACTATGAGCAAATATTGGCAAAATATCGAGTTTTATTGTGGATCTATCGTCTCAGAAGGTAATTGACTAATGGATAAAATATTTCGATTTCCATCGATTACCTGAATATTTTTGTTGGGTTGATAACATTTACGTAAAGGCGATAAGCAAGCTTGCTCTGCGCCTTGTTGTATATTAAGCCAATCACTGATTAGCCAATAATTATTCGCTGTAGAATAGGGGGACTGCAAATTTTCTGGGTTGATACTTGGTTTACTCGCACTTTGGCTGTACCAAATCAGCAAGGGGATTTCATAGGCTTCTTTTCTTGGGTTGTTAACACCATGATGGTAGTGAATATTGTTATCACTGTCTAAGCGTTGCAATGCGTGATCTGAATAGTACATCAACGTTGCAGGTTTACCTTCGAGTTGCTGCATAAGGTTTTCGATAAATTTATCGGTATAAGCAATTGAACTGTCGTAGCAATCGTCATCTTCTTGGCCACTAAATGTTTTTAGCTCAGTTTCAGGAAAGCGGTTACAGGCTGGTTCATGGCTACCATATGTATGTAAAACAATGAGTTTTTTCTTATCAGTGGGGTCATTGATAGCGTTCTTGAAGTCATCTTGTAGCTCTTCGTCATAGCCGACAAATTCGTTCCAAGTTTTCTTTTGCGACATAGAGGCAATAGCAGAAATGATACTGGTACGTTTATTGGTTTTGCCTTGGTTGCTGATCCAGTAGGTTTTAAAGCCCGCATGATTGGCTAATGAAATGATATTGTCTGAATAGTGTGATTTATCCTGCATTTGCTCAAAGCGAATATTAGACAGTGAAATAGGAACCGACAATATAGTCACTGGTGCTGGAGAATACGCTTGTTGAAAAGCCAATATCTGAGATTTCCGCTGATTTAAATTAGGTGTTGTATCATATTGATAGCCATAAAAGCCCATATGGTCACGGCGTAATGATTCACCGATGACAAGTACATAGATTTCAGTATCAGAGGTTTTTTTCTGGTAATTAAAAGCAACTTTCTGTGATGATATTTTTTTTATCCCCCGGTTTTCATATAAGTTTTTGACTAAAGCCGCGGCATTGTAGAAGGGAGTATTTAAGAAGTATTTTTCCGTGATCAATAACGCGCTATCAGGTTTATTAAATAATGATGCGTAATAGGCTGGAATGGCTAATAGATAGCCACAAATTAGCGCCATACTTATCGCTGTGATACGGCGATTCATGTATTTTGCGCATTGATGAATACATGTAAAATAAGCTGAAAAAACAAAAAGATAAAATATAACATAACCAATGTTATAGGAAAGCATTCCTACCGTTTCACTGCTATTGGTATTGATAAAAGTTTCTGCAATCGAAGAAGAAAAGCGGATATCGTGCTTTTGATAAAAGAAAAATGAAACAGATAAATTGAGAGCCCACAGGAGTGAAACAAACACCGTGAAAATTTTGCCAAGCAAAAAACGATAGATACCTGCACATAACAGTATTATCAGCGCTCCTGAAATTACGATGGCAATATCCGCGATATTGCTAACATCTCCACTGAAAAACACAGGAGTTATAGATATCAATAATGCATAAATTAAAATAATAATTTGGCGTATCATAGTGTTATTTTAAGTATTTTTGACCTTACCTGAGGTTATAGAGGCAATTAAAAATAATAAGTTAACATCTAATTAACTTAAGACATTGTTCGTTTATAACATAAAAAAAGGTAAGGTAATCAAAATAATGGCGTAAAAAACTGTAAAATCTCGTGATGTTTAGTCATGACCTGCCCCTCACAACTTGCGAGGGGAGGTGACATATTGATTTAGAAAGTTACCGCAATTTTGGCATCAATATTGTTATCACTATAATTTTTTGATAAAAATTTATTATAATTAATTGATAGCTTAGTATTTTCTTTTATATTGATATCGGTACCGACTTTTAATGCCATTCCATGGCGTGATGTAGGAACACTTTGTGTCATAAATGAGCTCGTGGTATCGGAAAAATTCAGTTTTATACCTCTATTCAGATTCCCATATTGATATTGCCAGTTAAGCTCACCATGCAAACCAATATTTGATGTTTTACCTAGTTTCCATTGATTATCAAGACGTAGCCCAACAGTTGAAAGCGTTGTATTGATGCGTTGCTTACGCGCCTGCAGTGATGTGCTGCTAATATTCTCATTAATTGCATGGTTCATCGCGCTGATATAAGTGAGATTGGTAAATGGCTCAATATTCATCCAATTTGAGTTGATTGGATAGGCCAGCTCCATAAATGCCTGATGGGTATTGGTGTAATAGCTTGCAGAGTGACTCGTACCATTACTGATTGAACGTTCAGTATGAATGAGGTGTGAAGTGTGACTAAGCCCTGCACGAACCGCAAGCGGCTGCCATAAAGCGCTACCATAAATGGCAGCATGGTAGTTATTACTATTACCGTGGCCAAGATGGCCAGATAAGTCACTTTGGCTAAAGCCTGCGGCGATACCGAAAGTCATTTTGTCGTTAATAAAACGTTTATTTGCTCCAAGCAATAGACCATAATTTGATGATTGATACCCAGTGGCATTGTTATCGCCAGTTGTTTTATCCCAATCATAGAGCATTTTTGCCCATACATTGCCTTTGTTTTCGCTACTCCATAATTCAGACAAGCGAGCTTGTTCAAGTAGCGTCTCTTTAATCTGACGGCTATTATTTATTTGGTTGGATAATATGTCTGCGTATATTTGCCCAGTAACATCACGAAATATCACTTGAGCTTGTTGTTTTGTTTGGCTTTTCAATGTGCGGTCATAAAGCGTATGGTGCGTAGGAAGCGTTTCAATAGCTTTAGCCACGGCGATTTGGTTTTGCGTTGCTGCTGCACTAGAAAATGCCGTGTTATTACGCCCTATTTTAAGAGTGACTTTTTTGGGAGTGTAATTTAGTGTCGTTCCAATAAACTGGTAATTAGGCACAACGCCATCAAATTGGCCATCAACCCCTTTTTGAGCACTTAATATTGTATATTCTGTATTAAATAAGCGGTTGATATCTTGCTTAGAGAGCGGACTATTTTGATTTTCAAGAGTGACACTGACGGTACCGCCTTTTAATGAAGCAGAGCCTTGGCTGATGACCTTATCGTTTTGACCTGCTGGATTGATTTCAACCACATAATGGCTGCCTGGAGTAAAAGTTACTGAATCAACAATGTTAATTGTGCCAATTGAGTGGCCGGGTGCAACGACTGCACCTTGGTTGGCGGTTAATTGTCGAATGCTTCCATTGCCCATAAGTAAACCGTGGTGGTTAATATTAACAGAAGCACTGATTTTTCCATCATCTAGAACTAACGTTCCTTTTTGGATATCAACTGCGGAGTCTAAGTGTTTTTTAAGGGTAACCATTCCGCCATTAATGTCGGATTTTTGCGAATATTTATTTTCGCCGGTTAAGACTAAATGGCCTTGATTTACTGTGAAGCCAGCAAAGGTATTATTACCTGACAATACTAATGTCCCTTGGCCTTGTTTTGTTAACTTTCCAGTCCCTTGAATATTATTTTTCCATTCATCTAACTTTCCAAAATTGGCAATATCAAAGTCATTAGTATCTTGATTAATGATAAAATTTTCATATAAATAAGAGGGACCCTGATAAGCCGCAGGTAAGTTAATTAATCCCCAATAGGAGTTTGGGTCATTTTCTTTGATATTCCAACCTGCAATTGATTGGCTTGGATATGCGGTACTGGCTAAAATATGATCCCATTGTGCATTATTCAAGTAAGGGAAACGTAATCGAAGTAAATAACCTGCCGTTTTAGGTATATTTTTAGGCTCGATCATTGATATATTTTGTATTTCTTTTTTTCCATAATAACCCATGTGGTCATTGGTTATAGGAGTAGAAGCTGTTAAGCAATTTAGTATATTATCTGAACATGATGATGAGATATCATTACGAATATTTTTTGCTGAATCAACAATGAATTTGGTATTTTTCTCATCGGATAGGAGTTGTGACAATAAATAATAATTACCTACACGAGAGGCGATTGTATCAGTGGCAAAGTGTGCGCCAACAATCACACGGCTTTCACCATATTCAATAGCTCGATTGAAAGTTTCACTGCCTTTTTCAGGAAAAATCATCGCCAATACCGCAGCTTGCTTAAAACCATTCCACGTATGGCCACTAGGGTAAGATGAGCCCTGTATTTGTGAATAGCCTGCAATATAGTGACCTTCTTCATCCAATACTTGATAAGGACGACCGCGTTTAAAATGATCTTTTAGAATAAAATCAATTGACCTAGTACGTTGTTTTTTTTCATCATAGGCACGAGTACTTGTATCATGTAATAAGCTGATTGCTTTATATTGGTTATGATCTCTTAGATTAATATCATGTTTACCAAACAGTATCGTTTGATAACTGTTAAATAAATAACCTGAGTCTTGGGATTTATCTGCGAGTGCTAAACTTTCCCGCTCACCAGTGATATTGATGTATTCGTTACTAATAAGCCTATCTTGCTCAGCAACTTCGCTGCCTTCTTTAGGCGTATTATTAATAATATTATTTTTAATGTCTTCAAGCCATACACCTCTTGTATCAATAATATTTTTCTCTAATTCTAAAATATTAGTTTTTGCTGTTAGAGTATTCATGAATATGAATGGCAATAAAGTCATTGATGCTGAAATAAAAGTTTTTCTCATTATAATTCCGCCGATGCTATTGGTAAAAATTTTATTTTGCGGAGTTTATTTATAATATGTTTATTTTTTATGACAGTTTTGAAAATAAAAAAATCTTATTAATTAGAGCGTTAAGCTTTATTTTTTAATTGTTTTTTCCTTTGTAAAGTGGTTTTGTATTGATTAGTTTCGTTTTTTTTGTTTTTTATTATTGGTTTAATTAAATCATAAAAATAAGATAATAATTATAGAAAAAATCAAAAAAATAACCCCAAACTTTCGGATGGGGTTATTAAATATTATTTAGTTAGCTGAATAATTAGATATCAATATTCGCTGCTTTTAAGGCATTTTCTTCGATAAATGCACGACGTGGCTCAACAGCATCACCCATTAATGTGGTGAATAGTAAGTCTGTTGCAATCGCATCTTTCACCGTCACACGCATCATACGGCGCGTTTCTGGGTTCATGGTGGTTTCCCAAAGTTGTTCTGGGTTCATTTCACCAAGACCTTTATAACGTTGTACGTATAGGCCACGACGAGACTCACGTGTTAACCAAGCCAGAGCTTCTTCAAAGTTACTGATATCTTGGCGACGTTCACCGCGCTTGATATAAGCACCTTCTTCAATTAAGCCGCTGATTAAGTCGCCTAAATGAGTGATACGGCGGTATTCGCTGCCATGAACAAAGTCAAAATCGAGGTTATAGTCGGTATCAACACCATGGGTACGAATACGGATTGTTGGCTCGAATAATTGACGTTCACGGTTTTCATTAATGGCATAGCTATAAGTGCTACCGAATTGTTCGTTATCTTCTAAGCGCTTAACCAGTGTTTTAGCCCATTCATCTACTTTTTCACTGGTTTTTAAATCATCTTCAGTCAAGGTTGACTGATAAACCAGGCTGTTAAGTAGGGCTTGAGGATAAAGGCGCTCAAGACGACGAATAATACGGTGTGCGGCATTATATTCGACAACCAGTTTTTCGAGTTCTTCACCTTTCATGGCTGGAGCTTCGGCACTTAAATGCAGCTCTGCGCCATCAAGGGCGATAGAAATTAGGTAATCGTCCATCGCATCGTCATCTTTAATGTACTGCTCTTGTTTACCACGTTTCACTTTATACAGTGGTGGTTGAGCAATAAAGATATGACCACGTTCAACGATTTCAGGCATTTGGCGATAGAAGAAGGTCAACAGTAACGTACGAATGTGCGAACCATCGACGTCCGCATCCGTCATTATAATGATGCTGTGATAACGCAGTTTGTCAGGATTGTATTCATCACGGCCAATACCACAGCCTAATGCCGTAATCAGGGTTGCTACTTCTTGTGAAGACAGCATTTTATCGAAACGCGCTTTTTCTACGTTTAGAATTTTACCTTTCAGTGGCAAAATGGCTTGGTTCTTACGGTTACGGCCTTGTTTTGCAGAGCCGCCCGCGGAGTCCCCTTCCACAAGGTACAGTTCAGATAGTGCAGGGTCACGTTCTTGGCAGTCAGCCAGTTTACCTGGCAAGCCAGCTAAATCTAATGCGCCTTTACGACGAGTCATTTCGCGAGCTTTGCGCGCCGCTTCACGTGCGCGTGCGGCATCAATAATTTTGCCCACAACGATTTTTGCATCGTTTGGATTTTCCAGTAAATACTCAACTAATTTCTCGTTCATCATCGTTTCAACCGCAGTTTTCACTTCAGAAGAGACCAATTTTTCTTTGGTTTGTGATGAGAATTTAGGGTCGGGAACTTTTACTGAAATAACGGCAATCAGGCCTTCACGTGCATCGTCACCGGTTGCGTTGACTTTGCTTTTCTTCTGATAGCCTTCTTTTTCCATGTAGTTATTTAATGTGCGTGTCATTGCTGCACGGAAACCAGCGAGGTGAGTACCCCCATCACGCTGAGGAATGTTATTGGTGAAGCAGTATACATTTTCTTGGAACCCATCATTCCACTGCATTGAAACTTCAACGCCAATACCGTCTTTTTCAGTTGAAAAATAAAAGACAGAAGGGTGGATAGGGGTTTTATTACGACTTAAATACTCAACAAAGGCTTTGATACCGCCTTCATAATGGAAATGGTCTTCTTTGCCATCGCGTTTATCGACGAGCTTAATAGAAACACCTGAGTTTAGGAACGATAACTCACGTAAGCGTTTTGCTAAGACATCATATTCAAATTCAGTCACACCTTTAAAGGTGTCCATGCTTGGCCAAAAACGAACGCGTGTTCCTGTTTGGTCAGTTTCACCGACAACAGTCAGAGGCCCTTGAGGCTCACCGTGTTTGTAGATTTGCTCATGAACTTTGCCATCACGGCGGATAACTAATTCTAATTTTTCAGATAAGGCGTTAACAACGGAAACCCCAACACCGTGTAAACCACCGGAGACTTTATAGGAGTTGTCATCAAATTTTCCGCCTGCGTGCAGAACGGTCATGATAACCTCTGCGGCTGATACACCTTCTTCTTCGTGGATACCTGTAGGGATACCACGTCCATCATCCTGTACGGAGATAGAGTTATCGGCATGGATAGTGATCACGATATCATCACAAAAGCCTGCGAGGGCTTCGTCGATAGCGTTGTCGACAACCTCGAAAACCATGTGATGAAGACCTGTTCCATCGTCTGTATCACCGATATACATGCCCGGGCGCTTACGCACCGCATCCAGTCCTTTTAATACCTTGATACTTGAGGAGTCATATGTATTCGACATCAACGTTTCCTGCTCTTTCTATTCCTGAGGTTGAACTTCTATTTTGCCATGTTCTACACTAAACATCTTGCTATTTGCATCTATCATATCATTAACTTGCTCAGGTGTAATGGCACTGACAAACACTTGCGCTTGTGTAGCTTTGAGGCGGGCTGCCAGTAATTGGCGACGGCCAGCATCAAGTTCAGAAGCAAAATCATCCAGTAGATACAGGCATTGTTGCCCGCTCTGATGGGTGAAAAACTCACCCTGCGCTAATCTTAATGCACACATAAGTAGCTTCAATTGGCCCCGTGAAAGCATATCTTCAACAGGTGTTCCATTTGCTCGAATACGCAAATCAGCTTTATGTGGCCCTGAAGCGGTATAGGTTAGCGCTCTATCACGCTCAAATTGGCGCTCTAATTGTTCTGAATAATCAATTTCTTTATCCCAACCGCGTTGGAAGGATACTGAGAGTGAAAATTCGGGTAAAAATTGTTGGCAAGTTTGCTCGATATTTTCGGCAATACCTGCAATATAGTCATGGCGCCATTGGCTTATTTGCTCAGAAAGCGGTGCCAGTTGTTTATCCCAATGACGAATTTGCTCATAACGAGTAACTTGCCGTAAAGCGGCATTGCGTTGTTTTAATAACCGTTTTAAATCTGACCATACTGAAAAAAACAGCGGGTCATTGTGAAAACAACCCCAATCAATAAAAGCACGTCGATATTTAGGACCACCATTTAGCAAAGTAAATCCTTCAGGAGTAATCAGTTGCATTGGCAATAATTTTGCTAGCTCTGCAATTTTATGGCCATCAGTACCGTCTATTCGAACTTTACTGTCACCATCACGGTTTTTGCTTAAACCTAGTGAAAGGTCGTTTCGCTGTTCATCTAAATGGCTAAGTTTACCATGAAGAATGAATTGCTCTTGCTCATGACGAATAACCCGGTTCGCTTGAATGCTGCGAAATGCACGGCCATGACCGAGTGTATATATGGCTTCCAATATGCTGGTTTTACCGCTCCCATTGGGGCCAATTAAAAAATTGAACCCATTAGCAAGGGAGAGATCCGCGTTTTCAATATTTCGAAAATCACGGATCAATAAACGCGAAAGGATCATAAATACCGATT
Source organism: Providencia sp. PROV116 (assembly GCF_028482485.1). Classification (NCBI taxonomy): domain Bacteria; kingdom Pseudomonadati; phylum Pseudomonadota; class Gammaproteobacteria; order Enterobacterales; family Morganellaceae; genus Providencia; species Providencia sp. PROV116. The sequence goes on along the minus strand of NZ_JAMPQO010000021.1, from coordinate 112,358 downwards.
ACAAGCGCATTGGCATGACAACATACACCGCTGCTTTACTGTCAGCGTCTTCAATCTGCACACTGGAAACGGCATCGGTTAACAGAAGTTGCACATTTTCACTTTTTAGTGCATTTAAGACATCTAAGATGTAGCTGACGTTAAAGCCAATTTCCATCTCAGTACCTTGGTAGCTAACATCAACAATTTCTTCAGCTTCTTCTTGCTCTGGGTTATTAGCTGTAATGCGCAGTTGGTTTTCACTGAAATATAAACGCACACCGCGGAATTTCTCATTCGATAAAATCGCAGCGCGAGAAAAGGCTTGTTTGAGTAAATCACAGCGTGCTTCTAAGGTTTTGTTTGGATTTTTCGGTAGTACTCGGCGGTAATCAGGGAAACGACCATCAACCAATTTAGAGGTAAAGATAAAATCCCCAACGTGAGCACGAATATTATTACTGCCGATTTGCAGTTGTAGAGGGGTGTCACCACCATCTAACAAACGCATTAACTCAATGACCCCTTTACGAGGCACTATCACTGAATGAGAAGGTAGCGATTGACCAATATCCATCGCACACACGGCAAGCCTGTGACCGTCTGTGGAAACGGTTCTGAGCATTTGGTCTTCGGTTTCAAATAGCATACCGTTAAGGTAATAACGGACATCTTGGTGCGCCATTGAAAATTGAGTTGCTTCAATTAAACGTTTCAGTATTGATTGCGGAAGAGAAAATTCCACTTCGCTTTGCCAGTCATCCAAGTTTGGAAAGTCAGCAGCTGGCAATGTGGATAATGAAAAGCGGCTACGTCCAGAACGGACGAGCAGTCTGTCATCATTCAGCTCTACATGAATTTCAGAACCTTCAGGTAGCCCACGCCAGATATCAAAAAATTTGCGTGCGGGCACGGTGGTTGCGCCAATTTCGTGCTCCCCTGTTAGGGCAACATTGGCCATCATCTCCATTTCAAGGTCGGTTCCTGTGAGCTGGAGGGTGCCTTCTTTTACCTGTAATAAAAGGTTACCTAAAATAGGCAGAGTTGGACGCCCACCTAAAGGACCACTAACCTGTTGTAACGGTTTTAATAACTGCTCGCGTTCTATTGTAAATTTCATAGCAATTAAGATGATAATGTTCTGATTAAATTAGAAAAATCTTCTTTGATGTCATGGCTTTCTTCCCGTAATTGTTCAATTTTACGGCAAGCATGTAACACCGTGGTATGGTCACGGCCGCCAAAGGCATCCCCGATTTCAGGTAAACTATGGTTAGTCAGCTCTTTTGCCAGTGCCATTGCCATCTGACGCGGACGCGCGACAGAACGGGAACGGCGCTTAGACAATAAATCTGCTACCTTAATTTTATAATATTCAGCAACTGTTTTTTGAATATTATCAATAGTTACCAGCTTTTCTTGTAGTGCTAATAGGTCACGCAGTGCTTCTCTGACAAAATCGATAGTAATCGCGCGGCCAGTAAAGTTTGCGTTGGCAATCACACGATTTAACGCCCCTTCTAACTCACGAACGTTCGAGCGAAGGCGTTTGGCGATGAAAAAGGCCACTTCACCCGGAAGTTGGATTTCATTTTCATCTGCTTTTTTCATTAAAATCGCCACGCGAGTTTCTAACTCTGGTGGTTCGATTGCAACAGTTAGGCCCCAACCAAAACGCGATTTTAAGCGATCTTCCACACCGTTAATCTCTTTTGGGTAACGGTCAGAGGTCAAAATAATTTGCTGATTGCCTTCTAGTAGCGCATTAAAAGTATGGAAAAATTCTTCTTGCGAGCGCTCTTTGTTAGCAAAAAACTGGATATCATCAATGAGTAGCGCATCTACAGAACGGTAATAACGTTTGAATTCTTCAATTGCGTTGTTCTGTAGAGCTTTGACCATATCTTGAACAAAACGTTCAGAGTGCATATAAACCACGCGAGCGTTGGCTTTATGCTGCATAATACTATTGCCGACAGCATGTAATAAGTGGGTTTTACCTAAACCTGTCCCACCATAAAGAAATAATGGGTTGTAGGCACCACCTGGATTTTCTGCCACTTGCCTCGCAGCAGCGCGAGCCAATTGGTTCGATTTACCTTCAACAAAGTTATCAAAAGTGTGCTTAGGGTTTACATTAGAACGATAAGCAACTTCTGGTTGTACTTTGGCTGAGTTGTCCCAACTCGGTTTAATTGGGGCTGACGGAACGGCAAACGCAGGTACTTGTTGAGTTGTACGTGCTTGTGTTGCTGCCGGTGCGACTGTAACCGGTTTGTTGCCTACCTCAAAGTGTAGTGCAGGCGCGTCAGTTCCACAAAAGTCATTCAATAATTCATTGATATTATTGATGTACTTGTCTCTAACCCAGTCGAGAACGAAACGATTTGGGGCATAAAGTGCCAGTGTATTGTCGTTTAATTCAGCTTGAAGGGGTCGTATCCACATACTGAATTCTGTGGCAGGTAGTTCATCCTGCAATCGGGCAAGACATTGCTGCCAAAGCGAAAGTGACACGTTGGACTCCCCTAAACAAGGTCAATGGAACAAGAAGTACGGATGTAAACAAAGAGTTTCTCGGGCTCATTCTTAGTGCTATGACCCAAAAATATTTTAGATTAACGCTTACTTACTGCATATTGCCGATCGATGGATCAGAAATAGACCAGCGATCATACCGCAAAATTAGTCAGAGATCTCCATTCTTTTACACAGTTTTTATGCTTTTTATCCACAGGTAAATGTGATAAGGCCCCTCTTATAAAGAAGAAATAGACTGGGCTACCTAAATTTATCGTCATTTTTCCACATGCTGGGGATAACTTTAGACGATTTACAGTAAATATTCTGTATGATCAAAAAATATTTTTAGATCTCTTGAAGATCCTTGCGCTTTGGGTCGGAGTCCGTATAATCTTCCTCCCTGTGTACAGTACAGATGTGATTTTTACACGAAACTGAGGTAAACTTGTTGGGTCATATCGCTTTATTTTAACGTTAATGTTAGGTGGGGCGGGGCAAAAAACAGGTTTTCAGCCAGTATGCGAATGTAATCATTCGTCGGCTGTCACAACATATGTCGGCAAACCGGTCAGCCAGGCTATAAATAAAAGTGGTTTGATTGCGTCATTTCATTGACGTGACCCCCTATGTTTTATTACAATCCTGCCTCTTTCTATATTGTTGCGATAGAGGCACAGGTGTAAATCAGTTTCCACTGGTTGCCAACGCGTTTACTGAATCAGTAATAAATTTAAAAGTTAGGTAGAAATCGTTATGAAACGCACTTTTCAACCGTCCGTACTGAAGCGCAACCGTTCACACGGTTTCCGTGCTCGTATGGCCACTAAAAATGGTCGTCAGGTTCTGGCTCGCCGTCGTGCTAAAGGCCGCGCTCGTCTGACCGTTTCATCTAAGTAATAAAGCTAGCCCTCTATTCAAGTGGTTACGCTCGCTTTTACCCGGGAGTTACGTTTGTTAACTCCCAGGCATTTCGATAATGTCTTTAAGCAGCCGCAGAGGGCGAGTTCCCCAGAGATAACAATCCTTGGTCGCCTAAACGAGCTGGGGCATCCCCGCATCGGTCTTACCATCGCCAAAAAAAATGTTAAACGAGCTCATGAGCGAAATCGTATTAAACGGTTAGCGCGTGAATATTTTCGTCTGCATCAACATGAGTTGCCTTCAATGGACTTTGTGGTATTGGTAAGGAAAGGGGTCGCTAATCTCGACAATCAACAGATCACGGAAGCATTGGATAAGTTATGGCGTCGTCACCGTCGCTTGGCTCAAAAATCCTGATCATGCTGATCAGAGGCTACCAACTGGCAATTAGCCCGTTGTTAGGGCCTCGTTGTCGCTTCAATCCTACTTGTTCAAATTACGGAATTGAGGCATTGCGCAGGTTTGGTATGCTAAAAGGGAGTTGGTTAACGGCGAAACGCGTATTAAAATGCCACCCTTTACACGCTGGTGGAGATGATCCTGTCCCACCTAGAAAAACTGATGATAATAGAGAATTATAACGATGGATTCGCAACGCAATCTTCTACTCATCGCTTTGTTGTTCGTGTCGTTCTTAGTTTGGCAGGCCTGGGAGAGCGATAAAGTTGCTCAGGACGTTAAAACTGTTCAAACTTCGCAACAAGCGGATATGCCAAGCAGTGATGCTCAAGCCGTAACTGGCAGTGGGCAAGGTAAGCTCATCACAGTCAAAACTGATGTACTGGATATTCGCATCAATACTCGTGGTGGTGATATCGATGAGGCTGACCTGTTAGCCTATCCTGCGACCCTTCATTCGGAAAGCCCTTTCCGTTTACTGGAAACTAATCCAGGCTTTGTCTACCAGGCACAGAGTGGTTTGATTGGTCTTCATGGTCCAGACAACCCAGCAAATAATAATGGCGAGCGTCCGCTGTATAGCGCAGATTCTACAATTTTCACATTAGAGAAAGGCCAAGACGTCTTGCGCGTACCAATGACATTTACTGATAACAACGGCGTTGTGTATCAGAAAACGTACATTGTTAAACGTGGCCAATATACTGTTGAAGTTGAATACAGTATCCAAAACCCAACCGCTCAACCACTGAGTCTCGCTTTCTTCGGTCAGTTAAAACAAACTATCGAGTTACCAAAAGAGCGTGACACTGGCAGCAGCAATTTTGCTCTGCATACCTATCGTGGTGCGGCGTATTCTTCTGATGAAAACAACTATAAAAAATATAGCTTTGGTGACATCGAAGATAAAAACCTCGACTTAACCACCAAAGGTGGCTGGGTAGCCATGTTGCAACAGTATTTTGCAACGGCGTGGATCCCGGCAAGTGCTGAAAAGAGTACTTTCTACACCATTGACCTTGATAAAAAATCTGCCATCATTGGTTATAAGAGTGAACCAATGACTATCGCAGCTAATGGCGCTGGTACTTATTCATCAACGTTATGGGTTGGTCCTGAAATTCAGTCTGAAATGGCTGCAGTTGCACCACATTTAGACTTAACCGTTGATTATGGTTGGTTATGGTTTATCTCTCAGCCACTGTTTAAACTGCTGAAATTCATTCACGGTTTTGTGGGTAACTGGGGTATTGCCATCATCGTTATCACCTTTATCGTTCGTGGTATTATGTACCCGCTGACTAAAGCGCAGTACACCTCGATGGCGAAAATGCGTTTACTGCAACCTAAACTGGCTGCAATGCGTGAGCGTATTGGTGATGATAAACAACGTATGAGCCAAGAAATGATGGCGATGTATAAAGCAGAAAAAGTAAACCCACTGGGTGGTTGTTTACCGCTGCTTATTCAAATGCCTATCTTCCTTGCACTTTACTATATGTTGATGGGTTCTGTTGAACTGCGTCACGCACCATTCTTTGGTTGGATTCAAGACTTGTCTGCACAAGACCCGTACTACATTCTGCCAGTATTGATGGGTGTGACGATGTTTGTGATTCAGAAAATGTCACCAACCGCTGTGACTGACCCAATGCAGCAGAAGATTATGACGTACATGCCAGTCGTGTTCACCATCTTCTTCCTGTGGTTCCCATCAGGTCTGGTTCTGTATTATATCGTGAGTAACTTAGTCACCATCATCCAGCAACAAGTGATTTACCGTGGTCTGGAAAAACGTGGTCTGCACAGTCGCGATAAAAAAGAGAAAAAATAGTCTCGCTTCTCAGTAAACTGAGAATGGCTTCACAAAGTGGGATTCTATAGTAGTATTAAGGCGACCAAATAAGGTCGCCTTAAGGTTTTTAGCAACGCGGGATAAAAGCGTGGTTTTTCCCGCGTTGTGTTATCAGTCGAAAATCAATAAATTGATTTTCCTGATTTACTTTCAAAACCAACAAAACAGCTGCCAAATATATTATGTTTGGCAGCTGTTTGAAGGCGACCAAACACGGTCGCCTTTATTCTTTTCAAAAAATAGTTTTTAAGTCAAAACAGAGAAACATCATGCAAATCAACGATACTATCGTCGCACAGGCAACACCTCCCGGTCGTGGTGGTGTCGGTATTTTACGTGTATCTGGCCCGAAAGCGGCGCAGATTGCCGAAATCGTGTTGGGAAAACTCCCTAAACCACGTTATGCGGATTACCTGCCATTTCGTGATGAGGATGGCTCTGTTCTTGACCAAGGTATTGCGCTTTACTTCCCTGGGCCAAATTCATTTACGGGTGAAGATGTGCTTGAATTACAAGGACACGGCGGGCCAGTTATTCTTGATTTATTGCTCAGAAGAATACTAACGATTGATGGTATTCGCATTGCGAATCCTGGTGAATTTTCTGAGCGAGCATTTTTAAACGATAAGCTCGATTTAGCCCAAGCGGAAGCAATTGCCGATTTGATTGACGCGAGTTCTGAACAAGCGGCGCGTTCAGCGATGAATTCGTTACAGGGCGCATTTTCTTCTCATATTCACCAATTGGTGGAAGCACTCACTCACTTGCGCATCTATGTGGAAGCAGCTATCGATTTCCCAGATGAAGAAATTGACTTCCTGTCTGACGGTAAAATTGAAGCTAAACTCAACGAAGTGGTGGCAGATTTAGAACAAGTTCGCTCCCAAGCGCGCCAAGGTAGTTTATTGCGTGAAGGAATGAAAGTGGTAATTGCAGGGCGCCCAAATGCAGGAAAATCGAGCTTGCTAAATGCATTGGCGGGGCGTGAGGCTGCGATTGTCACGGATATTGCGGGAACGACGCGTGATGTATTACGTGAACATATTCATATTGATGGTATGCCATTGCATATCATTGATACCGCTGGTCTGCGCGAAGCCAGTGATGAAGTTGAGCGAATTGGTATCGAACGAGCTTGGAAAGAAATTGAACAAGCGGACCATGTGCTGTTTATGGTTGATAGCACTACAACTAATGCCACGGAACCACAAGAAATTTGGCCTGAATTTATGGCGCGCTTACCTGATGAACTTCCGGTCACCGTAATTCGTAACAAAGCCGATATGACAGGCGAACCAGTTGAGTTTATTGATAATACTCGTTATCCGTTAATTCGTTTGTCTGCACGCGAAGAAAAAGGCATTGATTTGTTACGCGATCACCTAAAAGAAACCATTGGCTTTAATAGCAATACTGAGGGTGGTTTCCTTGCTCGTAGTCGCCATTTACAAGCATTGAATGCGGCAGCCGTTCACCTAGAACAGGGCTATGATCAGTTAGTGAACGCTCGCTCCGGTGAGTTATTAGCGGAAGAATTACGTTTAGCTCAGCAAGAACTCAGCGAAATCACTGGCGAGTTCACTTCTGATGATTTATTAGGCCGTATTTTCTCAAGTTTTTGTATTGGGAAGTGATACGGTATCGCCTAAAACCTACACGTCATACCGTGTAGGTTTGTTTTATCGGTAGTCCCCGCGTTTTTCCTGCCTTAATTCGCTATTAAGCTATTCTGACTTCTCTTAATCTAAAATGATTATCTTCAGTTGGAAAGTTAATCCCTCACCCGATTCGGATGGGTAAACACCGTCGCTTTACCTTGACGACAAAAGCCGACTAAGGTCAAATTAGCTTTTTCTGCGACTTCAATAGCGAGTGCAGTGGCGGCGGAAACAGCAAATAGAATTTCTGCACCACAGCTAGCGGCTTTTTGTACCATTTCATAGCTAGCACGGCTAGAAACCAGTACTGCGCCTTGTTGCCATTGGTTACGATGTTTCATACCTAAAAGCTTATCCAGAGCCACATGACGGCCGACATCTTCACATCCGCCAACTAATTGCCCTTCTGGTGAAATCCATGCGGCCGCATGGGTACATCCCGTCAGTGCGCCAATTTCTTGCACTTTTTTCAATTCATGTAATGCATTATCGAGATACGAGAGAGAGAAGGTTTGGGTGAAAGGTAGTGGGGCGATCGGTTTGAAAATTTCATCGAGTTGTTCAGTGCCACAAATACCACAGCCTGTACGCCCTGCTAAATTACGGCGACGTTCTTTGAGTTCCATAAACCGACGGCTAGATAATTCAACATGCACTTCAATTCCGCGATTGCAGCCTTCCACGATATCAATTCCACGAATTTCATCATCTGACTGTATTATCCCTTCAGAAAGTGCGAAGCCAACTGCAAAATCCTCAAGATCTTTTGGCGTTGCCATCATTACCACATGGGATATGCCATTGAAGACTAAAGCGACAGGAGATTCTTCTGCTATATAGTCATTTACGAGTAAATTCAGGTTGCCTTTTTGTTGCACGGTTGTGTGATTTAAGCCAATCATTTTGGTTAATTTGGAGTCATTTGTAGTATTTGTTTCATACATTAGATGAATTCCTAGCATTAATGATACATAATATTAATTATGGGTAAAAAGAATTTACACCATTTGCCGGGCAATGAACCTGGGACGTAAGGAAGACGTTGAATAAAAACAGTTTACCTGATTATCGCGATTGGCGTTAGGTAAACATGAGCAATGTAAATGAGGAGATCCCCATGCAAGTCAGCAGAAGGCAGTTCTTTAAGATCTGCGCTGGCGGTATGGCAGGTACGACGGCAGCGGCCTTGGGTTTTGCACCCGCCACCGCGTTAGCGTCAACGCGCCAGTATAAATTACTGCGTGCGAAAGAGACCAGAAATACCTGTACCTACTGTTCTGTCGGCTGTGGGCTGTTAATGTACAGCCTCGGTGATGGCGCGAAAAATGCAAAAGAGAGCATTTTCCATATTGAAGGGGACCCGGATCATCCGGTAAACCGTGGTGCACTTTGTCCGAAAGGTGCTGGACTTATCGATTTCATCCACAGTGAAAGTCGCTTGAAGTATCCTGAAGTGCGTGAGCCGGGTACTAATGAGTGGAAACGTATCACGTGGAACGAAGCTTTTGACCGTATCGCTAAGTTAATGAAAGAAGACCGCGATGCGAACTTTATTGAGAAAAATAAAGATGGTGTCACGGTAAATCGTTGGCTGACCACCGGTATGCTATGCGCATCGGCGGGGAGTAACGAAAGCGGATTTGTAACGCAAAAATTCACCCGCGCTCTCGGCATGCTTGCCGTTGATAACCAAGCGCGTGTCTGACACGGACCAACGGTAGCAAGTCTTGCTCCAACATTTGGTCGCGGTGCGATGACTAACCACTGGGTTGACATTAAAAATGCAAACCTAGTTGTCGTTATGGGTGGTAATGCAGCAGAAGCGCATCCAGTCGGTTTCCGCTGGGCGATGGAAGCTAAAATCCATAATAAAGCCAAATTAATTGTTATTGACCCACGCTTTACCCGTACTGCGGCAGTGGCGGATTTTTACACGCCTATCCGTTCGGGTACAGATATCGCGTTCTTATCAGGTGTTATCAAATACTTACTGGATAATGAAAAAATTCAGCGTGAATACGTGGAAGCGTATACCAACGCCAGTTTAGTTATTCGTGAAGATTATGGTTTTGATGACGGCCTGTTTACAGGTTATGACGAAGAAAAACGTCAATATGACAAAACCACGTGGAACTATGAGATGGATGAAAACGGCCTTGCGCTGCGCGATCCGACTCTGAAACATCCACGTTGTGTATTAAATCTATTAAAAGAACACGTCAGCCGTTATACACCTGAAGTGGTGAATAACATCTGTGGTACGCCAATTAAAGATTTCTTACAAGTCTGTGAATACCTTGCAGAAACGAGTGCTAAAGATAAAACAGCATCATTCTTATATGCATTAGGTTGGACTCAACATACCGTGGGTGCGCAAAATATTCGTACCATGGCGATGATCCAATTACTGCTGGGTAATATGGGGATGTTAGGCGGTGGTGTAAACGCACTGCGTGGTCACTCCAACATCCAAGGTCTAACTGACTTAGGTTTGCTATCTCAGAGCTTACCGGGTTATTTAACCTTACCATCAGACAAACAAACCACATTAGAAAGTTACTTAGCTGCAAACACGCCAAAAGCAACGGTTGAAGGTCAAGTTAACTATTGGGGTAACTACCCGAAATTCTTTGTTAGTTTGATGAAGACTTTCTACGGAGATAAAGCGCAGAAAGAAAATAATTGGGGCTTTGATTTATTACCGAAATGGGATCAAGGCTATGATGTGCTGCGTTATTTCGAAATGATGGATAAAGGGGAAGTTAACGGCTATATCTGCCAAGGCTTTAACCCATTAGCATCATTCCCGAATAAAAACAAAGTCGTTAAGTCGCTGTCAAAACTGAAATTTTTGATTACCGTTGACCCACTGAATACGGAAACCTCGAATTTCTGGCAAAACCACGGCGAAATGAATGATGTGAATCCGGAAGAAATCCAAACTACGGTATTCCGCCTGCCATCTTGCTGTTTTGCTGAAGAAAATGGTTCGATTGTTAACTCAGCGCGTTGGTTACAATGGCACTGGAAAGGTGCGGATGCCCCAGGTGAAGCGATCAGTGATGGTGAAATTCTGTCTGGTATTTTCCATCGTCTACGCCAACTGTATGCCTCTGAAGGCGGCGCAGTACCTGAGCAAGTTCTGAGCATGACTTGGAACTACTTTGACCGTGATAATCCAACGCCGGAAGAAGTGGCACAAGAAAACAACGGTTATGCGCTGGTTGACTTAAAAGATGCGGATGGCAACGTTATTGCGAAAAAAGGTGAGCTGTTGAGTTCGTTTGCCCAATTGCGTGATGATGGTACTACTGCAAGTGGTTGCTGGATTTTCACCGGTAGCTGGACGCCGAAAGGTAACCAAATGGCTAACCGTGATAACTCTGACCCAACGGGTCTAGGTAACACATTAGGTTGGGCATGGGCGTGGCCTCTAAACCGTCGTGTGATTTATAACCGTGCATCGGCAGACCCAATGGGTAAACCGTGGGATCCGAAACGCCAAATCCTCGAGTGGAACGGTAGCAAATGGATAGGAATGGATATTCCTGACTATAGCAATGCTGCGCCGGGAAGTGGTGTTGGTCCGTTTATCATGCAGCCAGAAGGTATGGGGCGTCTATTCGCACTGGATAAAATGGCTGAAGGCCCATTCCCAGAGCACTACGAACCAATTGAAACGCCGCTGGATACTAACCCATTGCATCCAAAAGTCGTATCAAACCCTGCTGCTCGTGTGTTTAAAGATGACTGGGCTCAAATGGGTAAAGCGACAGAATTCCCTTATGTGGGAACGACTTATCGCTTGACTGAACATTTCCACTATTGGACAAAGCATGCCTTGTTAAATGCCATCATTCAGCCACAACAGTTCATTGAAATTGGTGAACGTCTGGCGAATGAAAAAGGTATCAAACAAGGTGATACAGTGAAAGTCAGCTCTAAACGCGGTTATATCAAAGCAAAAGCGGTGGTCACCAAACGTATTCATACGCTGAAAGTGGCAGGTAAAGATATTGATACTATCGGTATCCCTATTCACTGGGGCTTTGAAGGCTTGGCTGTGAAAGGCTTTATTGCTAACACGTTAACGCCGTATGTGGGTGATGCGAATACTCAGACACCGGAATTTAAATCGTTCCTTGTCAATGTGGAAAAGGTGTAAGGAGATAAATTATGTCAATGCAATCTCAGGACATTATTCGTCGCTCTGCCACCAATTCCCTGACTCCCGCGCCTCAGGTGCGGGACTATAAGGAAGAAGTTGCAAAGCTTATCGATGTGACGACCTGTATCGGCTGTAAAGCTTGTCAGGTCGCGTGTTCCGAATGGAACGATATCCGTGACAAAATCGGGACGAACGTTGGGGTATATGATAACCCAACAGATTTAACCGCTAAATCATGGACGGTAATGCGCTTCTCTGAAGTGGAAGAGAACGATAAATTTGAATGGCTGATCCGTAAAGATGGTTGTATGCACTGTGCTGACCCAGGCTGTCTGAAGGCGTGCCCTTCGGAAGGCGCGATAGTACAGTACAAAAACGGTATCGTTGATTTCCAATCAGAACATTGTATTGGTTGTGGTTATTGTATTGCGGGTTGTCCGTTTGATGTACCGCGCATCAACCCAGAAGATAACCGTGCATACAAATGTACGCTGTGTGTTGACCGTGTTGAAGTCGGTCAAGAGCCTGCGTGTGTGAAAACGTGTCCAACCGGCGCTATCCACTTCGGTAGCAAAGAAGACATGATTAACATGGCTGGTGAGCGTGTTGAAGAGCTGAAAACTCGTGGTTATGCAAACGCAGGTTTATATGACCCTGAGGGGGTTGGTGGTACGCACGTGATGTACGTTTTACACCATGCAGATAAACCGCAGTTGTATCACGGATTGCCGGAAAACCCGACAATCAGCCCTACAGTCACTTTCTGGAAAGGTATCTGGAAGCCGTTAGCAGCGGTTGGTTTTGCTGCAACATTTGCGGCGGCCATCTTCCACTATGTGGGTATTGGTCCGAACCGCGTCTCCAAAAAAGATGAAGAAGAAGCTTTAGAAGATTTGCATAATGCAATGTCCTCTGACACTTCGAAATCAAAAGAAGGGGAGGATCAGAAATGATGCCAGATGATAACGATAAAATCATCCGCCATAAACCGATTGAAAGGATCAATCACTGGGCGGTTGTGATTTGCTTTTTATTCACCGCAATCAGTGGGTTAGGGTTCTTTTTCCCTTCACTAAACTGGTTTATGAATATTTTAGGCACACCACAACTGTCGCGAATTTTGCATCCATTTGTGGGTACGGCGATGTTCTTGCTGTTCGTATTTATGTTCTTCCGCTATTTCCACCATAACTTCATTAATAAAGAAGATATCAAGTGGGCAAAAAATATCGGCAAAGTACTGAAAAATGAAGAAGCAGGTGATGTAGGTCAATATAACCTCGGCCAAAAAGGGGTGTATTGGGTAGTCACTATCTGCTTATTAGCGCTGGTGGTCACGGGTGTGATAATGTGGCGTCCTTATTTCGCCGATTACTTCCCAATCCCAGTTTATCGTGCAGCTATTCTTATTCACTCGCTCTCTGCGATTGCGCTGATCATCATGATTGTGGTTCACGCTTATGCTGCGATTTGGGTGAAAGGTTCAGTGCGTGCGATGGTTGAAGGTTGGGTGACTCGTGGTTGGGCGAGAAAGCACCATCCATTGTGGTACCGTCAGCTTTTGGAAAAAGAAAAACAGCAAAAACAGCAACAAGAGAAAAACTAAGTTTTATTATTGTTGTTATCAAACCCACAAATGACTAATGTTATTTGTGGGTTTTTTATATCTAAAAAACATAAACATTCAATTTATTTGAAAGAAAGAAAATTAGATATATTTATTAGATGACCTATTTACGATTTATTATCATTATAGTTAATCAAAATAAGATTAATAAAAATACTCATCAAATATAGATGCTCTTATTTCGCGTATAATTTACATTATTTTTAAACCAAGAATAAACAAATAAACATTTATTCGTTTTTATTTTATGTAAAAAAAGATGTAAAATAGATAACTTATTGATAATAAACAATTTTTATAATTGTTATTTCTTTGTGAATAGCTATTGAATATTGATATTAGATCAATAAATAGCTATCTTAAATGAACATTGTTGGTTAATTCGATATTTTGTTTCTAATTACAAGTTTAAGTTGAATTAATATGCTGGCGTTGGAGTGTTTTAAGAATGATATGGTTTACATATATTAATAGAATTAATTACTGGACATTGGTGATATTATTTAATAAAAATAGTCATGTAGTTAGTAATAAATATAAAAACCATCATATATATAAATATCTTTTTAACGCAGCTAAATAATTGAACCGTCATACATTCCTTTTACGACAGCTAAATAAAGAGGTAACACATGGATCTTCCTTTACAAGGTATTAAAGTACTGGATTTCACCGGTGTACAATCAGGGCCATCTTGTACTCAAATGTTAGCGTGGTTCGGCGCGGATGTTATTAAGATTGAACGTCCGGGAGTTGGAGATGTCACGCGCAATCAATTAAGGGATATCCCTGATGTGGATGCGCTGTATTTCACAATGCTTAATAGTAATAAGCGCTCAGTAGAATTAAATACCAAAACACCAGAAGGTAAAGAGGTGATGGAGCGGCTGATTAAGCAAGCCGATGTCCTCGTTGAGAACTTCCATCCAGGTGCAATTGACCATATGGGTTTCACTTGGGAACACATTCAAGAATTAAATCCTCGTTTGATTTTCGGTTCCATCAAAGGTTTTGATGAAGACTCTCCTTATGCAAATGTTAAAGCCTACGAGAACGTTGCCCAAGCTGCAGGTGGAGCTGCCTCCACGACAGGTTTTTGGGATGGCCCACCATTAGTGAGTGCCGCAGCATTAGGTGATAGCAATACGGGTATGCACTTGCTCATAGGCTTACTTGCAGCGCTATTACACCGCGAGAAAACAGGTAAAGGTCAGCGAGTGACTATGTCGATGCAAGACGCTGTACTCAATTTGTGCCGAGTCAAACTTCGTGACCAGCAACGATTAGAGAAAATTGGCTACCTTGAAGAATACCCGCAATATCCAAATGGTACGTTTGGTGATGCTGTTCCTCGTGGTGGTAATGCTGGCGGCGGCGGCCAGCCAGGTTGGATTTTAAAATGTAAAGGCTGGGAAACTGACCCAAATGCTTATATTTATTTTACTATCCAAGAACAGGACTGGGAGCAAACCTGTGTCGCTATTGGTAAGCCTGAATGGGCAACTGACCCTGCTTACAATACACCAAAGGCTCGTCAACCTCATATCTTTGATATTTTTGCTGAAATTGAAAAATTCTTAGCAGATAAAGATAAACATGAAGCGGTCGAATATTTGAGTAAATACGGTGTACCTTGCGCCCCTGTACTCAGTATGCGTGAAATTGCACGAGACCAATCGCTGCGTAAGAGTGGAAGTATTGTTGAAGTTGAACAACCAAAACGCGGGACTTACTTGACGGTGGGTTGCCCGATGAAATTCTCCTCATTTACACCCGATATCAAAAGCGCGCCATTGTTGGGTGAGCACACAGATCAAGTCCTAACTGAATTAGGCTATAGCGCAGATGAAATTGCAGCTATGCGCGCGAACAAAGCGATCTAATTTTAAAAATTGGGAGTGACTTATCACTCCCTTTAATCTTTTAATCAGTTAATTATGAGGTAGACATGTCTGCTGATCAAACCCAAAACCTGACTGATGGTATGCATATTATTGTCGATGCGCTTAAAAAAAATGGCATTGATACAATCTACGGTGTTGTTGGAATTCCAGTGACTGACATGGCAAGGCATGCACAAGCTGAAGGTATTCGCTATATTGGATTTCGCCATGAACAATCCGCGGGTAATGCGGCTGCAATTAGTGGTTTTATCACCCAAAAACCGGGTATCTGCTTAACGGTTTCGGCGCCAGGTTTTTTAAATGGCATGGTGGCGCTGGCTAATGCAACCACCAACGGTTTTCCAATGATTCAAATCAGTGGTTCGAGCGACAGAGCGATAATTGATTTGCAGCAGGGTGATTACGAAGAATTAGACCAAATGAACACGGCAAAACCCTTTGTAAAAGCGTCTTACCGTGTGAATAAACCTGAAGATCTTGGTATCGCACTCGCGCGAGCAATCCGCGCTTCGGTATCAGGTCGCCCTGGTGGGGTTTATCTTGATTTAACAACGGAAGTGTTGTCTGCCGTGATGGATAAAGACGCGGCGGATAAAACCATTTTTACAGTCGAAGACCCTGCGCCAAGACAAATTCCATCACCCGATTCAGTGAGTAAAGCCCTTAAACTGCTCGCTTCGGCTAAGCGGCCATTAATTATTTTGGGTAAAGGCGCCGCTTATGCCCAAGCGGATGACAATATTCGTCAATTTATTGAAACAACCGGTATCCCTTATTTACCGATGTCAATGGCTAAGGGGCTGCTGCCAGATACGCATCCCCTATCAGCCGCATCAGCTCGCTCATATGCCTTATCCAGTGCGGATGTTGTGGTATTAATGGGAGCACGTCTTAATTGGTTGCTTGACCACGGTAAAGGTAAGCACTGGTCACCAGAAACGCAATTTATTCAGTTAGATATTGAACCTTCCGAAATTGATAGTAACCGCCCAATAGCGGCTCCAGTTGTTGGCGATATTTACTCAAGTATTGAGTCTTTATTAGCAGGGCTTAAATCAATCCCTGTTAAATCACCAACGGAATGGATTGTCAGTATTGATGAGCACAAGAAAATTAATGTCGAGAAAATGGCAGTTAAGTTAAACACTGACACTTCTCCGATGAACTACTTCAACGCCTTACGTGCAATCCGTGATGTGCTGGTCGATCACCAAGATGTTTATGTCGTCAATGAAGGCGCTAACACGCTTGATAATGGACGAAATATTATTGATATGTACCAACCACGTAAACGCTTAGATTGTGGAACATGGGGCGTGATGGGCGTTGGAATGGGCTATGCAGTCGGTGCCGCTGTAACCAGTGGTAAGCCTGTTGTGGCGATTGAAGGCGATAGTGCATTCGGCTTTAGTGGTATGGAAATTGAAACGATTTGTCGTTACAAATTGCCTGTCACCATTTTGATTTTCAATAATGGTGGGATTTACCGGGGTGATGGCGTAAATCTCCATGGTGACCAAGACCCTTCCCCTACAGTTTTAATGGGTGGAGCGCGTTATGACAAAATGATCGAGGCTTTTGGTGGCATTGGCTATCAAGCAACAACGCCAGCAGAGGTACAGGAAGCCTTGAAGGCGGGTTTAACATCGGGTCACCCAACCTTGATAAATGTCGTTATTGACCCTGCAGTTGGAACGGAAAGTGGCCATATTGGTAATTTAAATCCGAAGTCTGTAGTGAAAAATTAACGCAGCATCACGTTAACTAACAAAGATTACCTTACGCGGCTCATTTTTGATGAGTTGCGTACGGGGTCTTATTGCCAAATAGGTGGGTCTTATGGCTGATTTTATGTATAAGATTTTTATGAGCGACCTATTACCTATCATTATTATTATGGTATTAGGTTATGTGAGTGGTAAACGAAATGTGTTTACCAGTGACCAAGCGAAAGCATTTAATAAGTTGGTATTAAATTATGCATTACCTGCTGCATTATTTGTGTCTATCGCGCGTGCTAATCGAGAAATGATATTTGCAGACGCTAAATTGACTATTATTTCATTTGTGGTCTTGCTCGTTTGTTTCTTTTTCTCTTTCTTTAGCTGTAAATATATTTTTAAACATAGTCGTGGCGAAGCTGCGGTATGTGCATTAATTGCAGGTTCTCCGACAATTGGTTTCTTAGGGTTTGCGGTTCTAGACCCTATTTATGGTGAAACCGTTTCAACGGGGTTAGTTGTTGCCATTATATCCATCATCGTTAATGCCATTACAATCCCTATCGGCTTGTTCTTACTGAACCCATCTGATGCAGAAGGGAAAAAAGGCGGTGGCGGTATGGATGCATTAATCTCAGCCTTTAAAGAACCTGTCGTATGGGCTCCGGTACTCGCGACTGCTTTGGTACTGGTTGGTGTGAAAATTCCAACGGTTTGGGACCCGACATTTGATTTAATTGCGAAAGCAAACTCCGGTGTTGCGGTATTTGCTGCGGGCCTGACATTAGCCGCGAATAAGTTCGAGTTCGATGGTGAGATTGTCTATAACACGTTATTAAAGCTAGTGTTAATGCCAGGGTTAATGTTACTGGCAGGTATGATGTTTAATATGGGGACAGAGCAACTGCAAATGATGGTATTAGCCGGGGCGTTGCCACCTGCTTTCTCTGGAATAATTATTGCGAGTCGCTTTAATCTGTATACCCGGACAGGAACAGCATCGCTGGCGGTGAGTGTGCTTGGTTTTATCATCGCAGCTCCAGCGTGGATCTATATCTCTCGACTTGTTTCATAGAAAGAATAAATAGGTCAAAATGAGTTGCCATGGCGTGAGAAATGACGCCATGGCAGTTTTGTAAAAAGGTGAATTATGACTTCTTCAAAACCACTTGATGGGATACGTGTTCTTGATTTTACGGGAGTCCAGTCAGGCCCATCTTGTACACAAATGCTTGCTTGGTTCGGCGCTGATGTGATCAAAATTGAACGCCCAGGGGTTGGGGATGTGACTCGTAATCAATTACGAGATATTCCTGATGTCGATGCGTTATATTTTACGATGTTAAATAGTAATAAACGCTCTTTAGAGCTCAATACCAAAACGCCAGAGGGAAAGGCCGTGATGGAGAAATTAATACGTCAATCTGATGTATTAGTTGAAAATTTTCATCCGGGAGCTATCGACCATATGGGGTTTACGTGGGAGTACATCCAAAAGCTTAATCCACGGTTAATTTTTGGCTCGATTAAAGGGTTTAATGAAAATTCGCCCTATGCGAATGTTAAAGCCTATGAAAATGTTGCTCAATCTGCAGGAGGATCAGCATCAACGACAGGTTTTCCTGATGGCCCTCCGACGGTAAGCGCTGCGGCTTTGGGGGATAGTAATACTGGGATGCATTTATTAATAGGCATACTGACGGCATTATTACACCGCGAAAAAACAGGTAAAGGGCAACGTGTTACGATGTCGATGCAGGATGCGGTGCTTAATTTATGTCGTGTGAAATTACGTGATCAACAACGCTTAGAAAAACTCGGTTTCTTAGAGGAGTATCCTCAATATCCCAATGGAACATTTGGTGATGCAGTTCCCCGTGGGGGAAATGCGAGTGGGGGTGGCCAGCCGGGCACGATGCTCAAATGTAAAGGCAGTGATGTTGACCCAAATGCCTATATTTATTTTATTAATCAAGATCATAATTGGGAAAATACCTGTGATGCAATTGGGCGCCCAGAATGGAAAACTGACCCTGCTTTTGCTACTACACAGGCACGTGCAAGCCATATCCAAGATGTATGGGATGCAATCGAAGAAATCGCCAAAGACAAAGATAAACATGCACTAACCGATTATTTTGATCAGTTTGATGTGCCATGTTCTGCAGTATTAAGTATGAAAGAAATTATGGAAGACCCTTCTTTGCGTCGCAGTGGTTCGATTGTCGAGGTTCAACAACCAAAACGAGGCTCGTATTTAACGGTGGGTTGCCCAATGAAGTTTTCAGCGTTTATCCCTGAAATTAAAAATGCTCCATTACTAGGGGAACATAATAACGAAGTGCTAAAAGAGCTTGGTTATAATGATAAACAAATTATGGAAATGAAAAAAAACAATGTTATTTAATTAATGATATTAAACCCGATCTTAATATGATTCTCTAAAAAAGAAAATTAACATTAGCGGCTATATTTAGATATTCGGTGTATTCAAATATAGCCGCTAAATTCAGGCGATTGCTACCTCAATCAATTGGAATTATAGAAATATTTTTCCCTATTTAGTTTTTATTTTTTTATTAATAAATTCTTTGAATAAGGATTATTGTATGAGTATTGCTGAAATAAAAAAAAGCAGTAAGATCGCAGCCGTTGATTTTATTCCTGCATGGGGAGATTTAAATGGAAATATTCAACGTTTAGTTGAAGCGGCAGAAAAAGTGGCCGCTCAAGGGGTAAATTATGCCGTATTTCCAGAAACGGCTGTGAGTGGTTATTTATTTTCGGACTCTACAGAATTAGCGCCTTATTTAGATACTATCCCTGGCAAAACGACTGCTGCAATACTGCCTGTACTGGCTCGAACAGGAATGTATATGAGTGTAGGTATCGCGGAGCGCGATAGCGAAACTGGGCTGGCTTATAATTCAGCCGTTTTGATGGGGCCGGAAGGCATTATTGGTAAGTACCGTAAAATAGGGCTGAATTCTCAAGACCAAAAGGTATTCGCACCGGGTAATACCGGTGTCAAAACGTTTGAAACACCGATTGGCCGTATTGCGCTATTGATTTGTTATGATGATACCTACTGGCAATATGTGCGGTTAGCCGCATTAGAAGGGGCACAAATCATTGGTTGGCATTCAGTATCCGACCGTATGATGCCTAACGCGAGTCCTGCTGAAATGCTTGGGGATCACTCAACCGTTGCGCATGTACAGCATATGAGTGCTTTCAATGGTGTCTGGGTAATTTGTGCAACACGCAGTGGAATTGAAACTAACCCAATTACCAAAGGGCAGCTCTATTATAATGGTGGTTCGAGCGTATGGGCGCCATCAGGACATAAAGTGGCTCAATCTCCAGTGCTTAGCCCATTAGAGTTAGAACCGGGGTTAAATGGCATATACAGTGCGATGATTGACTTAGATGAAGCGGATAAACAGCGCGATGCATTACTGGCGAAGCGTCGGCCTGAATTATATTTCCCAATGCTTGCTTTTCATCGTAGCCCGACAGATATCAATGCCACATCAACAATAACGCAAACAACGCTGATTGCGGCGCAGTGGGAAAAATCAGTTTCTAAGCTAGACTCAATCCAAGTGGGAGAAAATGAGCTGCTGGTTCTTCCTGAGCTTTCTGCGCTACCTTATACCAACGATCCCAACATTATTTTGTCTTATGCCGAACAACAAGGGGGCACTTTTGAGCAAACATTGAGTAAGGCTGCTCATCAAGGAAAAGGCTATATTGTTGGAAGTTATCCTGAAATTGAGATTGACAAAGTGTTCCACACCGTCATTCTTGCGGGCCCATCAGGGGAAATATTAGCCCGCTATCGTGTTACACATCTTAATGAACGGGATAGCGGCTGGGCAACAGCGGGTAGTTCTGTGAGTGTGACAGCAACGCCAATTGGGCGTATTGCACTGGCGGCTGCACATGAATTAGATGTTCCTGAATTAGGGGGGTTATACAGTACGTTACGCGCTGATATCCTTGCTGTGCCAGCCGATATCCCGAGTGATTTAAAAGTAGAAATTGATAGCCATCTTTTTTCGGTTGAAGAGCCGCCGACAGGACGTGCCGATTTTATCCCTTATGCCATCGCGACATTAAACCAATTATGGGTGGTTTGTGGAGGACGAAACGAACGTGATTCTACGTCAGCGGCTATTTATGGGCCAGAGCCTGTCGTGCTTACTCCAACCTTAACAGCACAACGAGGGGCTGAAGATGTGCGTTTGCAAGCTCAGGTACCTGCTCCTTTTACGTGGATTAACCAAGAACGGTTGGTGAGTGGTCAGCAAGCTATTTGGTTTCCGCCGCTAACACAGTAGATTATAGTTCGAAGTTTGAGTGAAAGAGGCGGGGGAAGCCCCGCCTACTAAGATGTTGTTACAAGGCGTGCTGGTGGTTAAGCGCTTCAACCGTTTTTTGGGCACCGTTATCACGTAGTGAAAGGTAGAATGCTGTCACCTTTTCAGTAAACAACGAATTATTAACGAGTTCTTTGGTAAACAAACTGTTGAGAGAAAGCAGTGCATGAACACGACTTTCATCATCAGTGCTGTTTGCAACTAGTTCAGCCAATTTTACAGCCTGTGGGTCGCTGACTTGAATTTCTGCACCATGATCATCTTTTCCGCTGACATAACGCATCCATCCTGCAACCGCTAAGGCTAAATAATCAAATGATCGGCCGTTTTTAAGATGAATTTGGATAGAGTCGAGTAAACGTTGAGATAATTTCAACGTTCCATCCATCGCGATTTGCCAAGTACGATGTTTCAACCCCGTATTTTTGAAACGCTCAATCAGGGCATTAGCATAGGCGGGTAAATCCACATTTTTGATGGATAACGTTGGCGCTTGCTCATTGACCATCAAGTGATAAGCCGCTTTTTCATAAGCGCTATCCTGCATGCACTCATTAATGTATTGATAACCAGCCAAATAACCTAAATATGCAAGGAAAGAGTGGCTACCATTTAACATGCGCAGTTTCATTTCTTCAAATGGAATGACATCTGTCACTAATTGAGCGCCCGCTTTTTCCCACTCAGGACGACCCGCGACAAAATTATCTTCAATCACCCACTGGCGAAATGGCTCACAGGCAATGGCGACGTTATCGACGATAGGGCCCAGTTGAGATTGAATTTTCTCTGCAGTGTCTGGTGTCATGGCAGGTACAATTCTATCCACCATGGTAGATGGAAAAGTGACGTTGGCTTCAATCCAATTGGCCAGTGCGATATCCTGTTTTGCGGCCATCGCTAAAATGACATTTTTCGTGATATGGCCATTTTCAGGCATATTATCACAGGACATGACTGTAAATGGTGCAATACCCAGTGCTTTACGGCGTTTTAACGCTTCAACAATCAGGCCCGGCAATGATTTTGGAGCATTTGGTGAGGCTAAATCATGTGCGATAGCGGGGTTAGCAAAATCAATCGAGCCTGTCGCGGGTACATAGCAATAACCTTTTTCAGTAACAGTCATGGAAACGATGGCAATGTTAGGGTCTAACATGCGATTGATAACAGCATCAATTCCGTGAATGGTTGGGTGTAATGCTTCTTTTACCACCCCCACCGTACGGGTTTGCCAATTATCGCCTTGCATTTCAACTACGTTATAAAGGCAATCTTGAGCGAGTAAATCTTCAATTTGTTGCTCGCCACCGACTAAATTGACTTCGCAAAAACCCCAATTACTCTGCTGTTCTGTAGCTAAAATATCCGCAAAGATGGCTTGGTGGGCGCGATGGAACGCGCCGAAACCTAAGTGAAGCATTTTTACCTTTATCTGCTCCCTATCATAGCTTGGTACTTTGATATTCGCAGGTAATTGGTTTAGGTTATTGGTTGACAGTTGCATATTTCACTTTACCTTTTTGTTGTTCAGCCTCTTCAACAGCATCCAACGTACTGGTTAAATCACGATCTTTCACTTCAGGCATGATGATGGCGCTGATTAATGAAATGGCAGAGTAAATGATGATCATGATGGCAATTGGCCACCAGCTTCCGGTGACACTACAGAAAATACCTGCTAGAACTGGGCCTAAGCCAGAGGCAATTAAGCCACCAATTTCTTTGGCCACAGCCATACCGGTGAAGCGATTACGTGAGTTGAACATTTCAGCCATCGTAATATTTTCTAAGGCAAATAATCCGAGTACTGAACAGTTATGAACGATAATAATACAGATGGTAATTAAGCTAACACTGTTCGCACCATCGACGATGACAGATAACATCGGATAGGCGAGCAACATGGCAGATAAGCTAAGAATAATATAAGGAATACGACGACCAAATTTATCGGATATCAGACCAATCATAGGAATAGTTAGGAAACCGACAACGGAGCTGATCATGATCGCATCAGTTGGAATACTCTTATCAAACAACAGGCTTTGAACCAAATATCCTGCTAAGAAAGTTTGAATTAACCCAGAGTTACCTGCTTGACCGAAACGAATGCCAGTCGCTAACCAAAATGCTTTAGATTTAAACATGGCAAAGAAACTTTCTTTCGGTGGTGTTTGTACTGCAACTTTGGCTTCTTGTTCTTCCGTATTTTGCACTTTCTCAAATACAGGGCTTTCTTTCAGATTCAGTCGTAACCATACTGCAAACAGCATTACCACGAAGCTTGCCAAGAAAGGTACACGCCAGCCCCAAGCCAATAAGTCTGACTTATCTAACCAGAAGAACATGACAGCCCAAATTGCAGTTGCGCTTAATGTGCCACAGTTTGTTCCCAGACCCACTAATGAGGCCACAATACCACGACGGCCTTTTGGTGCATATTCTGCCAGCATGGTGCCTGCACCCGAAATTTCAGCGCCTGCCCCTAAGCCTTGAATAATTCGCAAGAGAACTAATAACAGCGGTGCGAGGATACCTACCTGTGCGTAGGTTGGTAATACCCCGATTAATGTAGTACACACCCCCATCATGGTGATGGTGATAAAGAGTACTTTTTTACGGCCGATTCGGTCGCCCATTTGACCAAAGAAAATCGCACCAACAATACGTGCGACATATCCGGCACCGTAAGTTCCCATCGCAAGAATTAATGCCATTGAAGCGGATTGTTCAGGGAAAAATATTTCATGGAAAACAAGTGCTGCACCTAACGAGTAAAGCTGGAAATCCATAAACTCTAGAGCGGTTCCTAGCCAGCCTGAAACTGCAGCTTTGGTTAGATCGCCAGAACTGCGTTCCACTTTCCCTGATGGGTCAATTGACTGAGTATTCATATTAGTATCCTATTAATCACGTAGGGTAGTATCCAAATCGGATTTAGTTTTTTTAATTAAATTAAAAGGTTAAAAGAATTTTACAGCAGGTTTTCTGGTCTTTTTCAAAGGTTAAGATTGCCTCTTGCGCTTCAGTGAATGGGAACTGATGCGTCAAGATTTTCGTTGGGTCAATTTTTTTAGATTCTATCCAGCTAATCACCTCAGGGAATTTTTTGGCATTCAAACGTGAAGAAAACAATGAAATCTCTTTGCTGGTGATACTTTGCTGTGTAACGGCACTTGCTTCACTTGAAAAGCCCATAATAGAAACTCTTGCTGCGGGAGAAGCAATCAAGACGGCTTCTTGTAAGATAGCGGGATGGCAAGCTGCATCAAGTACTAACGTTGGGCGAAGACCCAGTGTTTTGAGTTGATCTGGTAGTGGGGTTTGTGAGTTATCAATGACAATATCAGCACCACAATCTTTTGCTCTAGCTAAACGCTCAGCCACGCGGTCAACCATGATCAAGGTTTTGACTTGATAAACCCCTTTGAGAACCTGTGCGCAGGTTAACCCAATCGTACCCGCACCATAGACTAATGCGATGTCATCTTGAGTTGGGTGAACATGCGAAGTCACGTTGGCGGCAATAGAGTATGGCTCAACGGTAACGGCACACTCATCGCTGATTGAATCAGGAATAGTATAAGCATTGGCCGCAGGGACATTGACATATTCAGTGAACCCGCCATCAGTATGAACACCCAATACTTCTAGTGTTTCACACACATTTGGTTTACCAATTGAGCATGGATAACAATGACCACAGCTAAGGACAGGGTCGATAGAGACTCGTTCACCAATGCGTTTGCTATCTATGCCTGAACCCACTTTTTCAATGACACCGAAAAATTCATGGCCAATCACACGTGGATATTTTGCAAATGGGTTATGGCCACGGTAGATATGGCTGTCAGAACCACAAATACCGGCTAAGCGAACTTTTATTTGTACTTGGTTTTCAGCCGGTTCAGGAACTGAACGTTCTTCAATCAATAATGTATTGGGTTCTTTGATTACTACCGATTTTACAGCTTTCATATTTGACTCCGAATAAAATAAAAATTACCAGTTCCACAACGTGCCGTCTTCGAGACGAGCGACTGGAAGATAAGCTGGGTTGTACGGGTATTTCGCTGCCAGTTTTTCATCAAAATCGATACCTAAACCGGGCTTATCACTTGGGTGCATATAACCATCGTTGAACGTCCAGTTAGTCGTAAATACGGACAACATTTCTTCTGAATAGCCCATAAACTCTTGAACGCCGAAATTGGGTACCCAAAGGTCAAAGTGTAAGGCGGCAGCATGGCAAATTGGGGATAGGTCAGATGGACCATGAGAACCAGTTCTGACTTGGTAAAGTGAAGCAAAATCAGCAATTCGGCGCATGCCTGTAATACCTCCGGCATGGGTAATTGTGGTGCGGATATAATCGATGAGTTGCTCTTCAATCAGTTGTTTACAATCCCAAATGCTATTAAAAACTTCACCTACGGCGATTGGGGTGACGGTATGTTGACGAATTAATCTAAAACAAGCTTGGTTTTCTGCTGGTGTTGGGTCTTCCATCCAAAATAATCGATAATCTTCAATACTTTTACCGAAGCGAGCCGCTTCAATAGGGGTCAAGCGATGGTGCATATCGTGTAGAAGGTGTTCATTAAATCCGTATTTGTCCCGAACGGCTTCAAACAGTTTGGGCATAAAATCCAGATATTTTTCGGTTGACCAAAGTTGTTCTTCAGGGTGATGGCCTTTTGTGGCAGGTTCATAAGCAAGGTTTTTTCCTTTACTCTGTCCATAGGTAGTTGCCATTCCTGGAATGCCACACTGCACACGGATCGCTTTAAAACCTTTTTCTTTATATTTTGCGTAGTTATCTAGTGTTTCAGCAATATCGGTACCCGTGGTGTGGCAATAAACCATCACTCCTTCACGAGAAGCGCCACCGAGTAACTGATAGACCGGAAGGTTGGCAATTTTGCCTTTAATATCCCACAGTGCCATATCAATCGCAGAAATGGCGGACATCGTAACTGGGCCTCTACGCCAGTAAGCTCCCTTATAGAAGAACTGATAAATATCTTCAATTTTATGTGGGTCACGGCCTATTAGCTGAGGACAGAGGTGATCTTGAAGATAGGACGCTACAGAGAGCTCCCTCCCGTTAAGGGTGGCATCACCTAATCCATATACGCCTTCATCGGTTGTAATTTTTAATGTGACAAAATTACGACCGGGGCTACATACAAAGACTTCTGCTTTTATAATTTTCATTTTGGCCCAAATCCCTATTACTTGTTAACCAACTGATCAACCAAATTACCATGAAACACTCAAAGTGGTTTATTTATTGGTTGACCAAATTCTCTTTTTTTCACTCTATCAATCGGTAAATTAAAAAACAATGACTAAAAAGACGACAATAAGTGAATCTGATCACAAATTGGTTAACTAATTTTGCGGAAATAGTGGATAAATTGGTTGACCATTGTAATGAGGGACGATAATCTACAATGGAAGAACTAAATTTAATTCGACAACGCGTTGTACATATATATGAAAACTCAATACCGCTCGTACCAATACCTAGGTCAGCAGTTAAAAGAGCTCATTGCATCTGGTGAATATCCGATAGGAAGTCGTTTAATGCCAGAGCGTGAGATCGCTAAAAAATATGATGTTAGTCGCTCATTGGTACGTGAAGCACTCATCATGTTGGAAATTGAAAAATTGGTTTCTATCAAGAAAGGTTCTGGGGTTTATGTCATTAATCATCCAGACCTATTGATTGATGAAATTAAAAGTTTAGATCATGGCCCTTTTGAAATACTGCAAGCTCGCCAAGTGATTGAAAGTGCAATAGCTGCATGCGCTGCTTTGTCAGCAACAAAAGCCGATATCCAAGAGATCCGCGCATTATTAGAAGATGAGCGAATCAAAGTCGCGAATAATGAAAGTGACGATGCTAATGATCATAAGTTCCATGTGTTAATTGCTCGCGCAAGCAAGAATGACATGATGGCGAAGATTATTGATGATATCTGGGCTGTGCGGTTACAAAGCCCTATGTGGGATAAGCTTCACGAACATATTGACAACACGACTTACCGAAAAAAGTGGTTGGTTGATCATGAAAATATTTTAAATGCACTACAAAAACGTGATCCGGAGTTGGCTAAAAAAGAGATGTGGCAGCATTTAGAGAATGTCAAAAATACGCTAATGCAGCTTTCTGATTTTGATGACCCCAATTTTGATGGTTACCTATTTGAAACAATTCCTTATCAGACTATTTTTGAATAATCGAAGGAGAAGTACTCATGGAGCATACGTGGCGTTGGTACGGTCCTAATGACCCTGTTTCTTTAAGTGATGCTAGGCAAGCAGAGGCGACAGGTATCGTCTCTGCGCTCCACCATATTCCTAACGGTGAAGTTTGGAGTGTCGAGGAGATTTTAAAGCGTAAGGCTATTATTGAAGATGCTGGGTTAGTTTGGTCTGTCGTGGAAAGTATTCCTGTTCACGAAGATATTAAAACTCAACAAGGTAATTTTGATCTCTATATTCAAAATTACCAACAGAGTATTCGTAATTTAGCATCCTGTGGTATTAAGACCATTTGCTATAATTTTATGCCAATTCTAGATTGGACGCGTACTGACCTTGCTTACACGCTACCGGATGGCTCCAAAGCGTTACGGTTTGATAATATTGCTTTTGCTGCGTTTGAAATTCATATTTTAAAGCGTGAAAATGCGGCAGAGAGTTATTCAGAACAAGAAGTTAAAGAAGCGGCTGAGTATTATGCCAATATGTCATCTGATGACATTGAAAACCTGATTAAAACCATCATCGCAGGGCTACCGGGTGCGGAAGAAGGTTATACATTAGACCAATTCCGTGAGCGCTTGGCGCTGTATAATAATATTGATGAAAATCAGTTACGTGAGAACTTACGTTATTTCTTGCAGAAAATCGTTCCTGTCTGTGAAGAAGAAAATGTGGTTTTAGCTATTCACCCTGATGACCCTCCACGCCCAATTTTAGGCCTGCCACGTATTGTTTCTACCATTGAAGATATGCGGTTTATTAAGCAAAGCTGCGATAGTATTCATAATGGGTTTACTATGTGCACAGGTTCTTATGGTGTACGAGCCGATAACGACCTAGTAAAAATGATTAATGAATTTGGTGATCGCATTCATTTCACGCACTTACGTTCAACGGTGAGAGAAAATAACCCGAATACCTTCCATGAAGGCAATCATATTGCAGGTGATGTTGATATGTTTGAAGTGGTCAAAGCCATTTTAGCGGTTGAACAAAAACGCTATGCTGCGGGGCTTGCACCCATTCCAATGAGACCAGACCATGGCCACCAAATTTTAGATGATTTGAAAAAGGTGACCAATCCAGGCTATTCCGCTATTGGGCGCTTAAAAGGTTTAGCAGAAGTTAGAGGTTTAGAGCTCGCAATTAAGCGTATGTATTACCCTGAATTACTGAAAATCTAAAACCTAATTCATTGTTAACAATATTGGCTTT
The DNA here is from genome assembly GCF_028482485.1 of Providencia sp. PROV116. Taxonomy (NCBI): domain Bacteria; kingdom Pseudomonadati; phylum Pseudomonadota; class Gammaproteobacteria; order Enterobacterales; family Morganellaceae; genus Providencia; species Providencia sp. PROV116. Next base: position 83,730 of record NZ_JAMPQO010000021.1, on the reverse strand, counting down.
TTATTTGGTATTTTGATGATACCAAAGGGACTGTTATACCCCTAAAGAAGCAAAACTGTTATTTCATTGTTACGCGACCGAATAGTATTTGGTCGCGTATTCTATTGACCATAAATGCTTTTTATATTTATTTTTATCTAAAAGGTACAGTAGATATGATATTAATTATATTTATGTTTTTATTTATTTCTTATTGAAGAACGGCAATAAAAAACACCTGAGATAAGAGTGAAATACCTATTCCTGTTGCAAATAGAAGGCTGCTTGCAGCATAAGCTTGTAGTCATAACCACTTCAAACCATAACTTCAGAATTTTTATCCTAGTGATAACAATTTATTTATATCAAATAAAACAATCATCATCCTGATTTACATTTACCTTGATCTACTCCGGGTTAATGGAAGGGATAATTCAGGGGCTAGAGTAGCCTCAAGATGACTTTTGTTTTATCCTGAACATTAGAGAACCGCTTTCGCGGATATAAATATGATGAGCAAAAACGCTTTCGAGAAAATAAATAGCCTTTTCTCGGGAATTGTCGTTATAAAAAAATAGAAAAGAGAGAACGCAATGGGTATTCGTATCGTTCCTAAAGAAGAGTTAGGACAAGAAAGATTGAAAGAAAAAGGAATTGGTTTTATTCCACCAGTTCTGTTTCCTAACTTAAAAAGCTTATATCAGCGCCGTGCTGAGCGACTTAAAGAACTTGGTGCGGGAGAACATCCTTTTGCAGATTATCTGAATTTTGCCGCTGAAGTGGCAACCGCGCAACATAATGCACAGCATGATAATCCATTAGAAATGGATATGGCATCTATCCTTGAGCGTTCAACAAATACCAATAATTCGCCATTGGATGCAAAAACATTTCCACGCACAACACATTGGCACAAATTATTGACGGCAATTATTGCCGAATTAATGCCAGTCGTGCCTGAGTCTGTACGCCCTGCGTTAGAAAACCTGAATAAAGCGTCTGAAACAGAACTTGAAGCTATGGCAACTGCGCTGCTAAATGAAGAATTTGAAAAAGTTCCTGCGGATAAATCGATGTTTATTTGGGCTGCATTATCGGTGTATTGGGCACAAATGGCAGCAAATATCCCGGGTAAAGCGCGTGCAGAACATGGTGACCATCGTCATTTCTGCCCTGTATGTAATAGCATGCCAGTGTCGAGTATTGTGCAAATTGGTACATCACAAGGTTTACGTTATTTGCACTGTAATTTATGTGAAACTGAATGGCATATGGTGCGCGTTAAATGCAGTAACTGTGAGCAAACGGGTAAATTGAATTATTGGTCATTGGATGATGAAAATGCGGCAGTTAAAGCTGAAAGCTGTGGTGATTGTGGTAGCTATCTGAAAATCCTTTATCAAGAAAAAGAAGCTAAAGTTGAAGCTGTTGCTGATGATTTAGCGTCAATTATTTTAGATGCTCGCATGGAAGAAGAAGGTTTTGCACGTAGCAGTATTAATCCGTTCTTGTTCCCTGGTGAAAAATAAGCGGTAAAAGAGAATCGTGACTATGGCTGAATCAGACTTGGTTTTATATCGCCAACTTCCTGCGATTGATAAATTATTGCAACTCGATGAAGTGCAAATATTGATTGAACAATCAGGGGCTCACTGGGTCACTGCATGTTTACGTGAGATGCAAGAGCAAGCTCGAACCTGTATTGCACAGGCAGGGAAATTGCCTGCCTGGCAGGAAGATTGGGTAAAAGAGTTAGCTCAGCGCCATCAAGCTTTAGGGCAAAGTGCCCTAAAAAACGTGTTTAACTTGACCGGTACGGTGTTACATACCAATTTAGGCCGTGCGGTAATGTCGACCACAGCCATAAATGCGGTTAGCCAAGTGATGAGTTCGCCTGTCACATTAGAATATTCTCTAGATGGCGCGATGCGTGGGCATCGTGACCGTGCGATTGCTGATTTACTGTGTGAGCTCACTGGCGCAGAAGATGCGTGTATTGTTAATAATAATGCTGCTGCAGTTTTATTATTGTTAGCAACGGTTGCGAATGGCCAGCAAGTTATTGTTTCTCGTGGTGAATTAGTTGAGATTGGCGGGGCTTTTCGAGTGCCTGATGTCATGGCTCAGGCTGGCTGCCAATTAGTTGAAGTGGGAACAACAAATCGGACCCACTTACGTGACTATGAGAATGCGATTAATGATCAAACTGCACTATTAATGAAAGTGCATACCAGCAATTACAGTATTGAAGGATTTACTGCTGAAGTTGAAGGTGAAGAGCTTGCAGAGCTAGGTAGAAAGTACCAATTACCAACGGCAATTGATTTAGGCAGTGGTTCGATGATTGATATGACGGCTTATGGGCTACCCGCAGAACCCATGCCACAAAGTTACCTTTCTCAAGGTATTGATTTAGTTTCAATTTCTGGAGATAAACTTCTCGGTGGTCCACAAGCAGGGATTATTTTAGGGAAGAAGAAATGGATTGATGCAATTCAAAAACATCCATTAAAACGTGCTTTACGGGTTGATAAAATGGTTCTAGCTGCACTTGAAGCAACGCTAAAACTGTATTTAACGCCCGAAAAACTCACAACAGAATTACCCACATTACGTTGGCTAACACGAGATCCTGAAACTATTCGTGATAGCGCAGAAAGCATAGTTGTTGCTCTACAAGCCTTTTACGGGGATAAATTTATTGTTGAAGTTGAGCATTGCCTCTCACAAATAGGTAGCGGCTCACTTCCTATCGACCGTCTTCCAAGCTTTGCGGTAACCTTTACACCATTAAATGGAAAAGGTAGCACATTAGAGCAACTCGCTACGCAATGGCGTCAGTTACCTCAACCTGTGATTGGGCGTATGAAAGAAGGTAAATTGTGGCTTGACCTGCGCTGTCTTGATGATGAACATGCGTTATTACAGGCTTTACTTTCATGATTTTTGCGACAGCAGGCCATGTTGACCATGGCAAAACCTCATTAATTCAAGCTATTACTGGCGTAAATACCGCACACCTCCCCGAGGAAAAAAAGCGCGGAATGACCATTGACCTAGGGTATGCCTACTGGCCGCAGCCTGATGGTAGCTCGATTGGTTTTATCGACGTTCCAGGACACGAAAAGTTTTTAGCCAATATGTTGGCTGGGATTGGCGGTATAAATCATGCGCTTTTGGTTGTCGCTTGTGATGATGGTGTAATGGCGCAAACCCTAGAACACCTTTCTATTTTAAGACTAGCGGGTTGTGAAAATATCAGTGTCATACTGACGAAGGCTGACAGAGTTGATCATTCGCGAATTGAACAGGTCACGGAGCAAGTTACCTCTGAGTTGGCTCAGCAAGGTTGGCCAGATGCAAAACTATTTATTACGTCTATTGAAGATGGGCGTGGCATTGATGCGCTACGGTTATATCTGCAACAGCTTCATCAGCAAAGTGGTTCACATCCCAATATCCAACGTCGTTTTCGTTTAGCCATTGACCGCGTTTTTTTGGTTAAAGGTGCAGGGATTGTGGTGACTGGTACCGCGTTAGCGGGAAAAATTCACGTTGGCGAGTCACTTTGGGTGACTGGGGCGGATAAGCAAGTTCGTGTCAGAGGTATTCACCGGCAAAACCAAATATCTGAATTCGCTGTCGCGGGGGACCGTGTGGCTTTAAATTTGACAGGTGATATTGATAAAGAAAATATCACTCGAGGTGATTGGTTACTTGCAGAGCAACCCGCATTTATTGCAACACGGGTTATTGTCGAACTGGAATGCGATACATTAATTAAGCACTGGCAGCCTGTGCATCTCTATCATGGTGCAAGCCATATCACTGGCCGAGTATCATTATTAGTGGAACAAGGAGAAACCCCTGTTCTCGCAGAATTAATTTTAGATACCCCATTATGGTTAGTAGAGAATGACCGGTTAATCATTCGTGATATTAGCGCTCGCCAAACGTTAGGTGGGGCTCGAGTGATACGTTTGGTTTCCCCACGCCGAGGTAAAAGACTCCCAGAGTTTTTGGATTGGTTATCTAGGCTTTGCCGAGAACAAGACGAACTGGCTCACTTTAAGTTACAACTTCCACAAGGTGAACTTAATTTACGGGATTACAGTTGGGCGCGGCAGCTCACCCATGAGGCGTTAGATAACTTATTAGCAAAAACGGATGTGGAACGGGTTGGCAATCACGTTTTATCTATATTTAAAACGCAAATAGCGAAAGAACATATCGTTCAAACTCTTGAAAAATTTAATGAAATACACAGTGACCAAATTGGTGTTGGCAAAGCACGTTTAAAACGTATGGCTCTGCCTTCAATGAGTGAAGCATTAGCCTTTAAATTCATTGATGACCTAATTACTGACAATGTTATTAAGCAAACACGTGGCTGGTTGCATATGCCTCAACATGGGTTGGTTTTTGATGCGCAACAGCAGCTGATTTGGCAACAAATATACCCATTATTTTCACGTAATGAGGCGTGGTGGGTGCGTGATTTAGCATTAGAAAGTGGTTATGAAGAAGATACGATGCGCCGCGTGTTAAAAAAGGCGGCACAAATGGGGTTAATTACAGCAATAGTTCGTGACCGCTATTATAGTCATGAACAAATTAATTATTTTGCTTCACTTATTTATCGTTATTGCTTGGAAAATGAAGCTATTTTTGCGGCTGATTTTCGTAACGAATTAGGGATTGGCCGAAAACTCGCGATTCAAATTCTTGAGTTTTTTGATAAAAGCGGTTTTACTCGTCGTAAAGGCGATGGTCACCATTTACGAGATAAAGGCATTTTCGTTGAATAAATTGAGTGTTTTAATCCGTTATAGTAGTGCTTCATAGCAACCTCCAATATTAAACTTGTGGTAAAACTAATGAAGAAAAAGTTATTTGCAGGCTTTTATCTGGCATTGATCTTTATTGGCTCCCTTTTCTTAGTCTTTGAAAAAGGTAGTGTAATTTATCCTGCACTCATATCGGTCAGTGTATATGCCGTTTTATTCGGTATTTTAATGGTGCTAACAGCCCGCTGGTTATTTTCTGTGATTATTACCAGTACATTATTTATCATCATTAAATTCCTGAACCAGTTAAAAGTTCATTATTACAAAGAACAACTCTTCTTTAGTGATATCAATATCATGACGGACACTTCCAATATGGGGACCTTGGGTCATTATTGGTTAGCGGGTGTCGCATTGGTCGGGTTGCTTATATTATTAGTCATTAATGGGGTTATTAGCTGGCGGTTGGTCAAACCAAGTAAATCAAAGATTACCCGCGTTATTGGTGTCGTTCTTATTGTTGCAGGTTATTTTAGTATTAACTTCACAAGCTCACATTATTATGACAGATGGTCTCAGACGTTGCCAAAAGGCCGAGGGACAGTGACCAATATTATTATGTCAGCACAAAATGCGAGTTATCAGTCTCCTGAATTTGCAGGTTCAGCTGATTACTTTGTGAAAAAAGCAGCTGCTATCTCCCTAGAAAATAATATGGTATCAGAAAAGCCAGACATCGTTTTATTACTACAAGAATCTACTGTTGACCCACATATTTATGATTTACCTGAAGGAACCAAGCTTCCCAATTTATTTATGTTCCAGCAAGATAATGGCGTAAGTGCGCATAGTCAGATGCGGGTACAAACTTTTGGAGGGGGAACTTGGTTATCTGAATTCTCCGCCTTAACTGGCTTAAATAGCGATGATTTCGGTGCGCAAAAAAGCGGTGTATTTTATTTTATCGTTGACCACCTTAAAAATAGCTTATTCAAAGAAATGAAGGCCAACGGTTATTATACTGTGGTACTTACTCCTTTTAATAAAGGTGCATACCATTCAGGCCATGCCTATGAAACGCTTGGGGTTGATAGAATTATTCAACCACAAGAACTTGGCTACCCAGGAAAACTACAAGATAACTTATGGACGATCAGCACCGATGATATGCTGAAATACGTGAAAGAAATCTTAGCTCAAGAAACAGATAAACCTGTATTTATTTTCTCTCTTACCATGTATGAACATGGCCCTTATAAAGAGAGTCATAGTGATGACTATGGCATAAAAGACAAAATTAAAAACCCTGATGCTGCGGGTGAATTTAGCCATTATATGGACAAAATCGTCACTTCAGATGCATCAATACGCGATTTTGCAGACTTTATTGAAAAACGTGAGCGCCCGTTGATGTTTTTATATTTTGGTGACCATCAACCAGGCATTAGTTTAAATCAGTATAATTCTTCATTTTCATCTCCCGCTTACTTAACACAATTTACCTTACGGGATAATTTAAAATCAGGGACGGTGATCAAAACGGGCCAGCTAACCGATATTTCCTTCTTAGGCGGTATTTTATTGGAAAGGGCAAATTTAAAAATTTCCCCATTTTATGAGGCCAACATCAAAATGCGTCACTTATGTGATGGCAAGCTGAATGATTGTGAAGACCAGAAGTTACTTGATAGCTACCGTAACTATGTTTATGGAACTTTAGAAGCGGCTAACGCCAATAAAGGTGATATGCAATAGTATGTTATTATCAGCCGTAGATATTTACGGCTGATCCCCTCTTTTTTGTTATTTCCTACCTAAAATATTAATACTTTCTTAAAATTTATTATTTTTTTAGGCTTTCTTGTTTTAATAACAAAACCATTCGTTATTATTTTTGTCTTAATTTTAGGTATTTTTTCTGTGAAATTTGGTGCTCATTTAGAGCTTAAGAATGGTTTAACGCTAGAAGACAATGAATATGAAATATTTGGTCACGGGAAGTGCGGGTTTTATTGGTTTTAAGCTTTGCCAGCGTTTATTAGAGGACGGACATGAAGTTGTTGGGATTGATAACTTAAATGCATATTATGATCAAGGGCTTAAACAATCCCGTTTACATTTATTGGAGCAGTTCCCTTTATTTCGCTTTATTCATCTTGACCTCACTGACCGTGAAACCGTTCGGGTATTGTGTACCCAAGAGCAATTTGACCGAGTCATTCACCTAGCAGCACAAGCGGGGGTCCGTTACTCATTGGAAAACCCATTTGCTTATGCAGACAGTAATTTGACTGGTCACCTCGCTATTTTAGAAGGCTGTCGCCAAGCAAAAGTGAAGCATTTGGTCTATGCCTCTTCAAGTTCGGTGTACGGAGTAACCGATAAGACGCCATTTACCACGGACATGGCAACCGATCACCCTATTTCACTGTATGCGGCAACAAAGAAAGCCAATGAATTAATGGCGCACTCATATTCACATTTATATCAGTTGCCGACTACAGGGCTGCGCTTCTTTACGGTTTATGGCCCTTGGGGACGCCCAGACATGGCTTTATTCAAGTTTACGAAAGCTATTTTGGCGGGCGAGCCTATCGATGTCTATAATAACGGCAATCTCAGTCGTGATTTCACTTTTGTTGATGATATTGTCGAAGGTGTGATCCGTATTTCAGATATAATTCCACAAGCAAACCCGAATAACCCTTCGGCATCACCGGCAGAAAGCAGCGCGCCATATCGAATCTATAATATTGGTAATGGTCAACCCGTTAAATTGATTGAATTTATTTCTGCACTGGAAAAAGCACTGGGTAAAGAAGCGATTAAAAACTTTTTACCTATGCAAGCGGGGGATGTATACACCACTTGGGCGGATACAGAAGACTTGTTTAATGTGACAGGTTATCGCCCACAAGTTTCTATTGAGCAGGGTGTTCAGGCATTTGTGGATTGGTATCGTTCTTATTACCACCAATAATATCAATAAGCTGTAACATCTTTAGCAGGATTTGAGAGGCAAGTTTGAAAATAGCAATCGCAGGAACCGGTTACGTCGGCTTATCTAACGCCATGTTGCTGTCACAACACCACGAAGTGGTCGCCGTGGACATCATCCCTGAAAAAGTGGCGATGTTAAACAACCATCAATCACCGATTGTTGATGCAGAAATTGAGCAGTTTTTAACGGAAAAGACGCTCAATTTTCGCGCTACAGAAGATAAAACAGAGGCCTACACAGGCGCTCAGTACGTGATTGTGGCTACACCAACTGACTATGACCCAAAAACCAATTACTTCAATACTAGATCGGTTGAGTCTGTTATTCATGATGTGAATGAAATTAACCCGCAAGCGACGATCATCGTAAAATCCACTATTCCGGTGGGCTTTACCGCGCGTTTACGTGAAGAATTTGGTTATACCAACGTGATTTTCTCTCCTGAATTTTTACGTGAAGGCCGCGCTTTGTGGGATAACTTGCACCCGTCCCGTATCGTGGTAGGAGAGCGTTCTGAGCGCGCGAAAATTTTTGCGGATTTACTGCTTGAAGGTGCAATTAAAAAAGACGTTCCCGTGTTATTTACCGACGGCACCGAAGCCGAAGCCATTAAGCTGTTTGCCAACACCTATTTAGCGATGCGTGTGGCGTACTTTAATGAGCTCGACACCTATGCAGAAAGCCGCGGTCTAAATGCACGCCAAATTATTGAAGGAGTCTCTTTAGACCCACGTATTGGCAGCCATTATAACAACCCATCATTCGGTTACGGTGGTTATTGTTTACCAAAAGATACCAAGCAACTGTTAGCTAACTACGATGACGTGCCAAATAACTTGATTAACGCCATTGTGGAATCGAACCGCACCCGCAAAGACTTTATTTCCGATGCAATCATTGCTAAAGCACCACGTAAAGTCGGTGTTTATCGCTTAGTGATGAAGGCAGGCTCTGATAATTTCCGCGCCTCTGCGGTACAGGGTGTGATGAAACGCATCAAAGCCAAGGGTATCGAAGTGGTGGTGTATGAGCCTGTTTTAAAAGAAGAAGAGTTTTTCCGCTCTAAAGTTATTCGTGACTTAGAGACTTTCAAAGCAGAAAGCGACATTATTTTAGCCAACCGGATGGTGCCTGAGCTGGAAGATGTGGCAGAGAAAGTCTATACCCGCGATTTATTTGGTAACGACTAAGCGGTTTTTATGAGAGTAGGTTGGCACTATGGTGACCTGCTCTCATAGATAGAGCCGTACAGCTTTTCTAAAACCTTACCAATTTTGAGGTATATCGCACAACTTACCTATTTTTAGACGCCATTTTGCAACAATCGCTAAGAAATGTCGTTTGCCATTTGCTAGCATCCGTCAATTGATTAAAAATTGGCTATTTTGCTATGCAGAACATAATAAAAAAACAAAGAGACGGTTTTATCACCTATCAAAAAGAAGGTGAGATAGATTTTTGGCAAATTGTTAATGATTATATTGATAGGAAGATCTCGGGTAAAAATTTAGGTAGCGGAAATATTGAGAGAAGTGTTGCTCGTATTCATGTAGATGGGCAAAACTATATTATTAAATGTGAAAAAGAACGGGATAAGCGTATTGAAAAACGGTTAATGCGTATTATTTCAGGACCTTTTTATTCACAGTTATTAATGCGATTAGTCTCTGCTCAAAATAAAGGTTGTATGGTAACCAATGACATCTATTTCGTTGCTGAAAAAATGGTCGGTCGTGAGTCAGTAGAAACATGGATTATTGCGGAATATGTGGAAGGAACGGTTTTATCTGAACTGGATGATATTACGCCTTACTATGCAGAAATGAAGTCTGTCATTAACCAATTACATAACTATGGTTTATCTTCTAATGACATCCATGCAGGAAACTTTGTTGTAACCAATGTGGGGCTAAAGGTTATTGATTTATCAGATTATGGTAATTTTGCTATTTGCAAAGCGAATGATTTAATTGCATTACAGCGTTTTTACGATATTGAACCCGATAGCAAAAATTGTGTTTATCGCTTTATTCGTTTTAGAGATAACTTTCGTCATTGGTCAAGAAAAATAAGAGGAAAGAAAACTCGGCTTTAGTGTGCTATGCCAAGTTTTCATTACTACTAAATTACCGAAAATAACAAAGTTACCGATCACAACAAAACTATTGATAAAGCGCATCTAAAAATTCAGGGATAAAACTGCCCGTCCCATGGCAGCGCTGGGTTGCGGTTTCTCCGGCTTGCTTCATGATAGCGCAAGCAGCGGCAACATTTTGCAGCCTATCACCAGGTAGAGCACAACATGCAGCAACCACCGCAGAAAGAGCGCATCCCGTACCGACCACCCGAGTCATTAAAATATGGCCGCCAGTCACCGCAAAGGTGCGTGTTCCATCGGTGATGTAATCCACTTCACCGCTTATCGCAACAATAGTCTTAGCTTGTCTCGCTAATAATTGTGCCGCGGGGAGTGCATCATCAGTGGAGTTAAGGGAATCAACGCCTCTGCCACCTGCACTGCTTCCTGCTAACGCCATAATTTCAGAAGCATTACCGCGAATAGCGGCAGGTTTGAGTGTCAACAATTCATGGCAAAAATGGGTACGAAAGCTGAGCGCACCTGCAGCGACAGGGTCAAGTACCCAAGGTTTTTGTGCTTGATTTGCACTGTTAACCGCACATTTCATCGCATATCGACGCTCTGTCGTTAATGTGCCCACATTAATTAGTAAGCCATGTGCGATAGCGGCAAACTGCTCAGCTTCTTCGGGTTCAATCACCATGGCTGGGGAACAGCCGAGTGCTAATAGGACATTGGCAGTGAAGGTCTGAACAACATCGTTTGTCATGCAATGAACAAGAGGAGATTGAGAATTAAGTTGCTGTAGTACCAGTGATTTCGCCGTGTTACTGATGTGTTCAAATTCTAACATGATCCCCTCATTAATAGTGATAGAGTATAGGTTTGTTGATTTATTCTACACTCTATCTGTTTTAATGAAAGAACCGCTTAATCAGCAAGGTACTTCTCCATTACCATTCCACCAGCACCCTGAGCAACGATTTCATATGAATCATTGGCGGGATAAATGCGTGTCTTAATATGAGGGAAAATAGCGAGTTTTTCTTCAATCGACTTTTTGGTCATCTCAAAAAAGTGATTTTTAGGTGTTAGGGTGCCGCCGCACACCACCACATCGGCTTGCGTCGTTAAAATAGCATTAGCGATGGCGATACCATAATAATAGGCCGCCTCACCCAGCGCTTCAAGGCACAGGGCATCATCCAATGTGAGAGCTTGGAAAATAGTATGGTAGCTAATTTCAGACTCATTATTAACTAATTCATTGATTATTGAACTTTTACCCAACCTCAGTTGCTGGATCACCCGTGACTTAATCGCAGACAGTGAACTATATTGCTTTAAACAGCCAAATGACCCACATTCACAGCGCTGGCCATTAATATCAATCGTTGTATGGCCAAAGGCTTGAGCTGTACTAATGGGGGCCGGAGCATATTGGTTATTGATGATGGTGCAACTGCGAATATCAGTATCACAGGTTGTGAATAAAAATCGTTGGCTATCCGAGGTATAGCGCAAACGATACTCAGCAAAAGCCGCAAAACTAATCCCACTTCCGAGTAACACAAAACAAGGAACTTTACTGGAAATGTAGTCATGAAGTTCTTTTATTCTTGTGTGGTATTGATGATATGGCAGTTTATCACGTTCTAAAATATGGTCGATGGCGATGCCGATACCCAACAAGCTTTCTACGCTAAGTCCATGTTTAGCTAATAAAATATCTAATTTGTTGAGCAGATGAACTATCATATTTTCTGCGGTTTCTAGGTGCTCATATTTCACTTTTACCATACCTAAAATATCCAATTTTAGGTTTTGTAAAACAATCGTTGAATATATATCACTCATTTCAATGCCAACAAGATAACCATCTGCAGCATTAATGTTATAGAGGATTGGTTTGCGGCCACCGGTCGACTCTCCGAGCTCAGAAGTCGAAATTAAGTGATTTCTCCCCAGTTCGTCGAGTAACCGAGCACAAGTTGCTGGTTTCATGCTAGCCAGTGATGTCAACGTCTCTGCCCTAATGGGACCATGGTTTAAAATTAATCGGTAAAGCGTTTTGAGTTTTTGTGTTTTTGAATTTTTTGAGGTGCGAAATTCATTTAATAGTGTATGTAACAAGCGCCTCACTCCTTTTCATTCCGACTCTATCGATAAAGACTAGCAAATATACGCATAAGATTCTGCTTCATGTGGCACATCATATCGAAATACTTTTTATTAAAATGAGATTAAGATCGCTGTTCTGTTTCTAAATTGCTTTATGATCGATTTTAACAATTTTTAGTCGATGTCAATTTGGAGACAACCATGCATCATACAAAAGATATTCTAGAAAGCTTGAGTTTTATTCAGTCTCGTACAGATATTAAACCAACAGTAGGTATTATTCTGGGTTCAGGACTCGGCCCATTCGCGGATACATTAGAAAATGCAGTGCATATTCCTTATAGCGAAATTCCACACTTTGCTAAATCTGAAGCGGTAGGGCATGCCAATGAATTGGTGGTCGGCACCATCGCAGGTAAAAATGTGGTTGCCATGAAAGGCCGTTTCCACTATTACGAAGGCTTTACCCTTGACCAAGTCACTTTCCCTGTGCGTTTGATGAAAGCGTTGGGTGTTGAAAAATTGATTATCACCAATGCCTGCGGTGCGGTAAATACCGACTTCAACCCAGGTGATCTGATGATTATTACCGATCATATTAATTTAACTGCAAATAACCCACTGATGGGGCCAAATAACCCTGAATTAGGGGTGCGTTTCTTGGATGTCAGTGAGGTGTATAACAAAGAATTACGCCAAACAATCAAGAATGTAGCGGCTGAACAAGGTGTTTCTGTCCGTGAAGGTGTTTATGCATGGTGGACAGGCCCAACTTATGAAACACCTGCCGAAATTCGTATGATCAGAACCTTAGGCGCAGATGCTGTTGGTATGTCTACCGTACCAGAAGCTCTGGTCGCTCATCATTCACAAATTAAAACAGTGGGCATTTCCTGCTTAACCAATATGGCTTGCGGTATTTTAGAACAGCCACTTAGTCATGACGAAGTTATTGAAACAGCTGAAAAAGTTAAAGCGACCTTCTTGAAATTAGTGACAGGCGTGATCGAACGCTTCTAATTTTTTAGGTTCTTTTTCTCAAACTAATATAAAGATGTCCATGACACTAAATAAGGTGAATATTGAAATGAAATTTAAAGGTCTAATTTTAGTTTCTTTAGGCGCTTGTAGTTATGGCATCCTTTCAACACTCGTCGTGTTGGCCTACCGCGCAGGGTATTCCTTGAATGATGTCATCGGTAGCCAAACGGTATTAGGTGCGATTTTACTGTGGTTTTTTGTTGTCGCAGGCGTATTAGTTAAAAAAGCACGTCTAGTATGGCCAACACGTCGGCAAGGCCTATTAATGTTACTCACTGGGATGACAACCGGGTTAACCGGGCTTTTGTATTATGCATCATTGCAATATTTATCCCCTGCACTTGGTGTCGTACTCTTTTTGCAATTTACATGGATGGGGGTTGCAATTAACGCATTTATTGACCGCAAAATTCCTCCCGTAATGACCATGGTGTCAGTTGTGGTGATATTAATTGGAACAGTATTAGCGACAGGTTTGTTAAACAGTTCAGGGATCGTGTTTCACTGGCTTGGTGTGCTATTAGGATTATGTGCAGCATTATCGAACGCTATTCGTGTTTACGTCAGTGGAGCATTAGCGGTTAAAACAGATCCTATGATGCGTTCTGCAATTATGGTAACAGGGGGCGCAATTTTGACATCAATTGTTGTTCCGCCAACATTCTTATTGAGCGCATCAACGTTTCAATCTCTATTTTTCTCATACGGATTACCTCTGGCTTTCTTTGGTTCTTTCTTCGGTATGTGGATGTTTGCCAAAGGTACTCCACTGATCGGTACCAGTTTAGCGACCATTGTTAGCTCAATGCAGTTACCTGTCACGATTTTATTATCCGTAACAGTATTGCATTTACCTCTTGAATTCATTCAGTTTGTTGGTGTTGCTGTCATCCTTATGGGTGTTGCCATTGCTGAGTTGAAAATAAAAACAAATAAATATAACTCCAAACGGAGCCTTGTATGAATATTAAATCCCGCTTGAAAATCATGCTTTTCCTGCAATATTTTGTTTGGGGAAGTTGGTTAGTTACACTCGGCTCGTACATGATGAAAACATTGAGTTTTTCAGGTGCAGAAGTCGGTATGGTGTATAGCTCAAAGGGTATTGCTGCCATTTTAATGCCCGGGCTTATCGGAATCATTGCAGATAAATATATTCCAGCAAATCGTTTATATATGATTTGCCATTTAATTGGGGCTGCTGCATTGTTTTATGCCGCAACAGTCACAAGTTCAACTATCATGTTCTGGGTGATGTTAATTAATGCAATGGCCTTTATGCCAACAATTGCACTCTCAAATAGCATCAGTTATTCATCATTAAGCCAATATCAGCTCGATTCAGTGAGTAACTTTCCACCTATTCGTGTGTTTGGTACGGTAGGCTTTATTGTTGCAATGTGGAGCATTAGCTTATTGAAATTTGAGCTAAGTAGTATGCAGCTTTATATTGCAGGTGGTTGTTCATTGCTTTTAGCGCTTTATTCACTAACTTTGCCAAAAATTGAAGTCAATAAAAAAGCGATTTCAAGTAGTTGGATCAGTAAGCTAGGTTTAGATGCTTTGGTGTTATTTAAAAAGCCTATTATGGCGGTATTTTTCTTATTCGCTATGTTACTTGGCGCTGTTTTACAAATCACGAATACATTTGGTAACCCATTCTTGCACGACTTCGGGCTGAACCCGTTATACCAAGATAGTTTGGTGGTACAGTATCCATCGATATTATTATCGATCTCTCAGATGGCTGAAGTGTGTTTTATCTTAGCAATTCCATTTTTCTTGAAACGCTATGGCATTAAAACGGTCATGTTATTAAGTATGTTCGCTTGGACACTACGCTTTGGTTTCTTTGCGTTTGGCGACCCATCAGCCATTGGTTTGATGTTCTTGATCATGTCGATGATTGTTTATGGCTGCGCATTTGATTTCTTTAATATTTCAGGCTCTATATTTATTGAAAGAGAAGTAGATACGCGTATGCGTGCGAGTGCCCAAGGCTTATTTATGACAATGGTTAACGGTGTTGGGGCCTATTTTGGTGCGATACTAAGTGGATTGGTTGTCGACTATTACACCGTGGATGGTATTAAAGATTGGCAAATGATTTGGTTAGTTTTTGCTTCTTATACTGTTGTATTGGCAATAATATTCCAATTTACGTTCCATTATCACCATGATAAAGACGCAGCACTGAAAGAAGCCAAATCTAGCTAAGATAAATCGTTATAAATAACATTCAATTTAAGAGAAAACCATAAATTTGGTTTTCTCTTTTTTGTTAGTTTTAACATTAAACATAATTACGTTTACCGCGTAAAATATGCTCAGTCAGCGTTTCTTCCGCAAGGGTAAATTCTTTTGCTTTGAGTTGCTCAACCAATTGCTGATGTTGGCGTGTAGATTCATAATAATATTCATTGCGATAAATAGGGTCGGGCTGAAAATATACTCGCTGGCGAATATTGTCCGCTAAATCTAAGAAAACTGAGTTATCCAGTAATTCTAAGAAGAAACGGTGGAATCGTTCATCTTCTTTTATCCAACCTTGATAGTCATTTTCCTTCAATAATTCATTTTGCCGCTCAATAATGGTCTCTAAAATAGAAAAATGCTCATTAGTTAAATATTCACGCACTAATTTAATTGCATGTGACTCAATTGCTAAGCGTAAATCATAATTATCTCGAGTCTCTTTTAACGATAGTTTCTGAATAAAAACACCTTTTCGAGGGATAATTTTGACTAAGCCTTCATTTTGCAATTGATATAAGGCTTCGCGAATTGGGGTGCGACTCATACCGAGTTCCTCAACTAAGCTATTTTCAGAGGTATAACTTTCCTCTCCAAATTGCTTACTGAGAATTTTATGCTTAATTGCGGTATAGGCTTGTTGGCTTAGTGGTTTATCTTTCATCAGGATCTTGTGTTAATAATAGAAATTTTAGTGAGTATAGAAAGGAATAGGCTGGTATACAAGTAATGCACTAGTTTTATATTATTTAGGGCGCTGTTAAATTTTGGTGGGTAATTGAACTTAACTTGTTGAATAAACCAGCATCCTTGCCAGTTTTTTAGACTAATACAGCTCAGGGCGCCGGTTTTGCATGCAAGGTAATTTTTCTCGTGTTTCTGCGGTATGCTGCGTTGATATTTCAGCAAAAAATAGTGTTTCATCGTAGCCAGCAGAGGCAATGGTTACGCCAAGCGCATCACAAACAAGGCTGCGGCCAATAAAAATATTACCAGTTTGGTCACATGCGCAGACAGGAATTGTGTTCTCCAAAGCGCGTGCTTTAACTAATGTTTGGTAATGCTCCTCTTTAAGTGGCCCACTTACCCATGCTGTGGGAACGAGTATAAGGTCTGCGCCAGCTAAGGTTAGTTTTCGAGCAACTTCTGGGAAACGCAACTCATAACAGACTAAAACGCCAATTTTGCCAAATTCAGTTTCCACAGGTTTTAACGCATTATTACTTTGAATAATGTTGAGGGATTCCTGATATGAAAAGGCATCGTACAGGTGGGTTTTTTGGTAATGATAGATAAGCTCACCTTGGCGGTTCAACATAACTGTCGTGTTGAATGCTCTTTTCGGCTCATTCGGGGCACTTTCATAAATTCCACAAGTCACATAAATACCGCATTGTTTAGCGGTTTTTGCCAACTCGGAGACAAAAGGGCCATCAACAGGCTCTGCGACATCGGCATAGCTAATACCGCTATCTGCAGGAACAAATGCCATGAACATTTCCGGCAATAGGACGAGGTCGGCACCGCCTTGAGCAGCTTTTTGTATAGCGTCACAGGCTTTTTTTAAATTTAGAGCTTTATCTGGGCTACTGGCAAGCTGAGCAATTGCAATTTTCATGGAGTCTCCTTATTCAAAAAATTTAGCTGCACCTGAAATCGCCGCTAATGTTTCACCAGCATCAATGCGCTTTTTAACATCAATTTCAGCATGTTGAGCATTAAGGGCTCGTTGACGATATTCTTGCAGAGTAACTTCATCGGCGACTAAAATACCATCACCATCTGCGATGATTAAATTACCGGGATGAATCGTTACGCCATCTATACTAATTGGCACATTAATTGCGCCTTCAATACCTAAGATTCGCGTCGTCAACGGGCTCACTTTACGTGCATAAATAGGAACACCAATCTCACGTAATGCTTTGATATCAGTGACACAACCATCAATAACTGCGCCGGCAATTTTCTTTGCCCGTGCCATGTAAGAAACCATTTCGCCCCAACAAGCACGATCATAATCCCCAGACATATCGATACAGACAACATCGCCTTCTTGCACGATGTCGAAAACCTTATGTACAGCAGATGAATCCATATGCGGAATACGTACAGTTACAGCATTACCAATAAATTGGCACTGTTCAATTTGTGGGCGTAATGTTTTTAGAAAACCGAAGTCAGTCATGTGTCCAATAGTTGACGGGCAAACATCACGGCAACTTTCGATAACTTCTGGGCTAAAACAGGCAACTCGAGGATTTAATGTAAACATAGGGACACCTTTATTTATTGAATATAATGTGTTTTGGGTAAAAATTAGTCAGGATTAACGGCAGCAGCTAAAGGTTTATCAGGCTGAATGAAAAACCAGCAAACAATCGCTAAACTGATAGGTATCACATTGAAAAGTAAAGCGACGGTCCAGCCAAAATGCTGTGCAAGCCAGCCACATAAAATAGGGGAAATAACACCACCGAGATTACCCCACAAGTTCATCCATCCACTGACCGAGCCAGCATATTGGCGGCCTTTATCTGCTGCGATTGCCCAAGAGGTCACAACTGGTAATCCTAGAGAACCGAGCGCAAGGGTTAGCCATGCAACACTGGCGATGGCACTTTCAGTTTGAGCTGCGCCGCAAATCCCCACGATAAATAGAATAAAACCGGCAATCGCGATATAGCCCCTAGCGACTAACTGCGAGTACCCTTTGTTGAGTAACCAATCAGAAATTGAACCTGCAGTGAGTACTGCGATACAAATTGCTAACCAAGGAAAACTGGCGGCTACGCCCATTTGGGTTAATGAAAAGCCTCGAGCTTCTTGTAAGTAGGTGGGTAACCAAATCATGAATAAAGTGGTCATATAGGCAACAAAAAAATATTGGAAGCCAACAGCCCAGAAAGGACGTTCTTTCATAAATTTGCGCCAAGGGGCTTTAACATCAGTACCGCCTTGCTCACTAATTGTTCGGCCTTCATGGATGAATGCGATTTCACTTTGAGAAATTTTAGGGTGTTGCTCAGGCTTATTTCTGGCAAAAAAATACCAAACCATGCCGATAAGAATGCCAATCACACCAAATATATAGAAAACGGCATGCCACCCGAATGAAATCATAATAAATACGGTAAGAGTGGGGGCAATCACAGGCCCAAAATAGGAACCGGCAAGTAAGAAGCTAGCGGCTCGTGCCTTTTCATTTTGGCGAAACCACCATGTATTAAAAACGGCATTTGCAGGATAGAGCGGCGCTTCCCCAACGCCGAATAGGAAGCGTACGATACATAGCCAAATATAGGTAGGAGCCACGACAGTTAAGATGGTAAATGCAGACCAAATATAGAGGCTAATAGTCGCGATCAGTCTGCTACCAAACCGTTCTGCAAGTATACCGCTTGGGATTTGGGCTAGTGCATAGCCAAGAGAAAATAACGCACCCAAAAAGCCAAATTGAACTTTGCTCATTCCTAAATCGGTCATCATATGTTCGGCCACAATGGAAATATTGGCGCGATCCATATACGCAATCAAACCGATAATAAAAAATATTGCTGCTAATCCCCAACGTAAACGCCCTGGTGAGTCTTTCGTTGCTGGTGTTACAACAGAATCATTATGTGACATAGAGTTACCTTTTTATTGGTTTGTCGAGGTAATCAACCTTATTGTATTTATATTGAATTCAACTTGTATACAAGATGGATGTTAATAAGCAGTTATTGAGGTGTCAAAGATCTGTTTTGTTATCTGTGACTGAACTCAAAACATTTGATTGATTTATGAGCGAGATCTTATTTTTAGGAAAATAGATAGGTAATAAATTTTATTATGAAAAATCAAGTTGTTATGATTTCATGGGGAACGATTTAATCGACGTTACTAATTATTTGAGAAAGAATAATTAATACTGCTTCGGTATAAATTTTTTAATATCGTCGAAGGGTTGTTGTGGAATATAGCTTCAAAAATCGTGACAACTAGCACCTATTTCGAGTAAATATTGAGAATATCTCCAAAAAAAGCCAAACGATAATTAAGGTCGATTAGCTTTTTATGGATTAAAATCGTCAAGGAGTGATTATTCAATATTCTGAATTTGTTCTCTCATTTGCTCGATTAATACTTTGAGTTCAACTGCAGAGGTTGTAACTTCGCTATTAATTGATTTTGACGCTAACGTATTAGCTTCGCGGTTGAATTCTTGCATCATAAAGTCAAGGCGGCGACCAGTTGCCTCTTTTTTCTTCAAGATATTACGCGTTTCTTTAACGTGAGCTTCTAGTCTATCCAGTTCTTCTGCAACATCAACACGTTGAGCCAATAGAATAAGTTCTTGTTCCAGACGGTTGTTATCCACTTGAATATCAGCTTCTTCTAACTTATTTTGTAAGCGTTCACGTTGCCACTGTAAAATTTCTGGCATATGTTGACGTACTTTTGCGACTTCAACTAAGACGCCATCAAGGCGTTGTTCGATGAGTGCATGCAATGAAGCACCTTCAGCTTCACGGCTTTGAATGAAAGCATCAATAGCTTCATCTAAGCCTGCCAGTAACTGTTCGCTGATGACATCTAAATCTTGTTCACCTGCTGACATCACACCCGGCCAACGCAAAATTTCTAATGGGTTTATTTCACCTTCATGGCTGTAATTTTTAACCCAATTCGCAGCACTGATTAATTGGCGTGCTAATTGTTCATTTAGGATTAATTCACCACGATTTGCGCCATCTAACTCAAAGCGTAGGCTGCATTCTACCTTTCCACGTGTTAGGCGAGAACGCAGACGTTCGCGAATAACGGGCTCAAGGCTTCTGAATTGCTCAGGTAAGCGAATATACGTTTCTAAATAACGTTGGTTCACGGAACGCAGCTCCCAGGCCGCATTCCCCCATTCACCCTTGATATCCCGACGGGCAAAAGCGGTCATACTACGGATCATAATTCGTTCCCATTATCGTAAAGATTTAGGGGATTATAACGCTATGCAGGATGACAGGATAGGCATTATCGCTTGAACAACGTATAATGCGTCCCAATTTGAGTTGATAATGGAGATAACACCATGCGCCCAGCAGATAGACAAGCAGACCAAATGCGCCCGATTACCATCACGCGCAACTATACTAAGCATGCAGAAGGCTCTGTTCTTATTGAGTTTGGCGACACGAAGGTGTTATGTAATGCAACTGTTGAAGAAGGGGTTCCTCGCTTTTTAAAAGGGCAGGGGCAAGGTTGGGTTACAGCGGAGTATGGCATGTTACCGCGTGCAACAAACTCACGTAATCAACGTGAAGCTGCACGAGGAAAACAAACTGGTCGTACGATGGAAATCCAACGGTTAATTGCACGTTCTTTACGTGCTGCGGTTGACCTTAAAAAATTAGGTGAATACACCATTACTTTAGACTGTGATGTTATTCAAGCGGATGGTGGTACACGGACAGCAGCGATTTCTGGTGCTTGTGTGGCGCTTGTTGATGCACTGAATAACATGGTTGAGCAAGGTAAAATTGCAAAAAGCCCACTAAAATCAATGGTTGCTGCCGTTTCGGTTGGAATTGTAAACCAAGAAGCTCTATGTGATCTTGAGTATGTTGAAGATTCTGCAGCTGAAACCGATATGAATGTTGTCATGATGGATGATGGCCGAATGATTGAAGTACAGGGCACCGCAGAAGGCGAACCGTTTAGTCATGAAGAGTTATTAGCCCTATTGGCGTTAGCTAAAACAGGTTTAAATACCATTTTTGAAGCTCAGCGAGAAGCGCTGAAGTAAGTTAATCATTAATTAGGCGGCTGAAAAGTCGCCTTTTTTATGCCTGCTGGTTCATCAACTAGTGTGCCAGCTTTGAAAATAGATAAATAATCATCAACGAGGAGAATGACCAATGAAAGCCTATCAGCGCGATTTTATTGAACTTGCCATGAAAAAACAGGTACTTAAATTTGGTGAGTTTACGCTGAAATCAGGTCGTAAAAGCCCTTACTTTTTCAATGCTGGGTTATTTAATACAGGGCGTGATCTGGCACTTGTCGGTCGTTTTTATGCACAAGCATTACAAGATAGCGCAATTGAGTGTGATGTCATTTTTGGTCCAGCGTATAAAGGGATCCCCATCGCAACGACGACAGCGGTAGCACTTTCTGAGCACCATGACATCGATATGCCATACTGCTTCAACCGCAAAGAAGCTAAAGACCATGGGGAAGGCGGCATGTTAGTCGGAAGTCCTTTACAAGGGCGTGTTGTAGTAGTTGATGATGTTATTACCGCAGGGACGGCAATTCGTGAATCAATGGAAATTATTAAACAACAACAAGCTACGTTGAATGGTGTTCTGCTATGCCTTGATCGCCAAGAAAAAGGCAAAGGTGAAATTTCAGCAGTTCAAGAGGTTGAGCGTGATTATGGCTGTAAAGTTTACTCAATTATTACCATGAGCGATTTAATCACCTATCTTGCTGAAAAGGAAGGTATGCAGGAACATTTAGCGGCTATGAAGGCTTATCGCGAACAATACGGAATTGAATAAAAAAAGCCCTCGCCCAATGATGGGCGGGGTGAGTAGTATAAATAATCGGTTATTGTAACTGAGCTAGAATTAAAGGCCAGCGCGATTCAAACTCGACGGTTGGCCGATAACGAAACTCAGAACGCACAAAACGAGAGAGCATCCCTTCACAAAAGGCTAGTAACTGAGAAGCAAGTAATGACTCATCATGAATAAACCCATGGCCATCACGTATTTTTTTCTCTTTTAACACCTGCCGTAATTGTGATTCTATACGTTCAAATAATTGGTTAATACGATCTTGCAGCCTATCTTGCTCAAACATCAGAGCATGGCCAGTCATTATACGCGTAAGCCCAGGATTTTTCTCGGAAAATCCAAGTATTAGGGCAAGTATTAGTTTAATTCTAATTATCGTATCTTTTTCATCAGTTAAAATCAGATTAATGCGCGAAACCAATGAATCTTCAATAAACCCAATAAGGCTATCGAACATTTTCATTTTACTCGGAAAATGACGATACAGCGCAGCTTCTGATACACCAACCGTAGCAGCAAGTTTTGCTGTTGTAATACGTTGGCTGCCATCACTACTTTCTAACATTAACGCAAGAGCCTGTAAAATCTCATCACGTCTGTTACGTTTTTGTGTTATCGCTTTTTCTGCCATGTCTAATAAGACCCCTGCTAAAACAGCAAAACAAACTATCCAAAATTTTGCTCTTAGTAAAGAGACTTACGAAGCAAAATGGATTTAAAAAATGTTTAAAATATAAGTAATGTTGAGCAAGTTTCCTGAAAGAAAATATGCGGCTGATTGTTTTTATTCATAAAGATAGAACCTAATTTAGGTTCTATCTAGCATATTAGTTATCAGGATGTTCTATTTATTGACGGCCAGAATGACCGAAACCACCAGCTCCACGCTCTGTTGCGTCAAAATCATTAACAATATTAAATTCCGCCTGAACAACCGGGACAAACACCATTTGTGCCATACGTTCACCAGGTTCAATAGTAAAAGCTTTGTCACTGCGGTTCCAGACAGACACCATGAGCTGGCCTTGATAATCAGAATCAATGAGGCCAACGAGGTTGCCCAGTACAACGCCATGTTTATGACCTAAACCGGACCGAGGTAAGATGACCGCAGCAAGACTTTCATCTGCAATGTGAATGGCTAAACCTGTTGGAATAAGCTCTGTTTGACCTGGTGCCAAATCGATTGGTGCATCAAGGCATGCACGTAGGTCTAAACCAGCAGAACCTGTGGTGGCATAGGCTGGTAGAGGAAATTCATTACCGATACGGCTATCGAGGATTTTTAGGTCAATTTTTTTCATAACGTTGAAGTATCTCGTCAAGTAAATAGTGGCTTAATTCGTTTTTATTACAGTGAGGCAAACAGGTATCACCGTTTGCATCAAAAAGATGTAACGCGTTGTTATCGCTATTAAACCCGTTGTCTGCTAGTGAGACGTCATTGGCACAAATGAGGTCGAGTTGCTTTTGTTGTCGTTTTTGGCGTGCATATTCTTCCACATTTTGGGTTTCAGCTGCAAACCCAACAACATATGGCCTATTGTGTTTTAGACTTCCGACACTAGCCACGATATCTGGATTTTTGATAAGTGTAATCGAAACTTCATCACCTTGTTTTTTTATTTTATTTTCAGCAATGTTTTTTGCTCGATAATCTGCAACTGCAGCGCAACCAATAAAAATATTTTGTTCAGCAATGGTTTGATGCACTTGTTCATACATCTCTAAGCCACTCATGACATCAATCCGGTTAACGCCTTCTGGTGTTTCAATATTTACAGGGCCCGCAATTAAAGTGACATCGGCACCACGTTGACTGGCTGCTTTAGCAATGGCAAAACCCATTTTCCCCGAACTATGGTTACTAATAAAGCGAACTGGGTCTAGCGCTTCCCGTGTTGGGCCCGCAGTGATCATTAATTTGATGCCTTGTAAGTCGAGTTTAGGGGTAAAAAACTCATTGGCTAGACGAACAATTTCTAGTGGGTCAATCATGCGACCAGGGCCAATATCACCACAGGCTTGGCTACCTGCATCTGGCCCCCAAATCATACATTGACGTTGTTGCAATTTGATTAAATTTTCTTGGGTTGCTTTTGCTCGGTACATTTGTTGGTTCATTGCTGGCACAAGTGCAATCGGTGCTGCGGAAGCAAGGCAAACTGTTGTGAGTAAGTCATTTGCCATTCCTGCACTGAGGCGAGCAATTAAATCCGCAGTAGCCGGTGCTAGAATAATGAGATCTGCCCATTTAGCCAGTTCAATATGGCCCATAGCAGCCTCAGCAGCAGGGTCTAGCAGGTCATCAGAAACGGGATGCCCTGAAACGGCTTGCAAGGTTAAAGGTGTAATAAAGGCTTTAGCACCTTGAGTCATCACAACGCGTACTATCGCACCTTTATCGCGCAAACGGCGGGTGAGTTCAGGGATTTTGTACGCAGCAATGCCCCCACTAATACCAATAACTATCTGCTTACCTAATAGTGACAGTTGATTCATTATTTTTATCCAATTCGGTCAACATGGGAGGCATATTACCACAGAGAAGCGCGAGGTGGCGCGCTCGATTTTTCATCACAATACTATTTTTGCGAAGCGCTACGCAAACCCTTATGAGAGTGATTGTGAATGTTTTTTAGACTAGATAAAAAGGAAGCAAGGGATTTAGGGACAAAAAATATGATGAGTGAACATCTAGACCTACCACCAAGGGAAAAGCTACTCGCATACGGGGCAGCTGCGTTATCTGATGCTGAACTACTCGCTATTTTTCTACGTACAGGGAGCCAAGGCGAACCCGTTTTACAGCTTGCGAAGCGTTTAATACAGGAGTTTGGTTCAGTATATTTGCTTCTACAAGCAGACTACGAAAAACTCAAGCAATGTAAAGGAATGGGGAGTTGTAAATTTACCCAATTACAGGCTGTGAGTGAATTAGCTCGCCGTTTTTTCTCTGAACAATTTTTACATGAAGATGTGATGACTGGGCCTGAACAGTTGAAAGCAAAGTTGTTGGATTTGTTCGCAGGGCAAGAGCGTGAAGTTTTTGTTGTGATATTTTTAAATAATAAAAATCAAATTATTTGTCATGAAGAGTTGTTTAAAGGTACTTTAAACAAAGTTGAAGTTCACCCCAGAGAAATCATTCGCTTTGCCATAAAAATGAATGCAAACGGGATTATACTCGCCCATAACCATCCATCAGGTAATCCGGAACCAAGCGTAGCAGACAGGCAAGTGACAGAGCGTATCCAACGTGCTTGTACTATTATGGGGATTAAACTACTTGACCATTTTGTCGTTGGGCATAAGCAATGTGTGTCATTTGTGGAGCTAGGATGGTTATAAAATTATTTTTTTGCCTAAAAAATGACAACTTTCTTTGTGTTGGGCTTGAGTGAAAACGATGGAAAGCGTATACTACGCCACCTTTAAGGATCTTGGGTTTGGCGAGAAGGGCCTATCTCAGTAAATTTTTACGTTTTAGTAAAGTAAATCTTTATTTAGGTATCAACGGTTTTTTCAGTCAATGAAAGTTTGCTGAGATGGGCTCCTAAGCCTGACGAGGCGGCCATACCCAGAACAAAAAAGCTCGAGCTGATTAGATTTTTGGAGAATAGACATGTCACGAGTCTGCCAAGTTACTGGCAAGCGTCCAATGAGCGGTAACAACCGTTCACACGCATTAAACGCGACCAAACGTCGTTTTTTGCCAAACCTGCACTCTCACCGTTTCTGGGTTGAGTCTGAGAAACGTTTCGTAACACTGCGTGTATCTGCTAAAGGTATGCGTGTTATCGATAAAAAGGGTATTGATGCTGTTCTTGCTGAACTGCGTACCCGTGGTGAGAAGTACTAAGGAGCTAAAAAATGGCTAAAGGTATTCGCGAGAAAATCAAGCTAGTCTCTTCTGAAGGTACAGGTCATTTCTATACCACTACGAAGAACAAGCGCACAATGCCAGAAAAACTGGAACTGAAAAAATTCGATCCAGTTGTTCGTAAGCATGTGATCTACAAAGAAGCAAAAATCAAATAATTTTGCTTTCTGCGTTAAAAACTCAGCTTCGGCTGAGTTTTTTTTTACCTAAAATTTGGGTTGTCGCGGATATGCGCATTCGAAGCTATGACCATTATTATGAAAGTAGTAACATAGTGAGTATTCATTGAATTAATAATGATATTTGTTGTCGAATGACTATTGTCTTTTACATATAGACTTGATTAAGAGTGCCTGGTGAAAAAACAGTTTAAAAAAATTCTTGTGATCAAGATGAGGTTTCATGGGGACATGTTGCTGACAACACCCGTTATCAGCTCATTAAAACACCGATATCCTGATGCTGAAATTGACGTTTTGCTTTATCAGGATACTATCCCCATTCTCTCTGAAAATGCTGAAATTAACGCTTTGTACGGCATGGCGGGGAAAAAAAGTAGTGGGCTGAGTAAAGCATGTAATTTTATTAAGCTACTGCTAAAGCTGCGTAAAAATAAATACGATTTAGTTGTTAACCTTGCAGATCAGTGGATGGTGAGTGTATTAGTTCGGGCTATTCCTGCTGACACAAAAATTTCCCATCAATTTACCCATCGAGATTCTAAATACTGGCGTAATAGTTTTACGCATTTGATAGAACCTGAAGGCGAACACGTTGTTCTGAATAACCTATCAGTGCTCAAGCCGTTAGAAATAAAAGAATTAAAAACGCATCTAACGATGTCTTATTCAGAGCAGGATTGGAAAAATATTGATGAAAGGTTACTAAGCTTAGGTGTCCATAGCAGCTATGTCGTTATTCAACCAACAGCGCGCCAAGCTTTTAAGTGTTGGGATAATGAAAAGTTTTCAGCCGTCATTGATGCATTGCAGTCTCGTGGTTATCAAGTGGTTTTAACATCGGGACCGAGTAAAGAAGATTTAGAATGTATCAGTGATATTGCAAATGGTTGCCAAACAACGCCTGTTACTGAGCTTGCAGGAAAGACTTCATTTCCAGAGTTAGGCGCACTGATTGCTCATGCAGCTCTATTCATCGGTGTTGATTCTGCACCGATGCACATTGCTGCTGCAGTCAAAACACCAATTGTGTGTCTTTTCGGTGCGACAAATCATATTTTTTGGCGGCCTTGGAGCGATAATAGTGTGCAATTCTGGGCCGGAGACTATGAACCTATGCCTCCGCGAGATGAACTTGACCGCAGTAAAAAGTATTTATCTATTGTCCCTGCATCCGATGTAATTAAAGCCACAGAGAAAATATTGCCGATGAATATTCGCTCTATGATGACAAGGTATTAACATGAATCTGGCATTTTGCTTATATAAATACTTTCCGTTTGGTGGGTTACAGCGGGATTTTCTACGTATTGCAACGGAATGCCAATCACGTGGGCATCACGTACGTGTCTATACCCAATCATGGGATGGTGATAAGCCTAGCGGCTTTGAAATTATTATCGTGCCGGTGACATCAAAAACGAATCATGGGCGAAACGCACAATATTGTGACTGGGTGTTGGCGCATTTAAAGCAGCATCCTGCTGAGCGGGTAGTTGGTTTCAATAAAATGCCAAGACTAGATATTTATTATGCAGCAGATGTCTGTTATGCACAAAAAGTCGCTGAAGAAAAAGGCTTTTTTTATAAGCTGACGCCTCGTTACAAACACTATGCCGCATTTGAAAAAGCTGTTTTTGCAGTGGGAAAGCCGACACAATTACTCATGTTAACGCCACATCAAATTAGTCATTTTAAAGAGCATTATGGGACTGAAGATGTGCGTTTTCATATGCTGCCTCCCGGTATTGCCCAAGATAGAAAGTATGATAAGCAAGTTGCGAATGCTAAAAAAGTTTATCGTGAAAAAAATCAAATACCTGAATCTGCATTTTTAGTATTGCAGGTGGGTTCTGACTTCAAACGTAAAGGCGTCGATCGGACCATAAAAGCCATTGCGGCATTGCCCGATGATATTAAGAAAAACACGCTATTGATGGTAGTCGGTCAAGATAAACCAGTGAAATACCAACAGTTAGCGAAAACGCTAGGAATCGGCTCACAAGTCTCTTTCTTTAGTGGACGTAATGATATTGCAGAATTAATGGCTGCAGCCGATATATTAATGCACCCGGCTTATCAAGAAGCTGCTGGTATTGTGTTATTAGAGGCAATTACCGCGGGTTTACCGATTATTGTCACAGAAGTGTGTGGATATGCTTCATTTATTAGCCAAGCCAAATGCGGTATTGTGGTAAATGAGCCCTTTGAGCAAACGGTTCTGAACTTGGCTCTAGAAGATAGTTTAAAAAATCCGGTTCAATTAGCACAATGGGCAAGTAATGCGCGATATTTTGCCGATACAGAAGATTTATATAGTTTACCAGAAAAAGCCGCAGATATTATTTTAGGGGAAGCGAATGATTGAGTTAAAACCCCCTTTTAGTGAATTGTGGAAGAATAAAGATCCATTTATCGAGGTGGATAAGCTACAAGGTGAAGTTTTTCGTGCGTTAGAATCGCGTAAAACTCTGCGTTTTGAACTTGAGGGACGCAGCTATTTTATAAAAATTCATTATGGGACTACACTAAAGGAAGTTCTTAAAAATCTATTTTCTTTTCGGTTGCCGGTATTAGGCGCTGATCGAGAGTGGAATGCTATTCATCAACTGACTCAAGTGGGAGTTGACACGATGAATGGTCGAGCTTTTGGGCAAAAAGGGATTAACCCTCTTCGTCGTCACTCCTTTATTATTACTGAAGATCTGACCCCGACGGTGAGTTTGGAAGATTATTGTGCAAATTGGCTAGATAACCCGCCAACTTTTAGTACCAAACAAATGATTATTCGTCGTGTTGCGAAGATGGTGCGTAAAATGCACGCGACCGGTATTAACCATCGTGATTGTTATATTTGCCATTTTTTACTGCACTTGCCATTTACGGAAAATGAAGAACAGTTAAAAATATCAGTAATTGATTTACATCGGGCACAACTCAGAAATTCTGTTCCAACCCGTTGGCGCAATAAAGATTTAATTGGTTTATATTACTCATCATTAAATATTGGGCTAACTCAGCGTGATATTCTTCGTTTTATGAAAATCTATTTTGGCTTATCGCTGCGAGTTATTTTGCACCAAGAAACATCATTGATAGCTAAAGCGGAAAGCAAAGCTGCACAAATTAAAGAACGCACAATTAGAAAGTCATTGTGAGTCAAAGAGAGAAGAGAGATATAAATGTTCTTCAATAAAGAAAATGCGGTTACACAGCAAATTGATTTATCGTCACCAGACGCTATTGTTAATAATGATAGCTTACATATTTCCTATGGGATTGACCGTAATTTTCTATATGGTTGTGGGATCTCGATTGCTTCTCTATTAAAAACAAATCCTGATATCTCTTTTTCATTTCATGTGTTTACTGACTACTTTGATGATGAGCAAAGTAAATTATTTAAACAGCTCGCAGAGCAATATAAGACGAGTATTAAAGTTTATTTAGTTGACTGTGAACAGCTTAAATCGCTTCCAAGTACCAAAAATTGGTCATATGCAACTTATTTCAGGTTTATTATTGCGGATTACTTTTCAAACCAGCTAGATAGAATGATCTATATGGATGCAGATATTATGTGTCAAGGAACGCTGCAGCCACTGTTAAATATTCCGTTTAAAGATGATGAAATAGCTGCAGTTGTCCCAGAAAGGGATAGCATTTGGTGGCAAAAAAGAGCTGATGCGTTAGGGATCCCGAGCATCGCTTCGGGATATTTTAATGCAGGTTTTTTAGTCTTAAATTTAGTGAATTGGTCAAAATTTGATATCTCAACGAAAGCAATGGACTTACTTTCTCAAGATGTTGTTAAAGCAAAATTATCCTATTTAGATCAAGATATCTTAAATATGCTATTAACAGGGAAAGTCATTTACCTTGATGGCAAATACAACACTCAATATAGTATTAATTATGAGCTGCAAAAAGGTAAAAAAGAGAACCCAATAACGCCTGAAACTGTATTGATTCATTATATTGGCCCAACTAAGCCTTGGCATGAGTGGGCTAATTACCCAACAGCTCAGCCCTTTATTAATGCAAAAAATGCATCACCTTGGAAAGACATTCCGTTACTGAAGGCTAACAGCAGTAATCATTTGCGCTATTGTGCTAAGCATATGTTTAATCAGGGAAAAATTCTCTCTGGTATAAAAAATAATCTTCAGTATTTTTTGGTTAAATTAAGTAAATAATAATTGGGCAAGTTATGTCTTTTTTAGATAGAAATGAAAGTATTCTCTCAAAGTATAACAAAGCTTTGGTGCTAATCTTTGTTGTTCTTTTTTTTGTGGAAAATGTAACCAGATATAAGCATATTCTGTTCTATTTGATGATAGCCACATCTTTGGTTTATCTGTCTTTAGATACAAAAAAAGTGCTAAAAAGATTAAATAATAAACTTTTATATTTAGTTATTGTTTTTTCTATTTTTCTTTACGTATCAACATCTTATTCAAATATATTAAGTGTATCTATTAAAACTATTAACAATAATTTATTGAATTATGGAATACTAAGTTTATCACTTTTATTGCCAATTATTTTATATAGAGAAAGCCTAAAAGAGATTTCAAAACTATTATTAACGAGTTTTACTGTATCGTTAGCCTTAGTTTTACTTGTTGAGTTATACCGCTACTATATAGCCTATCAGCAGGGTATCTTACCGTTTACTACCTATGATTTTAGGCATGTTTCGGATGCGTTAGTTTTCTTCTTTCCAATACTTCCTATTCTTTGGTATTTATTGCCTAAATCTAGACTTATTTATTTCTATATTTTAAGTATTGTATTTCTGTTTGTTTTACTTGGAACGTTAGCTCGAGGGGCATGGGTTGCAGCCGCAGTCGCGGGGTTATTATTTTTGTGTTTTAAACGTCCTTGGAAGCTAATTGGAGTTGTATTATGCCTTTCGGTAATTTCACTTATTTCAATTAAACTAATTTATCCCGATACAAGTAATAAACTGTTTTATAAGCTAGAGCAGACAGATAGCTCTCACCGTTATACTAATGGTACGCAAGGAACCGCTTTTGAGCTTATACTGGAAAATCCTATAATTGGCTATGGGGTTGGTGATAAAATATATCATGAGAAATACAACAGTGTAGTTAAACATCACCCTAAATGGATCGCTAGATATTCTATTGGGCCCCATAATATTTGGCTTTATATTTGGTTTGGTGCGGGTATTGCTGGGCTAGTGATATTTAGTGCAGTATTTTTGTCAATGTGCTATTCCTCAATGAAAGGGATAAAAAATAGGACTAATGAACCGGAAATTTACTTTGCCTTCATTGCATTGCTGTTAAGCCTTATTAGTTTCTATCTCGTTCGTGGGATGTTTGAACAAGTGGACCTTAAGCCTTTAGGTATTCTTTTAGGTTTTTTAATCGCCATGATGGGACATAGTTCAACTAAGCAGAAAAGAGTGTGCCATGAATAACCTGATAACAAATAAATACCTACTAAATGAGGGGGCTAATACGAGTAATTCCTCATTACCATGTCTTGATGTTATTTATGGTTCGGATGAAAACTATCAGTTTGGTGCTGGTGTTTCAGCGGTCTCTTTACTTATTAATAACCCAAATACGCTCTTCAGATTTCATTATTTTTTAGATAAAGTCAGCCCTAGCTTTTTAGAGAAGCTGAAGGTTATTTCTCATCAGTTTCCAGCTGAATTTCATATTTATGAATTGGATAATCAATTACTAAAAACATTGCCAGCTTCTGATATTTGGTCTTCAGCAATGTATTTTCGGTTAGTTGCTTTAGACTATCTCTCGAAAGATTATGATGTTGCTCTATATTTGGATGCGGATGTTATCTGTAATGGCCAATTGAATTTGGCGGCTGATTTAATTAAAGATAAAGTTTGTGGTGTTATTGCCGATGACATCGGTGTAAGAACAAAAAGTGAGACACGGCTTCACACTCCAAAGTTAGCTGAGACCTATTTTAACTCGGGTGTTATGTTTGTGAACTTAAAAAAATGGCACGAAAAACGAGTTACTCAGCAATGTTTCGAATTGTTATCTGCAGAAAATGCGAAACAACGATTTAAGTACCCAGATCAAGATGTGTTAAACCTTATTTTAAGGAATGACCTGATATTACTTAATCAGAAATTTAATACGGTTTATACACTAAAAAATGAACTGTATGACCGAACTCATCAAAAATATCAAACCATTATTACACCTGAAACAGTTTTAATTCATTACACGGGGGTGAGTAAGCCTTGGCATAAATGGGCGAACTATCCTTCTTCTCAGCCTTTTTATAAAGCATTAGCACAATCACCTTGGACAAAGGATGATTTAAAGTGTGCCACTAAATTTGCTGAAAGGAAAAAAGAGTACAAGCACTTATTAAAGCAAGGCTCTTATTTATCAGGTATTTTGTCAGGCATATATTACTTGTTTGAAAAACATACAAAAAAAAGAAAATAATATGATGATTAATAAGATTGTCTTAACAGTTTCACCTATATTTTCTATACCTCCTAAAAGTGCGGCTGCAATTGAATCGTGGATGTACAATGTCGCTAAACGATTAGACATTGAAAACCGAATCGTTTGTATACGAAATGATGGATATAGCGCTCATTCTGTTGTTAATGAGTATTGTGAAATTGAGCGTATTAAGTTTGGAAAAGTGTATACAAGACTATTTAAGAAATGGACAAGGTTAGACCCATATTCTTATGCAGATAGAATTGTCAAAATTAAACATCAATTTTCGCCAAACCCGAATAAAAGTGTTATTTTTGTTCACAATCATATTAAATCCTTCAAAAAAATAATTAAGAAAGAAGGACATAATAATGTTGTGTTACACATGCATAATTTGTACGAGCCTAAAGATGTCCCTGAAGACATAAAAATCATTGTGCCAAGCCATTTTATGAAAAATTGGTACAGAGAACGTTTACCAAATGCGCTTATTGAAGTTGTTCGTAATGGGTTTGATGGTGAAATTTATGCTCAGCCACCTGAGGTCAAGCGTGAGGATTTTGGGCTAACAGCAGAAGATAAAATAGTTTTATTCGCTGGCCGGATCGCTAGAGATAAAGGATTACTTGAATTAATGCAGGCGTGCGAGACTTTCTTTAAAGAAGACCCTCGTTATAAGCTCGTCATTGTAGGTGACCCAAATGCTGCATTAAAAGGTGAACTAGCGCAATATCAAGACGAAGTAAAAGATTATGCAAAAAATTTGGGTGAGCAGTGTATTTTCTTAGGTGGTGTTCATCCTGAAAAAATTCGGCACTATTATTCTCTTGCGGATGTGATTGCTGTACCTTCCATCGCTCCAGAGCCATTTTGTATGGTTGCATTAGAGGCGATGGCTTCGGGTCGGCCTGTGATAGCGAGCCAGCGAGGAGCAATGGTAGAGTTTATTTCCCATAATAAAACTGGGTTTATTTTCAGGGAGCCACTTTCGCCTTTGAGTATGGCGGAGGATATTACTAGCGCGTTAAATCACCCAAATAGTCAAGAAATAGCTTACCATGCTAAAAAACATGCTTATGATAATTTCACTTGGGAAATTGTCAAAGATGAGCTCATGGGGGTAATTGCGAAATGGTATCCCTAAGCGAAAAATGCGAGTTTATATATGCCAGAACTACCAGAAGTTGAGACCAGTCGTCGTGGAATAGAGCCACATTTAGTCGGTAATACAATCTCTTACGCCATTGTACGTAACGGTCGTTTACGTTGGCCAGTTAGTGAACAAATTAAAAGTTTATCAGATGAAGCGGTTTTGAGTGTTCAACGTCGCGCTAAGTATTTGCTGATTGAGTTGCAAAAAGGCTGGATTATTGTTCACTTGGGAATGTCTGGTAGTGTGCGTATTCTGACCGAAGAATTGCCTGAAGAAAAACATGACCACGTGGATTTAGTTATGCGAGATGGCAAGGTATTACGCTATACGGATCCTCGCCGGTTTGGCGCTTGGCTCTGGTGTGATGATTTAGAAAACAGTTCGGTACTTGCACACTTAGGGCCTGAGCCATTATCAGACGCCTTTAACCCGCAATATCTTTATGAATTAGCGCAAAAGAAAAAAGTGGCAATTAAGCCATGGTTAATGGATAACAAAGTCGTTGTTGGTGTAGGCAATATTTATGCTAACGAAGCATTATTTGCGACAAAAATATCACCTGAAAAAATCACAAATACCTTAACGTTAGCTGAAATTACTGAACTAGTGTTGCAGATCAAAAAGGTGTTACAGCGCTCTATTGAACAAGGCGGTACGACACTGAAAGATTTTTTACAGTCGGATGGTAAACCGGGTTACTTTGCCCAAGAATTGTTTGTCTATGGAAAAAAAGGTGAACCCTGCTCAATGTGTGGTACGCCAATAGAAAACATTAAACAGGGGCAACGTAGTACCTTCTTTTGTCCGCAATGTCAAAAATAGCGAAACCTTGCTATTTTTTATTGAGTTTCTTTAGCATTGCCTCAGCAACCACTGGGGGTAGGAAAGACGAAATATCACCATCGTGAAGTGCAACATCCTTGATTAAAGAAGAGGAAACAAAGGATAAACTCTGCGATGGTAATAAAAATACGGTTTCCAAGTCAGGAACAAAATGGCGGTTCATATTCGCTAATTGCCACTCATATTCGAAATCAGCCACAGAACGAACGCCCCGAATAAGAATATTTGCGCCATTTTTTTGCGCAAAATTAGCCATAAGCTCAGAAAACCCAACAACTTCAACATTATCAAGGTGAGAAGTTACTTCTTTAGCAAGGGCTACGCGCTCATCAAGGGAAAACATCGGGTTTTTTCGTTGGCTATTAGCAATAGCCAACAGGACATGGTCAAACATTGCTGCTGCTCGGGTAACAATATCAACATGTCCTGATGTTACTGGGTCGAACGTACCAGGGTAAATAGCCTTGTGTATCATGATGATAGTATCTCGTTGTTTGTATTATCTATTCGAAAAAATAGCATGAATAAGCGTTAACATTATCGGCTATCTAGTAGGGTTGCAACTGTAGATGAGATTTTACTGCTATTTTTAGGTGCATATTCTACACACTTTTATTTGCGCTTTATGGTAAGATAGCGCCAATTTTGGTAAGTGAATCAGATCGAATGTTATTGCTGCGTCTATATCAGGTACTTCTTTATCTTATCCAACCATTTATATGGGTTCGCTTATTGCTGCGCAGCCGTAAAGCGCCTGCCTATCGTAAACGCTGGGGTGAACGATATGGCTTTTGTGCGGGAAAAGTAAAACCTCAAGGTATTTTATTACATTCAGTTTCTGTCGGGGAAACCCTCGCAGCCGTTCCACTAGTCCGCGCACTTCGCCATCATTATCCGTCTTTACCAATTACAGTAACCACGATGACACCAACGGGTTCAGAGCGTGTTCTTTCTGCATTTGGTGATGATGTCGACCACGTTTATTTACCTTATGACCTTCCTGGCTCAATGCACCGCTTCCTGAAACAAGTCGACCCAAAACTTGTGATCATAATGGAAACTGAGCTATGGCCAAATATGATTAACCAGTTGCATAAACGTAAAATTCCATTGGTTATTGCAAATGCAAGACTTTCTGAGCGCTCTGCTGCAGGGTATCAAAAGCTAGGCAGCTTTGTGAAACGAATGCTTCGTAATGTCACCATGGTCGCAGCACAGCATCAGGAAGATGGTGAACGTTTCGTTCAATTAGGGTTGCGGCGAATGCAATTGAGTGTCACGGGGAGCCTGAAGTTTGATATCTCTGTGACGCCTGAATTAGCTGTCAGAGCAATAACTTTACGCCGCCAATGGGCGGCGCATCGCCCAGTCTGGATAGCGACCAGCACTCACGAGGGTGAAGAAGCGATTGTCTTAGAAACACATCAAAAATTATTATCTGGTTTTCCTGATTTATTGTTAATTTTAGTCCCTCGTCATCCAGAACGCTTTGCCAAAGCAGAAGAACTAACTCAAAAAGCCGGTTTAACCTTTATTCGTCGCAGTGCGAATACGATTCCTTCCGCAGATGTTCAAGTGGTGATTGGTGATACCATGGGTGAACTGATGCTGTTATATGGAATTGCAGACATTGCTTTTGTCGGGGGAAGCTTGGTAGAAACTGGAGGGCATAACCCGCTCGAAGCGGCAGCTCATGCGCTACCTGTGTTAATGGGGCCTCACACATTTAATTTCAAAGATATTTGTGGAAAACTAACTCAAGCAGATGGCTTAATTACGGTGACAGACAGTGAATCAATGGCTCAAGCCGTGACAAGTTTACTTTCTGATGAAGATTACCGGTTATATTATGGGCGCCATGCCGCTGAGGTTCTTCATGAGAACCAAGGCGCTCTTCAACGATTATTAAAACTGTTACAACCCTATTTACCCCCGAGAGAGCAATAAAGCTAAGTAATGTCTTTTTTTGAGTATTAACTTGAACATTACAGCAATGAATTGCGAATATTTTATGGCACATCCTAGTATTGCATTTAAACTATAGTAGACTGCCTCGTTTATTATAGAGTCATTCGATTTGGTTTATTACTATTAGGGTAGTATCCAAATGGAATGTTGGAACTTTTGCTTATCTTTTTAAGACTATATGCCAGCCACTAATCAATCAATTTCAAATAAATATGTTTATTTATGGGTCATAAGCTATGCCATAGTTTGGATCTTAGCGAGTTTTTATTTCGACCCAACCGTACCTTATGACACAGTAGAAGCAGTGAACTGGGGAATGAATGGGGAGTGGGGATCACCTAAAAACCCATGGTTTGTTGGCGTCATGATGTGGCCTGCAATTTACCTTGATATCTCCTACAGCTTTTATTGGTATTTTAGCCATTTTGTCGGTATTGCATTTGGTTTACTTGGGGTGTGGAAGCTAACCTTTCGTTTGACTGGGCGTCGTGATTTCGCTTGGTTTGCAATGCTAATGTTGAATTTATCTGGTGTCATTAATTTCGATATCATTCCTTATAATGATAACTATATTTTAGTGACATTATGGCCTTGGGTTATCTATTTCTTTTTACGTGCTGTTGATGATAACCCTGCATGGTGGTTACCGTTTGCCTTATTTGCGGGTCTTGCAACTATGGGTAAATACTCAACCTTGGCGCTAGTTGGGTCTGTTTTCTTATTGACCCTATTCGTAAAACAAGTTCGTCAAAGTTATCGTCATCCTGTTTTTTACCTTGCGATTGCTTTATGGTTTGCTTTGGTATTGCCAAATTTCTTTTGGTTGATGGCAACGGACTTTTCGGCGTTCAAATGGGTAGATTCACAAATCGACCCTGGGTTTAATCTTCATACCACACAAGCCGCACTTAGCGTGTTTTATCCGTTAGTGATTGCTGCGATTATTGTTTATTGCAGTGGCGGAAAGTTAGGGTGGCCTAAAGCGTTGCCTAACCGCATGGCTAACTTTATCCTTCTTTTTCCACTGGTTGTGATATACGGCTGGTTCTCTTTCCACGATGGTGGTCGAATAACTGAATGGTTGCAGCCATTTATGGCTATTAGTGCGCCTTTATTTGTTGGCTCAATAACCGTGATGCCAAGAAAACCGTTTAAGAAGTCATTGGTTGGTTTTGCCATTTTTGGTGTTTTAGTCGTGGTTGGTTATATCACGGTTCAGGCAGCGAATATCCGTGGAGCAGGGCAAAAATTTATTGGCGTAAAAACCTTGATAGCAGACGGGGAACAGCGTTGGTATCAGCGATATGGCACGCCAGTTAAATATGTTGGTGGAGAAGATAACCAATATCAATGGTTTATTATTTATGGCAAGGATAGACCGCATGTGATCCAACCCTGGTCAATGGAAAAACATATGCCGCCAAATGTGTACAACCGTGATATTACTGAAGCCGAAATTCGTCAACATGGTGCATTATTGCTGGGCAAGAAATATGATGATTGCGCCCATGAAAACTTTGCCAAGGTACGTAAGTTCTGGCCACAATTTACGATAGAAAAAGAAGATGTGATTTATCGTTCTGAACCGGATGCCGCCCCTGAAACCATGTGCTTTGGGTTTATTGCACCAGAGAAATAATTACTAGTTGAGAATAGAGCCTTTTTAAAGGCCTATTCTTACAAGTTAGACTTATTTATCGAATTAATTTTAGTGATATAGCTAAACGCATAAGACGATTGTATTTTGAACCATTATTAAATAGTTTAAATACATTCCGCCATTTCATATACCCTAAGTAATTTAATTGGAAAATATTTGGGTACTTACTTACACAGGTTAAAAATACACCTTGGTCATCATCAATAATACCTGAAGATAAAAACTTCTTTTGTGTCTCAAAGACAATTCTACAAAATTCAGGCCATTTTTCTTTACTAGCGACTAAAACACCGCCGATTATATGTGGGTCATTACTTAATATTGTTTTTAAGATTGACTGTTCATCAGTGAGGTTTGAAGTATCTTGTATAGTAAATAAGTGAATCTTATTTTCACTGAATGGGTGGTACCATTCATTAATTCCATAAATATTTTCATTATTTCGGATATAACCAAAATCAACCCAAGCAGCGAGAGCATTATCAACTAAACCTAGGTCAATGGCCTTTTTGACAAAATAAGGTTTTAGATTATTAATTAAAACATATTCAGGTGACCAATATTCAGGGAATCGTAATAATTTTGGGTCGATTAGTTGTTTAAATGTACCACTGCTTTGAATTCGTTCTATTTTTTTGATAATAAATTTGAATTTTTTATGGAGATCAATCGTAATGATATGAGTTGTTTTACCTTTTCTCATTGAAAGGATTTTTTCTTGTAAATCCGATGTTGTAAAAACAACAATCGTGTTTTCAAGCTTTGCTAATCTACTGAAATACTTATAGTAGGTATTATTTGTGCACTCTAATGAGTTAGATCGGCCATTTTTTCTATTCCAATTTCCTCTACCGATGTCAAAAAATGCCGTTATGATTGTAATTGAATTATTCATTATAATTAATGTCTGGTATTGAGTAGACGAAAAAAGATTGCCTACGTAAATGATGCGGTAAAAGACTAAAAGGCTTGAGTAGCTAAGATACCTTTCTATAGAAAATGTTTCAACTGTTCATAAGTGTAGATAGCACTTATATCCTCAATATGGTTATTCGGAGATTTAATCGTATGCTGCCCTTGCCCATATCCCCCAATCAAGCCGGGGTCGGTGGGGCCAAAGAGGGTAAAATTAGGTTTATCAAGTGCCGCTGTTAAATGGCTAAGCCCAGTATCGACAGAAACCACCGCTTTAGCGTTTGCAATTTGCTGTGCAACTTCAGCTAACGTGAGTTTAGGTAAGACCTCAACAAAATCAAAGCCTTTTGCTAATCGTTCTGCACGTTGCTGCTCATGAGGTGCTCCCCAGGGCAATTTGATTTTGATACCACTTTCAGCCATCAGTCCAATAAGTTCTCGCCAATTTTCTTCAGGCCAATGTTTGTCATCACGGGTAGTTGAATGCAAAAAAATGACATAAGGGCTTTGATGCTCTTCTTCTGACTGCAAAAAGTGTCGAGCAATCGCGTAATCGCCTTGTTGTGTTGGGCAGGTGTAACCAAGACTTTTGGCAAATAACTGGCGAATACGTTCAACGGCATGTTGCTGCTTACTGATAGCATAACGATGGTCATAAAAGAAGCTGGCTAATGGTTCGCGAATACTATGGCGGTCATAGCCATGTTTATCACCATGCGCTAAGCGGGTGACAAGAAAAGCGCTCTTTAATAACCCTTGTGCATCAATGACAGCATCATAATGTGTTGCTTGTAATTTCTTGCGAAATTCGGCACGTTCGGCTCTGATCGGCGCAGAAAACCAATTTTTTCGCCAGCGGCGAATGGCCACAGGGATCACCTGGTTAACGGCACTGTGCCATGTTGGAATTTGCGCGAAGCCTTCCTCAACGACCCAATCGAATTGAATACCCGATATGGCTTGCTGTGCATCGGTCAGTGCAGGTAATGAGTGTAGAACATCTCCCATTGAAGATGTCTTGACTAATAATACTCTCATCATTCAATACCTATATTTAACCGAGTTAACGCATCGATAACTAATTGAGGCTGGATATCAATCAAGCTTTGGTGATAACCACTTTCACCGTCACCTTTACGCACTTTGTGATACCCCGTAATTAGGCGAATGACTTCTGCTTTATCTGATAATGGCGGGGTAAAATCAGGGCTACTTGGGCCATACAAGGCGACAAGAGGTTTATCTAGCGCTGCCGCGACATGCATCAAACCAGAGTCATTACTGACAACTGCATTACAGGCATCGATTAGATTAACGGCTTGTTCTAAAGATGTTTTACCTGAAAAATTATGGCAATGTAATTTCGCATCATCGGTCAGCTCTAGACGAATGGCTTCACCTGCCTCGTGGTCTTTTTGTGAACCAAATAGCAGTACTTGATAGCCTTTTTGGCTAATCAGTGTTTGAGCAAGAGAGGCATAGTGATAATGGGGCCAACGTTTGGCGGGGCCGAACTCTGCGCCAGGGCAAAAACCAATAATAGGGCGAGAACCATCAACCCCAAAGGTTTGCAGGGTTTCAGTAACTTCTTGCGGCACCGTCACTAGTTTAGGCGGTAAAATGGGTGTCGGAATATCGGAAGCTGATTTAATAGTTTGCTTATCATAAGCAAGAGCAACATATCTTTGCACCATTAAAGGAAAAGCTTCTTTATTTAGTGGACGAATATCATTGAGTAGGCCATAGCGCATTTCTCCACGCCACCCTGTTCTTTTGGGGATGTTTGCAAAGAAAGGCACAAATGCAGACTTTAAGGAATTTGGTAACACAATAGCTTGATCATAGCCATTTGCCCGCAAACTCTTACCTAATCGACGACGTTCCCCAATTTCCAAAGCACCATGTCCGAGAGGCATAGGAATGGCTTCGTTAACCTCGGGCATTTTGGCGAGTAAAGGACGACACCATTGTGGTGCCATCACATCAATCTGTGCATGGGGATGCAACGCCTTGATCGTACGATAAAGGCTTTGTGACATCATCATATCCCCTACCCATGAAGGGCCGATCACCAATATTTTCATAAATAATTTTTCAGAAATAAGCGTTACGCGTCTTTATTGAGCAAATGCATATATTCGGTGACACCTTCTGCAACCGTTTTAAATGGTGCGGTATAACCGGCGGCACGTAGCTTAGTGAGGTCAGCTTGTGTGAAGCTTTGGTAGCGACCTTTTAATTTTTCAGGAAATTCAATGTATTCGATAGCCACATTTTTATCTTTGTGGAATTCAGTGACTGCATCAGCAACAGCTTGGAAAGATTCCGCACGTCCTGTTCCGCAGTTAAAAATACCTGAAACATTATTTTCCCAGAACCATAAGTTTACCGCAGCCACATCACCCACATAAATAAAGTCACGGCGGAAAGTATCGCTCCCCTCGAACAGTTTTGGACTTTGCCCTTCATTGATTTGTTTATTTAAGTGATAAGCAACGCTTGCCATGCTGCCTTTATGGTCTTCATTTGGCCCATAGACGTTGAAATAGCGGAAACCACAGATTTGTGAGTTAGCTTCAGGCAGGATTTCACGCACATATTGGTCAAATTGGAATTTCGAATAACCATAGACATTTAATGGTTTTTCAAATTGGCGCTCTTCAATAAAGTTATCGCTACGACCACCATAGGTTGCCGCGGAAGAAGCATACAAGAATGGGATTTCGCGATCCAAACAATAGTGCAGTAACTCTTTCGAATACTGATAGTTATTGTCCATCATATACTTGCCATCCCACTCCGTGGTTGACGAGCAAGCACCTTCATGGAATACCGCATCGACATCGCCGAAATCATCACCCGCAATGATACTGCCAATAAAATCTTCTTTATCTGCATAATCCGCAATATCAAGGTCAACAAGGTTAGCGAATTTAGTCCCGTCTTTCAGATTATCAACGACTAGGATATCTGTACGGCCGATTGCATTTAGGGCTTTAATAATATTGCTGCCAATAAAACCAGCTCCGCCAGTGACTATGATCATTGGATATACCTCAAATGGGTTAAGAAAATAGAATCGTAATTGGTGACTATAATAACATCTCTTGGCGCTGACGGTAGCATTGATAGAAGAGAATTGAGCTAACACTTAAATGAGAACAAGGGAAATATCGTGATCTTGGCTACAAACTTGACTTATTTATGCTGTGAATATCGCTACGTGTAGAGACTATTATTAAACTCAATTAATAGTCACTTTACAGGAAGAAATCATGTCAGAAAGATTTTATCAGCAGATTCAAGAGCAATTGGTACAAATTGAAGCCGACGGGTTATTTAAAAACGAACGCATTATTACGACTTCACAAGATGCTGACATTGAAATTGCAGGTGGCCAGCGAGTTATTAATTTCTGTGCTAACAATTATCTTGGTCTTGCAAACCACCCAGAACTCATCGAGGCCGCTAAACAAGGAATGGATAGCCATGGTTTTGGGATGGCGTCTGTGCGCTTTATTTGTGGAACGCAAGACAGCCACAAAATTTTAGAGCACAAATTGGCGGATTTTCTGGGTATGGAAGATGCGATCCTTTACTCATCCTGTTTTGATGCAAATGGTGGGCTGTTTGAAACCTTATTAGGACCGGAAGATGCCATTATTTCAGATGCATTAAA
Organism: Providencia sp. PROV116; assembly: GCF_028482485.1. Classification (NCBI taxonomy): domain Bacteria; kingdom Pseudomonadati; phylum Pseudomonadota; class Gammaproteobacteria; order Enterobacterales; family Morganellaceae; genus Providencia; species Providencia sp. PROV116. The sequence goes on along the minus strand of NZ_JAMPQO010000021.1, from coordinate 41,167 downwards.
TCATGCATCAATTATTGATGGGGTTAGGTTAAGTAAGGCTAAACGCTACCGTTACAGCAATAACAATATGGTGGAATTAAAAGCACGTTTAGAGGAAGCCAAAACAGCAGGGGCTCGCCATATTTTGATTGCCACAGATGGTGTGTTCTCGATGGATGGTGTTATCGCGGATTTAAAATCCATTTGTGACCTTGCCGACGAATACCAAGCATTGGTGATGGTGGATGATTCACATGCTGTTGGTTTTGTTGGGGAAAATGGCCGTGGTAGCCATGAGTATTGCGATGTAATGGGGCGTATCGATATTATCACGGGGACATTAGGTAAAGCCCTCGGCGGTGCATCCGGTGGTTATACGGCAGCGAAAAAAGAGGTCGTTGAATGGCTGCGTCAGCGTTCTCGCCCTTATTTATTTTCGAACTCACTCGCTCCTGCAATTGTAGCCGCATCTATCAAAGTGATCGATATGATGAAAGAAGGTCATTCATTACGTGAGAAGTTATGGCGTAATGCTGTGTTATTTAGGGAAAAAATGACAGCAGCGGGTTTCACCTTGGCTGGAGCAGACCATGCCATCATTCCTGTCATGTTAGGTGAAGCTAAACTTGCCCAAATTTTTGCAGAAGAGTTACTTAATGAAGGTATTTATGTCACGGGCTTTTTCTATCCTGTTGTACCGCAAGGTCTGGCACGTATTCGCACTCAGATGTCTGCAGCGCATAGTGAGGAGGATATTTTACACGCTGTTGATGCATTCACCCGCATTGGTAGAAAACTAAAAATAATCAAATAAAAGGTCTTTTATGAAAGCACTGTCCAAACTGAAAGCTGAACCAGGTATATGGATGACGGATGTTCCGAAACCGGAACTCGGGCACAATGATGTGATGATCAAAATTCGTAAAACTGCGATTTGTGGTACGGATGTACATATCTATAACTGGGATGAATGGTCACAAAAAACTATTCCTGTTCCAATGGTTGTCGGTCATGAGTATATAGGGGAAATTGTTGCAATTGGGCAGGAAGTCAAAGGCTTTAAAATTGGTGACCGAGTGTCAGGGGAAGGGCATATTACTTGTGGCCATTGTCGAAATTGTCGCGGCGGGCGTACCCATCTTTGCCGCAATACAATTGGAGTTGGGGTTAACCGAGAAGGGTGTTTTGCTGAATATTTGGTGATCCCCACATTTAATGCTTTTAAAATTCCCGATAACATTCCTGATGAAATAGCGGCGATTTTTGACCCATTTGGTAACGCAGTTCATACGGCACTTTCCTTTGATTTAGTGGGGGAAGATGTGCTGGTTTCCGGCGCTGGGCCTATTGGCATCATGGCAGCCGCAGTGTGCCGACATGTGGGAGCACGACATGTTGTTATCACGGATGTGAATGATTATCGACTTGAACTCGCGAAAAAAATGGGGGTTTCCCGCGCCGTGAACGTCAGTCGTGAAAATTTAAAAGACGTGATGAACGAATTGGGAATGAAAGAAGGTTTTGATGTTGCATTAGAAGTTTCTGGTGCTCCAGCCGCTTTTCAGACCATGTTAGACACCATGAACCACGGTGGCAGAATCGCCCTATTAGGGATTCCTCCTGCCTCAATGGCAACGGATTGGAGCCAAGTGATCTTTAAAGGGTTATTTATTAAAGGGATCTACGGCCGAGAAATGTTCGAAACATGGTACAAAATGGCGACACTCATTCAATCTGGTTTAGATTTATCACCAATTATCACTCATCAATTCCCCATTGATGAGTTCCAAAAAGGCTTTGATATCATGCGTTCAGGCCAATCTGGTAAAGTGATTTTAAACTGGGATTAAATTTTTATCATATCCAGTCCCCTTCTTGGCTTTTGCACTAAGAAGGGGGAATACAAATGGCTTACTGCTGTTGCTTGAAAAGCGGGCGTTTTTGCGCTTTATCGCCCGAAACCAGCAGGGGTTGTAAAGCCTTATCGTTATAAATACTCTCAACAACAAACATAATAAAATCAATTCCCTGTCGCTTAGAGATTGGTAATGTAAACTCACATATACCGAGCTCTTGCGGAACTGGTTGGCTAACGGTCTCAGGTTGCCCAATAACAGCTTCTTCGGTTGGCGCTGTTTTTATTTCATTTTGCATCGATTGTTCGGACTGAGGCTGTGCCTTCTTCGCTTCTTCAGATAACATTCTTAATGATGTTGATTGTTTAGTTTTAGATTGAGGGCTTAGCAGAGCACTAACGGCAACTAATTCAACATCAGCAGGAAGTTGGGCAAGGTATTTTTGCAAGGCTCGAACGGTAGATGGGTGCGGATGGCCAATGGCAACCGCACTGCCGTGTTTACGCGCGTAAGCAACGGCTTTATTCAACTGAGTGCGGGTTTCTTCTTCCGATTGGTGGTTATCAATAAAAATATGGCGACGTAACGTGGGAACGCTGTACTCTTTGGCAGCATTACCTGCTTGAGTATTGCCAATAGTCACGCTATCGAGGAAAAACAAGTTTGACTTTGACAGGCTGTGCATCACATGGCGCATTCCTGCCAAGTTAGACGTCATCTCACTTCCCATATGGTTATTCATACCTTTTGCATAGGGAACCCGGCTTATTGCATTTTTAATAATACGGTCAATTTCCTCTGCACTCATCGATGGGGCCAATGTGTCTTTCTCTAATGGTTGCTTGCTCAATGGTTTCATTGGCATATGGATGAGAATATCACGTCCTTGCTGATGCGCTTTTTCTGCGACTTCACGGCCATGAGGTGAGCTTGGTAAAATGGCAATAGTCACCGCTGGGGATAAGGCTAAAATTTGGTTATCTTCCTTGACGCGATATCCGAAATCGTCAATCACAATCGCTAATTTTGCAGCACTCACCGGTAGACACATCATCAATAATGAGAAGAGAATGAGTGGCCGAAAGGGAAAGTGCTTCAACATAATGTTATCCTAATTAATTGAATTTAAAATTTATCGTCCTAACCATGGACGAGGGTTCACGGTTTTACCTTGTCTGCGAATTTCAAAATAGAGGGCAGGACGTTCTTGGCCGCCACTGCTACCCACTAAGGCGATAGGTTGGCCCGCTCTAACCTCTTGGCCAACATTCACTAAGGCACTTTGGTTATAACCATACAGGCTCATATCCCCTTTACCGTGCTCAACGACGACAACGAGCCCATAGCCTTGCAACCAGTCAGCCAGTAACACACGCCCATCAGCGATGGCTTTGACTTGCGTTCCTTCATTAGCGGCGATAACCATGCCTTTCCAACGTAGTTCGCTGGAAATGACATCACCGTAGTTATGAAGCAATGAGCCGCGAACCGGCCAAATAGCTTGCCCAGCAGGGCGCCCTAAACCGCCAGTACGGGACATCAGTGAACGTTCACTCTCTGACGGTTTATAGGTTGAGCCTTTTTGTTTGGCTTGACGCTCTTTTTCAGCGACTTGTGCGCGAATACGTGCCGCTTCTTTTGCCTCTCGCTCTGCTCTGGCCTTAGCTTCACGTTCGGCGCGAGCAATTTTGTCGCGTAATCTCGCTTCGTTTTGTTTTAGAACAGCAAGATTTTTTTGGTCTTCTTTTAATGTACTTTCAAGGGCATTTAAGGTTTTTTGCCGTGAAGCACGTGCATTATCCAACTTTCGTTTTTCTTGTTGCTGGCGAGCCAGCGTTGTTTTTTGTTCGGCTTGTTTTTTTTGTTCGAGTTGTTTTTGTTCTTGTAGCTCTTTAGTGGTTTCTTCTAATGCGGCAATGTTTTTTTCACGCGCTTGATTTAAATAGCTGTAATAGGCCAAAATACGTTCTTCTCGCTGGCCTTCTTCACCTTTGAACATGAGGGTTAACCCTTGGTGTTTACCTAACCGGAAGGCAGCGTCTAGTTGGTCAGCTAATAATTTTTCTTGTTGTTGTTTTTTGGTTTGTAGCTGCTTGATATTGCTATTTAAGGAAACAATTTCTTTATCTAATTGTTTTAGCTGATTTTGAGTTTCATGCAGGCTACGCCCTGCGGCGGAAATACTTTGCTCTTGTTGTTTAAGTTGTTCAAGCAGTGCTGAGCGCTTGGCTTGTTGTTCTTTTACGCTTTTTTCTTTTTCAGCAATACTTTTGAGTAAATCATGTAATTGCCCTTTATTTTCAGTGATCTGGTTGGCAAACACAGTTTGTGTTGGGGCGAGCGCAAGCAACCCTAACCCAAAGAGAGCGCTAATAGCCTGACGAATAAATGAAATTTTCATTCGATGATGTGTATTGGCCATCGTGATAAATCACCTCAATTAAATGCAATAACTGATTATTTCATCTGCAAGTGATGGTTTCCAGCACTGTCTAACAAATAGTATTGAAAACATTTATAAATTCGGACTTTTGCCCTGAATCAGAACTATATTAAGTCAAATAACACAGTTTTATTATCACTGATTTATTTTGTATAGCCAGTATTCAATACTTTTTTCTTATTCACTGCCTATTTGAAGCACGATTTAGACCTGTTTCGCACGTTTATGATAAAATATTTGCGTACCGCTTCGAAACAGAAAAGCGATTTTTCACTGAACGGTGTTAATTTTGCGTGCCTTAGCGCAAAAAAAATAAGCTAGTTTGCGGGAATTGGCTGTAATTAGCTCAACACAAAGGTATACTCAGAACCCTTTGATATTCGTTTTTAACTAACGGGAGTGATTGCCCCCCATGATCCAAGAAATCATGCAATTTGTAAGCCGGAACATGTTATTGAGTCTGGTTTGGATAGCGCTATTAGTTGCTGTGGTTGTTATGACCTTTAAAGGCCTTTTCTCTAAAACGAAAGTGATTGCTCGTTCACAAGCGATTACACTGATTAATAAAGAAGAGGCGGTTGTTGTCGATTTACGTTCTCGCGATGATTTCCGTAAAGGGCACATTATTGATTCTATTAACTTAACACCGTCTGAAATTAAAGAGAATAATTTAGGTGAATTAGAAAAACACAAACAGAAACCAGTGATTATCGTTTCTGCGAGTGGTATGGAATCAGGTAAACCTGCTGAACAGCTGGCACAACACGGTTTTGAAAAAGTCTTTGTCCTGAAAGAAGGGATCTCTGGCTGGGCAGGTGAAAACCTTCCGCTAGCTCGTGGTAAGAAGTAGTTATCCAGCATGTATTTGCTCCCAAGTTATATTCGCAGTATGTGACTTGGGTAGCGCAATGCAGCGAACACCCCTGTAGCTCAAAGAATGACAGGGAAAATTCATATGGAAGTTAAAGGTACATAAACTATGTCAGAACAAAACAACTCAGAAATGGTTTTTCAAATTCAACGCATTTATGCAAAAGACGTTTCATTTGAAGCACCTAATGCACCACACATCTTTCAACACGAGTGGCAGCCAGAAATTAAATTAGATTTAGATACTTCTTCAACTCAGCTGTCTGAAGGTGTTTATGAAGTTGTTTTACGCGTCACAACGACTGCAACTTTAGGTGAAGAAACCGCTTTCCTGTGTGAAGTCCAGCAAGCGGGTGTTTTCTCTATCGAAGGTATTGAAGGTACTCAAATGGCACATTGCTTAGGTGCATATTGCCCGAACATCCTGTTCCCATACGCACGTGAAGCGATCACTAGCTTAGTGGGCCGTGGTACATTCCCACAATTGAACTTAGCGCCAGTTAACTTTGATGCACTGTTCATGAACTATTTACAGCAGCAACAAGGTGAACAAGCGCAGAACTCAGAAGCTCAACAGGACGCTTAATGAATACTGCTTCAATGACAGTGATCGGTGCCGGCTCGTACGGCACCGCTTTAGCCATTACGCTTGCACGTAATGCACATCAGGTTGTGTTATGGGGCCATGACCCAAAACACATTCATCAATTAGAACAAGATCGCAGTAATCAGGCGTTTTTGCCTGGCGTTTCTTTTCCTGATAGTTTATCTCTCGAAACGGACTTAAAACGCGCCGTTGAGGCGAGCCCCAATATCTTGATTGTGGTACCGAGCCATGTTTTTGGTGATGTACTAAAACAAATCCAGCCATACTTACGCGCAGACTCCCGTATTATTTGGGCGACTAAAGGCTTAGAAAGGGATACTGGCCGTTTGTTGCAAGAAGTGGCACGTGAGGTATTAGGTAATGAAATTCCTCTGGCTGTGTTGTCCGGTCCAACGTTTGCAAAAGAGCTCGCCGCAGGTTTACCAACAGCAATTTCTGTTGCCGCAAGCGATAGCCAATTTGGTGATGACTTACAAAAGTTATTCCATTGCGGCAAGAGCTTTCGCGTCTATAAGAACCCGGATATGGTTGGGGTGCAACTGGGCGGTGCAGTGAAAAACGTGATTGCTATTGGTGCCGGTATTTCTGATGGCATGGGCTTTGGTGCGAATGCACGTACTGCATTGATTACCCGCGGTTTAGCTGAAATGAGTCGTTTAGGTGCAGCTTTGGGAGCAGACCCTGCAACTTTTATGGGTATGGCAGGCTTAGGTGACCTTGTGTTAACGTGTACAGATAACCAATCCCGTAACCGCCGCTTTGGTATGATGCTAGGTGATGGCGTTAGCGTTGAAGATGCAGAAAAAGAGATTGGCCAAGTCGTTGAAGGCTATCGTAATACCAAGGAAGTCCGCGCACTGGCTGAGCGGGCAGGTGTTGAAATGCCAATTACTGAGCAAATTTATCAAATCCTTTACCGCCATAAAAATGTGTTAGAGGCGGCGCAAGCACTACTAGGGCGTGCGACGAAAGATGAAATTGCCGATATGCCAAAGCTGCATGATTAATAAAAATAGATAGGTGAGTGATTATGTCGCGTGAAGAACTGGATAGAATTTGGGGTTTCATTAAAGATGAAGCGAAGTCTCTTGCGGACTGCGAACCACTCCTCGCCAGCTTTTTTAACGCGACATTGTTAAAGCACGACAATTTAGGCAGTGCGCTCAGCTATATGCTAGCCAATAAACTGAGCTCGCCGATTATGCCAGCGCTTGAAGTGCGTGAAATTGTTGAGGAAGCTTATCGCAATGACGAAGGCATGATTTTCTCTGCAGCAATGGACTTAGCCGCGGTTCGCCTACGTGACCCTGCCGTTGATAAATATTCCACTCCATTATTGTATTTGAAAGGTTTCCACGCCTTGCAAGCCTATCGTATCGGTAATTGGCTGTGGAAAGAAGGCCGCCAAGCGCTGGCGGTTTACCTGCAAAATCAAATTTCCGTTTCATTTGGCGTCGACATCCACCCTGCAGCCCGTATTGGTTGTGGCATCATGCTTGACCACGCAACAGGCATCGTGATTGGGGAAACTGCAATTGTGGAAAATGATGTATCAATCCTACAATCCGTCACACTCGGTGGTACCGGGAAAACCTGTGGTGACCGCCACCCGAAAGTGAGGGAAGGGGTGATGATTGGCGCAGGGGCAAAAATACTCGGTAATATTGAAATTGGCCGCGGCGCAAAAATTGGCGCAGGTTCAGTCGTGCTTCATCCTGTTCCACCGCATACCACGGTGGCAGGGGTTCCAGCACGCATTGTCGGTAAACCAACCAGCGATAAACCGTCCTTAGAAATGGATCAAAACTTTAATGGCAGTATTTGGGGTTTTGAAGATGGGGATGGAATTTGAGTTGTGAGGGTTCTAGTTCGATCGTTTTCATTTTTGATTTCCTTCATTTGTATATAAATCGACCAAAAATTTGCTTTAACCTCAATGAAGTTATACAATGTTTATACATTTGGAAACTAATATACTCAAAAATAAGTATGGGGTAAGAGAAATGAGCGTTGCTATAAAAAAATGGGGAAATAGCCAAGGCATTGTTATCCCATCAGCTATCTTAAAACAATTAGGTATTGAGGTTGGTCAACGTCTTGATATTTCTGTTAATAACGGTAATTTGGTTCTTTCTCCCAAAAAGAAGATAAGGATGTTTTCTGAAGCTTATTTGCTTGACAATATGAATGAATATAATAGTCATTCAGATGAACTTGCTCAAATTAATGATATGGAAATTGGTGAATGAGTAAAAGTTACATACCAAGGCGAAATGATATTATTTGGTTAGATTTTGACCCAACGAAAGGAAAAGAAATAGGAAAATATCGGCCTGCACTCGTTTTATCCAGTGTGGAATATAATAAAAAATCAGGCTTGGTAATTTGTTGTCCTATTAGCACAAGCATTAGAGGGCACATAACAGAAGTAGGGATAAATAATCTTGATACTCCGTGTGTTGCTGCGGCAAACCTTATTCAAACACTACCTTGGAAAGATAGAAGTATGAAGTTTGGGGTAGTTGCTGATGAGGGGGTTCTTGATAGTGTGCTCGCAAGGTTGATCCCATTAATTGGTGGAGAGCATTTTTTTATTGATTCAAACTAAAGGAACTCAAACTGAGCTCCTTTTATAATCTAGTCCTTTAGCAGCGCCCCTGTATACCCCAACTGCCTCCATGCTTCAAACACAACCACTGCCACAGAGTTGGATAAATTCATACTGCGGCTGTCTGCCAACATAGGAATACGAATTTTCTGCTCCATTGGCATGTTATCTAGCACATAAGGTGGCAACCCACGGGTTTCAGGGCCAAACATCAAATAGTCATTTTGTTGGTAGCTGACATTGCTGTGACTTGGCTTACCTTTAGTGGTTAAAGCAAACACGCGAGCCCCACTTTCAGATTGGTTATTATCCGGGTTTAGCCCTTCACTTTTTAAAAAAGCAAAATAATCATGGTGGTGCTTGATATCGGCAAATTCGCTATAGTCTAAACCCGCACGGCGTAGGCGTTTATCATCCCATGTAAACCCAAGAGGGTGAATAAGATGCAAATCAAAGCCAGTATTGGCACAAAGACGAATGATATTGCCAGTATTTGGCGGTATTTCCGGTTCGAATAAAACAATGTGTGGCATAACGTTAAGCTGATATTTTTGATAAGAAATGATGGGAAGAGTTTACGCGCAAATGGGTTTGTTTTCATGTGGAACTTTGATTTGTGCCGTAAAAATTATTTGTACCCCTGAAAACAAAAAACGAGCCATAAAGGCTCGTCTCTGAAATAACTCGTTGAGGTTAGCTGTTATAACCATTAGGGTTCATGGACTGCCAACGCCAGCTATCATTCACCATATCTTGAATTGAATACTGTGCCTTCCAGTTTAAATCTTTCAACGCTTTTTCTGGGCTAGACCAGCATTCCGCAATATCACCGGGGCGTCTTGCTACAATCTCATATTTAATTGGTTTACCTGCCGCTTTTTCAAAAGCAGTAATAATTTCCAGCACACTTGTGCCAGTTCCTGTACCAAGATTGTAAACATGTAATCCTGCTTGCTGGCTAACTTTATTTAGTGCGGCAATATGGCCATCTGCCAAATCCATCACGTGAATATAGTCACGCACACCAGTACCATCCGGTGTTGGGTAATCATTACCAAATACCATGACTTGTGGGCGGCGGCCTACAGCGACTTGTGAAACAAACGGTGCCAAATTATTTGGAATACCTTGCGGGTCTTCCCCCATGGTTCCGGATGGGTGTGCGCCAACAGGGTTAAAGTAACGTAGTAATGTCAGTGACCAATCATCTTCCGCAGTATATAAATCCGAAAGGATACGCTCAACCATATACTTACTGGTTCCATATGGGTTGGTGGTTCCTCCGACTTTGGAATTTTCTGTTAATGGTACTTCTTCAGGGTCGCCATAAACGGTTGCCGATGAACTAAAAATCAGGCTTTTAACACCGGCTTTTTTCATGCTTTCCACTAATACCAGTGTGCCATTGACGTTAACATCATAGTATTCAATCGGTTTCTGCACTGACTCACCAACGGCTTTTAACCCAGCAAAGTGAATGACGGAATGAATTTGATGATTAGCAAAAATAGATTCTAAAATTTGGCCATCACGCACATCACCTTGGTAAAAAACTGGCTTAACACCTGTGATAGCTTCAATACGGTTAAGCACCTCAAGGTTAGCATTATGCAAGTTATCTAAAATAACCGGCTGCATCCCTTGCTGGATCATCTGTACACAGGTATGGCTACCAATGTAGCCAAGACCACCAGTAACGAGAACGTGTTGATTATTCATCTCAATATTCCTGATTCTTAATATTCGTAATGGTAGTTATAATCGTCAGATCTTGCATCAATACCATTCAAGATCACACCCGTAATTTCGATATCATTTTGCTTAAAGCGTTTCAGTGATAAATCGACATCTTTCACGGTATTCACCCCGTAGAAAGCAATCAGTAATGAAGTACCGACATATTTACCAATAATCGCCGAGTCAGTAATTGCTAAGATTGGTGCGGTATCGATCACCACAATGTCGTATTGGTTTTTGACTTTATCCAGTAACTGCTTAAAGCGCTCACCCATTAATAACTCAGAGGAGTGAGTAACATTTTTACCACGACAAATCACATCGAGGTTTTCAATCACGTTGGCATGAATAGTCGGTGATTCTAAACTTTGTTGCGATAAGTATTCAGATAAGCCCGCTTTATTGTTTAAGCCAAAGGCTTTATGCAAACGGCCTTTACGTAAATCGGTATCGATTAACAGAACTTTCTTACCTGCGTTAGCCAGTACCACCGCCATATTGGAGGTAACAAAACTTTTCCCGACTCCAGGTGACGCACTAGTCACCATAACGAGGTTGTTACCTTGGTTCATTACCGAGAAATAAACACTGGTACGTAATGAACGGATAGCTTCAACCGCGGTATCTGCTGGGTTTTCTATCGCTAATGGGCTCTTATTGCCTGCTTCAATCAGTTTTTTCTCATGGGCTGAGAAAGGAATGGTAGCGTAGACGTTGACACCCAATGCATCGATATCTTCCGTGCTCTTAATTTTATTATTAAAGAACTCGCGAGCAATGACATACGCGCAGCCGACAATAAAGCCAAGGATAGTGGCAAGAGCAACAATCAGTGATTTTTTTGGTGCCACAGGCTTTGGTTGGGACTCCGCAGAGTCAATAATACGCACATCCGCGGTAATACCGGAGTTCAGTACACTGAGCTCTTGTTGTTTCGCGACTAATTGAGCGTAAATCGCTTGTTCTGCTTCAACATCACGGGTTAAACGGACGATTTCTTGTTGGGTATTCGGTAATTTTTGAATATTTTTACTGATTTTTTCTTTCTCACGTAACAGTTGCTGGCGTTTATCTAATAGAGACTGATAAGCCGGGTGGTTACGGGTATATAACTGTTGAATTTCCACTTCTTTGAAGGTCAATTCATTGAGTTTCTCTTCGACCTGCAAAGCAGTATCTAAAGCCGCTTTAGCTTCTAGAGAGAGGTCAATCGATTCATTCTTTTTGCGAAAGGCATTGAGCTGGTTTTCGTAGTTATCTAATTTCTTTTTAATCGTAGGTAAGTAGCCATCTAAGAACACGAGTGTATTGTTGGTGACTTCTTTTTTACGCTCGGTATTTTGGTCTACATAGTTTTGGATAACACTGTTGAGAATGTTAACATTCTCAACTTGATCCGCACCTTTAATCGCTAAGCTGATAATACCGGTACCTTTGCCCACTTCCGCAATGGTTAGGGTATTGCGTAAGTCTTCAATGGTAGAGTAACGGGCATTTTTGATTAACGAAAATTCTTCACCAGTTTCAGCTGCGAAACTGGAAATTAATAAGTTAATTTCACTTTGTTTGAGCACTTCACCGACTTTACCTTGCAAGACTTGGCCATCCACATTTAGGGAATAATTATTATCCCCTAAATAAGTTAGGGTCAATGGCTGGCCAATTAAGTTTTCAGGTAATTGAAATAGGGCAATATGGACGGGAGCCACTTCACCAAGTAACTTACTGACAAAGCCTTCAGGGGCTGCTTGAGTGTCTAAGTTCAAGTCTGCAACGGTTTTGCCCAATACCATGCGGGATTTGATAACTTCAATTTCAGAGTCGACTTGGTTATTGCTGTTACCAAATGGCATGACATCACTCATTTGGTCGAGTAATGAGACCTGACCTAATTTGTCATACTGTAAGGTCGCATTCGCTTGGTATATGGGGGTTGCTAATAAACTGTATGCAATGGCGATAGCCGCAAAAATAACAGTAAAAAACCCAATTTTAATGGTGTTGGATTTCAAAACTTTAAACAGAGCGAGCAGATCGATTTCATCTGAGGCAGGGGAGCTATTTTTTGTTGTGTTCATAATAGGTTAAATGTTAAGTCATCCAATAAATAAAATTAAATTTTGCCTTGCCAAGCAATCGCGGCTTTTTCCATCAACTGGTAAACATGTTCAAACATTTCATCGCTGCGTTTGTGCGGGTCAGGGATTTCAGTTTTATTGATCCATTGCCCAAATAACATCACCTTACCGCGAGTTTCAGGAAACTGCTGGTGGATTTTAGCAATATGATCGTTTTCCATCACTAGGATTAAGTCTGCTTTATGGCATATTTCGCTGGTTAATCGACGTGATTGATGGTTTTCAAGGGAAAGGCTATGTTGCTCGGCAATCCGGATGGCACTGTCATAAGCGGGCATATCATTTTTAGCGATAATACCTGCCGAATGAACAGTTTTTTCGGGAAAATACTGTTGCAATAAACGCTCCCCCGTAGGAGAGCGACAGATATTTCCCATACAAACAACGAGAATATTATTAAACATATCGATTACCAGTCGTGGATACGCTTGGTACCTTCGGTTAACTGATTATATGAAGCGATAGTTGGTAACAGTTGGGTAATCAAACGGTTCCAACGCACCACAGGCGCAGCGGTAACATACACTAAGTCATAAGGCTGCAGTTTAAATTCAGTACCCATTACAAGCGATGTCGCATCTGATAGGTCTAACTGATAAACAGCGGCCATTTTTTTCGGTAATAGCGCTTCGAGTTCTTTGTCTTCTGCTGGTTGGTTTTTAATTGGGCGGATAACAAATACACCCGTTGCATTGGCAGTATTTTGGTCTATCCCACTCGCTTTGCTTAGAGCTTCAGTAATGCTCATACCCGCACGGTCAATGGTTAAGGTCGTTGGTTGACCCACTTCACCCATGACAAACACTTTTTGGCTATCATTACGTGGCACATACAGGACATCACCAGATAACATTAAATGGTTTTGGGTTAAATCCCCATATTGCACAAGAGATTGCAGCGAAATTCGAGTTTCTTTGCCGTTACGAGTAAGCACTACATTATCCCAATCGGCTTTTTCGGTTAAACCACCGGCATTATTAAAGGCTTCTAAGATAGTTAAAGGAACGTTAGTGATAGGGAGTGTACCCGGTTTGGCGACTTCTCCTGACACATACATTTTTTGTGAACGGAAGGCGGCAATACTCACATCCACTTGTGGGGATTCGATATAGGTGGCTAAACGGTTGCTGATCAAGGTTCGGATTTCAGTAACGGTTTTACCGATCACTTTGACTTTACCAATATATGGGTAATAGATAGTGCCGTCGGAGTGAACCCAGTTACCGGAGTCTTGCGCACTACGGTAAGAACCCGCAGGGATAGTCAATTCAGGGTGGTCCCAAACCGTAATGGTTAATACATCACCGGCACCCACGCGGTATTCATAGTGAGTCAGTTGCTTTTCTAACTGCGCATTCGGTTTAGCAATGGTGGGGGCGGTGTACATATCATCCAATAATTTTGGTGAAATGGGGTAGATATCAACCAATTTGGTAATGTCACGGTCACCCGTATCAACTACATTTTTGCCTGAGGTTGATATATAGGCACCGGGGGTGACGGTGCAGCCTGTAAGTAAAATGCTGGCGGTTAGTAATGTAAGTGAGAGATGCTTACTAAGCACAAGTCCATCCTATGATAAAAAATGTTTAGATAAAATATAAGTAGTGGGAGTTATCATCATCACACTTATACGTTTTTAATATAATTTCTAAGGAAGCTTATAGAGAGCAATCTTTGGAAAAGAAGATATTAACGTTGCATTGTAGGTTAATTATATTGGACATTCTCTTTGTAAAGATTTTTTACGACTAAGTTACTGATTCTTATACTATACGATTAGTTAAAGTGTCTGGCTATAGTTCGATAAAAATGATATTTAATAGTCTATTTATAGTTTCATAACAAGTTTACATATTATTAATAAAGGCTTTCATATTGTGTGGCTATTTTACTCCAAGTATATTTTTCAATAGCAATTTCTTTCATTTTTTCAGAGTTAGATACAAGCATATTATCATCTGTATCTTCAATTAATTTTAAAAGTGAGTTATCGTTTGAAAAATATAAAGCTTTATTGTCAGTTGAATACCTATTGAAGTCACAGTCAAATGCTAAAATGGGTCTGCCAATATGCATAGCTTCAACTAACGAAGGGTTTGTTCCCCCTGCGGAATGTCCATGTATATATGCTTTACAATTTATTCTATAATTATAAAGGGTTGATATGTCATAAATGGGGTCTATTAGTTCTATATTCTCATATTGTGGATATTCTTTATATAAGCACTGGCCATAAACAGAATTTTTCCAATTCCCTATGAATTTAATTTTTCTTTTACTGGCAGAAAAGGACTCTAAAATGAGTGAGATATTATTTTCTGGCTCTATTCTACAAATGGAAAGATAATAATCTCCAGTTGGGATAGTATTCTCAATATGGTTGGATATAATAGCATGATCTCCCCCATATGCTATTACCTCAGATGACAAATTATAGCTTTGATTAACATAATCAGCGATTGCTTGATTATCAGATATAATTATATCCGAGTATTTTACTGCAAAATACTCAGAACGTTTTAGAAACCATTTAGCCACAGCCCCCCATTTATCGCGTTTCCACTCTAAACCATCGATATTAGTTATGACTTTTGCTTTTGAAAAGAATTTATAAAAAGGCAAGAATAAACAACCCGATACACCTAATATCAAGGTCACGTCATTTTTATAGAACAAAGTTTTTATTAATGAAATAATGTCATAAAAAATGCTTTGAATACCATTTGCATTTAAAGGTATATATATTAAATCAGCATTGTTATAGGCATTTATTTTATTTTTGAAAAACTGCGATGAGCAAAAAACTTTATATTTAATATCACCTGATGAGTTCTTGGTCAAATTTTCAATTAAAGACTCAAAGCCACCATAACAAGCCGGTAATCCAACAGTTCCTACAATTGAAATAACTTTCACACTATATTCCTAAAAAATTATTAATAGATTTTGTATATTCTTGAAAACTAAATTCATTAGACTTATTTAAAGCTGACTGTGATTTTTTATACCATTCGTTATAATTGCAAGATAAATCATTTATTATTTTTGAAATTTTGTCTACATGATTTGAATGAATATAATATCCGAAATCAGGATTAACAATTTCTAAAGGCCCTCCGGCAGGGGGAACGATAGGAACACACCCATACGACATACCTTCAAGGATTGATAATCCAAATGTTTCAGTCCAATCCTCAGGAATTGATAAGTTTAGAATAATGAATGATTTTTCATACAGTGATTTAATAAAGTTTGGTCTATGAAAAAAAGAGATGTTTTGATGATGATACTTAGTTACAAATTCATGAAAATCAGTTTCATGGCAATTTAGAGCTGCAATGAAATTAATTTGTGGACAATGTTCAGCAATTTTTATGAAATTATATATACCCTTGTATGCTTTAAGTGAGCCTGAAAAAAAGACATTTTTATCATTATGTTTAGCATGAAAATCAAGACTAGGATTTAAATTAAAGTCATTTCTTAATGGATTAGGAATGACAATACAATTTTTTTGAATGTCAATGGCGTCTTTTGTGTAGTTAGAAACATATATTATTTCATCCGAAAATTTACGAACACCAAAAAGTAGTAGCTTATTTAATAATTTTGGTTTGATGTGTGTTTCATGAATGTAATAAATTGTTCGATTGGCAAACAAAAACGCAGCTAAACCTGCAGAAAAAGGTAATACGGTATTAATAACTACAGTGCATTTATTTTTTTTAAATCGATGAATTAATATATTAACTGAAAGTTTCAAAAACACATCAATTTGAGATAATGTAAAGAAAAAAAAAGTTATTAATTTAATATTAGAGTATTTATAAAATAATCTAATGTAACTGGTCTCGCTAATATTTGATAAAAATCCACTATGTTTACTGGTCAATAATGTAATGCTTTCACCTGATTTTTTTATTGCATTTATCATGTTTTTCAGTACTAAAGGGCTTCCACTGTAGTCATTAAATAAATGCACAAAGAAAAAAGATTGTTTTTTCATCAGTTCCTTCTTTTAATTATTTTTGCTGAAATCCCAGCAATAACCACATTATCAGGAAAAGTTGAATTGACTGCAGCTTTTGCTGCAATAACACAGCCATTTCTAATAATTGTAGCATTAGTATAGTTACTTTAGCGCCTACCCAGCAATCTGAATCAATATTAATATCTCTATGATTCACGCCTTGATTTCGTATCAGTATGTCTAAATCTGCAAAATTATGGTTTTCGGGGTGAATACTAAAATATGATCTAATGATTTTGTCATCATCAATAATTACCCTCCTATTCCTTCAATATGAGCAAATCATCTATTCCTACTTTGTTTTCAATTTTATTCCCTTTTCTAAACTATTGATTGAATGTTACACACAACTTTGAATGTGAACCTGTAGATCTATCATTACCTAAAAGAATGAATATTAAATATTTGGATTAAATTAAAAAATCGCTTTTACTTTGCATAAGGAAAATGAATGCGAGTATCAATTTTTTATCCTATCTAGAATACAGAATAATAGATGATGTACTAATTGCTTTATTGGAATTGTATTATATAACTAACGTGTGATTTTAATAACAAAAAATAAATAGAGAAGCAGCAAATTATTTTTAAATTCAAGTGTAAGTGACAGTATTAAACTATAATATTTTTCAATATTATTGATCTGATATATTGTATGTGATCATAAATATATTAATTATTACTAGTGTGTTTATTAATTTCAGATAGTGTTTGTTCAAATGTAATTTTGGAACTAAAACGCTCAATATAAGCATTTCTGCTGTTATGGGATATTGTTTGATATAACATCTCATCATGTAATAATAAATTTATTGCGTTTGAAAAACTTTCTGGAGTATCTTCGCATAAAATACCTGTTACCATATGTTCAATTAGTTCAGGCACCCCTCCAACTTTTGTTGATATAACAGGAATGCCTGCTGACATCGATTCTAAAATTACGAGTGGAGTTGCATCTCCGTCACTATTTGAGGGGGTGGTTAATAGCATTACGTCAATTTTTGAAAAGAAATCAGCAGCATTACAATGCCCTAAAAATGTTACGTCTATTTTACTTCTATTGGCATGTTCTTCCAGTTTGTTTTTTTCAGGTCCTTCACCTGCAATAATCAAAGATGCCTTATTGATTTTTTTCATGCTATCAATAGCTAGTTTTACATTTTTATCAGGGAGTAATCGACATATCCTTCCCACTGTAAAATCATTGTTTTTTTTCTTTTCAATCACCATTTCAGGAACGCCATTATATATAACTTGAGATTTTTTATATTTAGGGAAAAAATATAATAAATTACTCTTTGCTTGCTCATTAATGGCAATAAATAATTTTAATTTTTTAAATGAAAGCTTAAATAATATTTTTAATAAGAAATTTTTCAACCCATGTTGGTCATTAATATATCGCAAGTGACTCTCATTACTGTGACCAATGCAAACTATATTCTTTTTTAATAAGGTAAAAGCATAAAGAGCCGATTCGGGGAGTCCATTTAAAAAAATAATATCTACATTATATTTAAAAGAGTAGTAATTAATTAACAAATTATTGTAAAGCTTATTGGCTTGAGAGGTGGATGGTTTAACTTTAAAAATGAAATTAACATTATTGTTAATTTCATTTATTAATCTTTCATTACAAGCTCCAACTATAATAATATAGTTTTTATTTATATAGTTGATGAGGTTTTTTACATAAACTTCACCTCCACCGTATATTGAGCTTGGTGCAATGATCAGTATTTTTTTCATTTATTTGCTATTTTCCATGCCAATCCACCAACAAAGTATCCCAAAAGGAAAATGAATTTAAAAGACGCTTTTTTCCATTTCCCTAGAATTAAATTTTTAAAAATATCAACGAATATTAAAAGGCTACTCTTAATAAATCTAACCAACCCATTGTTTTTCAATCTAAAAGCAGCAAAGCCTCCTCCGTATAAATATGCTCTTGTTACATCTAAAGTATCATTTTCTTTAGCTGGATGAAAAACGGTTGGTGAAGGTAGATAGTATCCTTCACCACCAGATGTTAAAAATCTGTAAAGAAAATCATTTTCTTCTGCAGCTCCCCAAATGAATCCCGAACCTACACCTAAGCGTTCATCAAAAAGCATATTTGAGGCTTCTTTACTGAAAAAAAGAGTAAAAGAGCACCCTAGTAATTTATCTTTGCTAAATGAACATTCATTTTTAGGGGAGAAAATTAGAGAAAAACTTGAATTAATATCTCGAGTGTTGACACTTAGAGCTAGTGGTTTATTTGAGTTATGTGTAAAAAAAAATGCTACTTTTTCTAATACATCTATATCATAGGTACAATCATCGTCAGGGAATGCTATAATATTACCTGAGGCATGCTGAATGCCAACATTTCTGGCCCTAGATAAACCAGGAACTGATTGCACAATATGCAAAATCTTACTATCTTGAATTGATGAATCAGACAGTATTTTTTTTAATCTATCGTCCTTATTTTGGTCAATAATAATAAGTTCATAGTTTTGGTAAGTTTGTAAACTTAGGGATTCTAAAAATAGAGCGACTTCATCTGTTCTTCCTAGAGTACAGAGAATAAGTGAAAATTTCATAAAGTGACTCGCTATAATACTATTCATAATTAAGACGTTTCCAGTCTCGTTTGTTATTAGATATATCTTGAGTTAAAAAATCGACATATTCAAATGGTGTACTGTAAAAATAATTTCCATCAGAAAATAAAGCCATCTCATTTTTATTGTTAACAAATGAATATATCTTCAATATAAAAATTAATGGTATGATAACAAATGCAAATACAATAGCTGTATTTTTTAATTTCGTGAATATTGTATATAAAATAGGGCCAACCAAAAATGTAATTATCATGTGGTTAATCCTTAGGGATATACCAGACATTAAAAATTCTAGGATACATGTGATTACAAACCATGCTACTAGCATGTACATGTATTTTATATCTATTTTATTAATGATAAATAAAAATAATGAAATGGGAAATATAATTATAAACTCTTTATAGATTGATAAAATGGTTTCAATATTAACACCATCACCATTTATATAAGCATCAATTTTGATTTGAGGATATTGGACTAAAATTGGCAAAATAAATGACGCAAAAAATATTGCTGTTAGGAGTGATGCTGCAAGTAAAATCAATAGTTTTTTTAAGTTTATTCTATATATATAGTTGAAGGCAAAATATAATAGAATTGATGATAGATGAAATGTCATTGAAATAATAATGTAATGTACTTTTTGTTTGTTATTTTTTGAAAATAATGCAAATAGAAGAAAAATTGAAGAATAAGACTGCCTCAATAAATTTGCTTCAGCGGTATATCCTAAAAAAAGGAAACAAGTTAGTAGTAGTAGTGATTTGTATTTAATATTAACAACTTTCGAGTATTTGTATATAAATAAAACATACAATGTATTTATTATAATAAGGTGGAACAGTAAAAAAACACGGGGGGGGGCATATGGTGCCACAATAGAAAGTAAAAAACTTAAAAAAGGTAAACCTATTTCTACTCCAAAGCCAAATTCGAAAAGAGCATAGAGATTACCTTTAGAAAGAGCAATGAAATTTTTATAGTAGTCAGCTAGGTCATCGTTAGGTGTTTCAAATATTCCCCTGGATGCTCCTAAATATGAAATTAATATAATAAAAATAAGAATGAAAAATACTGAGAAACTCTTTATTTTAACACTTTCAATTTCTAGCAA
Organism: Providencia sp. PROV116; assembly: GCF_028482485.1. NCBI lineage: Bacteria > Pseudomonadati > Pseudomonadota > Gammaproteobacteria > Enterobacterales > Morganellaceae > Providencia > Providencia sp. PROV116. Next base: position 21,167 of record NZ_JAMPQO010000021.1, on the reverse strand, counting down.
TGTAAGAAGAGGAAAACATAAAATTAAAGATAGATATGGAGAAAAAGGTAATAAACATAGTATAGCGATACTTAACACTGTTATGAAAGTAAAAGTATCAACTTTCTTCAGGTTGTTATTCATTTTATATATTCAATATGGCTAAATTTTTTGGTATATAGCGAGTATAAATTACTAAGCTCATTCATTTCATCATACATATAAATATGATTTAGTACTGAATGAAATTTAATATTTGAATTTATTGAATTGCCATATATTAGTGTTGATGAGTCAAAAGCACAAACTGAACTGCCTTTTTCCATATTGTATACAATATCTTCGGCAGCTATATTTAAATCGAGTTTTTTTACCTCAATATAGGAAGAGTAGCTATTTAATTTATCAATTGTCTTTCTTTGATTATCTAGTGATTCCCTAGGATGAAATTTAATAAATAGTGTTTCATTTTTAGGCATTGTATTTATGAATTTTATTATGGATTGGATATATAAATCAAAAGAAATTGAAGGGTAATCATCAAAAACGGGACGAGATAAAAATAAATATTTTAAGTTAGGACACTCGATTTTTTTATATGATATTTTTATAAGGTGATTTGGCTGTTTTTTTACAGGTAATATAGAATACCAGCCATCAGCATTTAATTGATATCCATAGTTAATACTTAGGCATTTTAGGAGTGATTTTCGTATAAAAAACTTTAACCTACTATAAACATCTAGTTTTCTTCCTCTACGGTCAGTATAAAAGCAACTTCCTTCCTCATAAAAATTTATTTTTATTTTTAGTTTTTTAGCTGCCTTCATATAGAGTGCTTCTTTTTCATGCACAGGGTAGTGTATAAAGATTTCACTAATTTGATATCTAGTATAAATACTAAGAATTTTTTTATAACTTGATTGTAATGATCTGTATTTTAATAAAAAATTAAATCTTTTAAAAATCCAATTGATAGGCTCAGTTTTAATTACAGGTATATTAGTTGCTACAGTATTTTTTATTGTGGAAAAATATTCATCATCATCAGATTCTATAGAATAAATATATTTTTCATTTTTCTTATACTGTTCAGTAATTGCATATGCCGTTTTCACAGATAGAAAATTTCGAACCATAAATAAGCAACACATTATGCTACCTTAATGCTTGTTTTATTGAAGAAAATTAGAATCATTAGTATAATTGAGATTAAATAAGAAATTGTAGAACTCCAAATAATGCCATTAATGCCAATATTTTTTGCTAGAGTATAGGATAAAAGAATATGTATGAAAGATCCTGCGATTGTAATAACTGATAATGTACCAGGTTTTCCCATAGCCGTGACAATATTGCATAAAGATAGGAAAATAAAATGTAAAACAATACCACACACTATCGGAGTTAACAAAATAACTGAATTAGAGTATTGTGGAGGTAAAATATAGCCGATTAAATATGGCGCTAAAATGATAAATATTGTAGAGAATAATATAATAATTAAAGTTGAGCTTAAAATTAATTTTAAAAGTACCTTTTTCTTTTTCTCTCTTACTAAACTAAAAATTTTTGGCATAATACTGACATTAAATGCTAGAGATACAACGCTTATTACCATAGATAATTGTATAGCTATTGCGTATAAACCTAATATAGAAGCACCTAATATTTGCTGAATAATAACCCTATCCATTCCCGAACGTAACCACCAACTTAAACTAGTCGTTAGTGATTTTGCACCAAAACTAAGGGAGTTGTAAAAATGGTTTTGTATAATTGTAAATGAATAATGTTCTTTTTTTAGTAGAATTATTGTTAGAATGCAACCAATAAGAACCGGTGTAATAATTATAGATATAGTTCTACCTTCTAGGCCAAATCCATTTAGTAGCAGTATTATTGTTGAAATAAAAGACACAATAGCTAAGGATATATTTATAGTAGTTACACCTATAGGATTCTCTTCCATTTGAAATTTACAAATTATTAATGCGCAGATAGATTGCCCGAAGGCAACGGTAGGTAAAAATACATAACTACCGATGCTCTCTATAAATACATCATATAAAAATAACGGAATTTGAAAGATCAGAAAAAATATAGATGAAAGAAAAAAGGGAATGAAAATGATTCCATTCCTATTTTCAGTGGAAAAAAATATATAGCGGTAGTAGTTTTGCCCCCCCATTATGACAAAGATTGTTAAAATCTCTATGATAGTTAGATAGAAGCTAACTTGGCCATACTCTTCTAGAGTTAGATAATGAGTTACTATAGGTAATAATAAAAAAGGTATTGATTTTGTAACTATATCTCCAATTATATATATAATTGTATTTTTAGCTACTTTTGGAAGATGCACTTGGCTTAGCTCTCTTTGTGTTTATTTGTTTTATACTCAAATATCTTCTCTGCGATAGTAAAATCCTCTGGCCAATCAATATCTATAGAGTCTAAGGCTCCTTGAGCATATATAAAAGGTTTTAATCCTATGCGGTCATTGTGTTTCTTATATATATCTAGTGATGCAATAAATGCGGCACTATCGACCTCATAAATTGGTTCTATAGTCTGTGTTCTTGGCCATTTTTCAATGTTTCTGTCATAATTTATAGGTTCATTTGAATTCCACAAAAAACTTTGGATTTTTTTTGCTGTTAGTAAAGAGTCATAACCTTCTAAAAATTTTTCTTTATAAGTATTAATTAAATTTGTATAAATCTCACTAGTAACAAATGGGGAGGTCACATGAGTCCAAAGAATAGAGCCTTCTTTTATTATGGTAGGTACATACTTAATTAATTCATCTGTAGTTGTTTGACTATTACCTAAATGCTCTGGCCTTTCATCTATAATAATTTTTGAATGATTGATTTTATTAGAAAAAGATAAAACTCTATCATCATTTGAAGATACAATTATTTTATCTATTTCCTTACAAGCTAAAAGCTGCTTTAATTTTATTTCGAGTAGCCCACCAGATACTCCAGCAAAAATTTTTACATTTTTATCTTTAATTCTTTGGCTGCCTTTACGGCATGGAAGAAATGCTGTTATCAATTTAACTCACTCCAATTACTAATGGTTTGAAAGTTATTCTCTTCACATTTTTTAATTAATAGGGAGGTAACATTAGAATACGGTGTATAACCAATAAATTGTATATTATTTTCTATAGCGGCGGATAGGTCTGATAGCGAATCACCAAACATAATATATGTCTTACTATTGTTTTTTTCAATAATAGATTTGACAATGTCGGATTTTCTAGATGGAGAACCAAATATACCATCGAAGTAAGTGCTTAAATTTTTTTCTTTAAACACTAGCTGTAATTCTTTTTCTTCAGAGCCACTTGCTACATACTTTTTTCCTTTTAAGCTATTTATAAATTCATAAAAGCCTGGGGTTAAGCTAGAGTTTAAGTATAATTCTTTACATAATGCAGAATAGTCATTAAGAATTAAATTTTTAAACTGTTCTCTTTGTTTTTTAGGTATTAATAATATATGTTCTACAAATATTTGGACATGATGAAATCTTGATTTTCCAAAATTGTTTTTGAAATAGTCAATACAATCAGCCACTAAGGCTGACTGTTCAGTAATATTATTTAATACCCTATTCATAGCATCTATTTTTAATTTGTTTGAGTCTAAAATAACCCCATCACAATCAAAAATATAGGTACTATAATTATGGGTAGATGGCATATAAGGAACCTTTTGAAATAGGGTATATTGTTGGAGTGATTGACTTTACTTTTAATGAATCAAATTTATTGAATATATCAATCATTTCTTGCTGTCTATTATCTTCTTTTTCATATCCATCAAAACCTGCTAATGTTATATTCTTGGCATTAGCTACAGTTAATAGTGCCATAGTGTAAGATGCTGTAACATCATATGGGGATATTACATAATCATCTTTAATTTCTAATGTGTTTTTTTCAATTACCAATCCATAATTTAGAATAGAGTTATGTTGAAGTAATTTTAATTCTGAGGGTGTAAATCTATTTTTGGGAAGAATTATGGGTTTTTTAATCATTTCATATCGTTTGGAATCAGATAAGAATTTTGAATTGTGAGATATTATATAATAGTTAATTAATTCTTCTGGAATTTCATCAATTATATTAACGGATATAACTATTGGGTTTGTTTTTTTTATGTATTGGCAAAGTGCGCTTGAATATTTTTTTATGCTAGGGCCATTTGCAAGTACTAGAATATTTTTTCCTTCAAAAATATTAGTTATATCGCTTTTACTATGTATCATCTTTTGGTTGCTACTTGAGAAATTAATAGCTGTATCAAGTATGGAGCCATTGTATGATGTAGTTCCTTCTAATTGGCTTAAATAGTCTATTGCACCAACAATCTCGTCCTTACCATAATGAGGATTGGATAGCAAGTTTTGGATATAGGTCGGGTGAATATCATTTTGTGCGCCAAGGAAATAGAGAAGGCTACTTCCCCAGCCATATTGTTTTTGCATGGGCTCAAAATAACGTACTACTAATTCAAAGATTGGTTTTGCATTATATTTTGAATTACTATTTTTAATGATAGATAGCAAATATTCAGTTTGAGTGTTGCCAGCCCCTCTGCCCATTCCTGTTATTGTTGAATCTAACCACTCAACTCCTTCACTATATGCTGTTAAGGTATTTTCTAACCCTTTATTCATATTGTCATGGGTATGGATACCTAATGGTCCTTTCCATTTGCTTCTTATTGCTTTGACAATTCGTTTTACTTCATTAGTATCCATATTTCCTAATGAATCGGCAAAATATAATACATCCAGCATATTCCATGATGCAGCTATTGATGATTTCTCTGCAATAACTGAATCTGGTTTACCTCCCGCTTGCATTAAATTATACCCAACCATATATCCCAGGGATTTTAATTTTTTTACTATTCTTTCACTTTGTTCTACTTCATGAAAATGTGCGGCAACTCTTACAAGCTGAATTTTACTTTTTTCTGAAGGTATAAATAGTATGTCAATAGCCTCTTCAATAGAATGGGGAGCTGAAAGAATAGTTTTTGCATCAATCATGACACCATATATAGGACCTTCAGGTAGATCAAGTGTAGCAAGATGAGATTCTGTTGTATATGCATATGCCCCTAAAAATTGATTTTGAGGAAAGTTTCGTAAGCCTAACTCAACATAGTCAATTTTAGCTTTTGCTACGGCTTGAAGGTAAGATTTTACAACATGTGGTTCAAAATCCCAGTTATTATAGTAACCACCATCACGTAGTGTACAATCAAGAATTTTCATGGCGAATCCCTTAAGTTTATTTTTAATAATACATACAATTATCGTAAAGTATGTATACTATGAGTTTATATGTAAATATTGTAGTTACAATTACTTGTGAGTTTTGCTCTTATTGTTATTTGAATTGCAACTATACTTATGTACTAAAATTAACCGTTAGAATGACTTCAATTGTATTTCTATAATAACTTATTGAATTGGATACCTTGATTATCTTTTTCTGAGCAGATTGGTGCACTGTATAGAGGCCATTTAATGCTTAAGTTTATATCATCCCATCTTATGCACTTTTCACTTTGTGTATGGTAATAATTAGTTGTTTTATAATTAAACTCAGCTATTTCACTTAAAACTAAAAAACCATGTGCAAAACCTTCAGGTATCCATAATTGACGTTTATTTTCGGCTGATAAATTGACCCCTACCCATTTACCAAAGGTTGGTGACTCTTTTCGGATATCAACAGCAACATCAAATACTTCTCCAACAACACATCTTACTAATTTCCCCTGTGCATAGGGTTCTTCTTGATAATGTAACCCTCTGAGTACACCTTTTACTGATTTTGAATGATTGTCTTGTACAAAATTTACATGGTAGCCAACTGCTTCATCAAATTTTTTTTGATTAAAACTTTCAAAGAAAAAACCACGCTCATCTTCAAATACTTTCGGCTCAATAATTAATACATCAGAAATTTCAGTTGGGGTAATTTTCATTTGTTTTTAACCATTTTTAGTAAGTATTGGCCATAGGAATTTTTGGATAAAGGTTTTGCCAGCTTTTTAACGTCATCAGCTGTGATAAACCCTTTTCTGTAAGCAATCTCTTCAGGGCTAGCAACTTTTAAACCTTGGCGTTCTTCTAATGTTTGAATAAAATTACCTGCATCAATTAGGCTTTGGTGCGTTCCTGTATCTAACCATGCATAACCGCGACCCATCATTGCTACTGATAAGTTGCCTTGTTCAAGATAAAGGCGATTAATATCGGTGATTTCTAATTCACCGCGTTCTGATGGTTGCAGGTTTTTTGCAAGCTGAATAACTGTGTTATCATAAAAATATAGGCCAGTAACCGCATAATTACTTTTAGGTTTTTTAGGTTTTTCTTCTAAAGAGATAGCGGTACCAGTTTCATTAAATTCAACAACGCCATACCGTTCTGGGTCATTTACATGGTAAGCAAAAACAGTCGCACCGGACTCTTTCTTAGTCGCTTTTTCAAGTTGATTTTGCAGGTCGTGTCCGTAGAAAATATTATCACCAAGAATAAGGGCACAATTATCATTACCAATAAACTCTTCGCCGATAATAAATGCTTGTGCTAGCCCATCAGGACTTTCTTGTACTTTATATTCTAAATTTAACCCCCATTGACTGCCATCACCTAATAATTGTTGAAAGCGAGGGGTATCTAGCGGGGTACTAATAATTAGAATATCTCGGATGCCAGCTAGCATCAGTGTACTTAATGGATAATAAATCATTGGTTTATCATAAACAGGTAGCAGTTGTTTACTTACTGCCATAGTTACTGGATATAAACGAGTTCCTGAACCGCCTGCTAAGATAATACCTTTATACGTTTTTTCCATTTTTATATTCTACAAATTCTTATTTAATTGATAATTCTTTAATTAAGCGTTTAACACCTAATTCCCAATTTGGTAATTCAGTATTGAATGTTTTTTTAAATTTGTTGTTATTCATCTTTGAATTATATGGGCGTTTGGCCGGTAGGGGATAATCGGTTGCTGGAATAGCATCTAATTCCCTCAAAGCTAATTCTATACCATTTATTTGTGCTTCTTGTGTGACTAATTTAGTATATTGATACCAGTTGGTTGAACCAGAAGAGACTAAGTGGTACACACCGCATTTGTTTTTATCCAGTAACGTTTGGACTATAGCAATCGCCGTGCAATCAGCGATCAATTCAGCACCTGTGGGGGCGCCATATTGGTCATTGATAACTGATAATATCTCTCTCTTTTTGGCTAAATTAAGAATTGTTTTTGCAAAATTATTACCATAAGTAGAGTAAACCCAACTGGTTCTAAAGATTAGATGATTGGAACAATACTGCTGAATGTATTTTTCACCATCTAGCTTTGTTTGACCGTATATATTTAACGCTGCAGTTTCATCGCCTTCTTGCCAAAAATGTTCACCTTCTCCAGAAAAGACATAGTCAGTTGAATAATGAACTAACAGCGCATCAATTTTCTGAGCGGACTGAGCTAAAACTTTTACAGCTTCACTATTGATTAGTTGAGATAATTCGGGCTCACTTTCTGCTTTATCTACAGCGGTATAAGCCGCAGCATTGACAATAACATCCGGTTTTAACAACTCTATAGTTTTTTCTAGATCATCAAGCTTAGATAAATCTCCACAATAGTCCTTCGAGTGTCTATCTAAGGCAATTAATTCACCTAGTGGTAATAAAGCTCGTTGTAGTTCCCACCCTACTTGGCCATTCTTACCGAGAAGCAAGATTTTCATTTCTTACTATCTCCATAATGTTGTTGAACCCATGATTGATAACTACCATTTTTTATATTTTCTACCCACTCACCATTCGTTAAATACCATTCCACTGTTTTACGAAGCCCAGTTTCAAATGTTTCCTCTGGTACCCAGTTCAGCTCATTTTTAATTTTTGTAGCATCAATGGCGTAACGGAGGTCATGACCTGGTCTGTCGGTTACATAAGTAATTAACTCTTCATAGTGATTAATACCATTCGGTTTATTTGGTACTAATTTATCGAGGGTGCTGCAGATTGTTTTAACCACATCAATATTGGCTTTTTCGTTATGGCCACCAATATTATAAGTTTCACCAATTTTGCCCTCGGTGACAACTTTGTATAGTGCCCTTGCATGGTCTTCTACATATAACCAGTCCCTAATTTGCTGCCCATTACCATAAACAGGTAATGGCTTACCTTCTAAAGCATTTAAAATAATAAGCGGGATCAGTTTTTCTGGATAATGATAAGGACCATAGTTGTTAGAACAGTTAGTCACAATGGTTGGTAGCCCATAAGTACGTTGCCATGCACGGACTAAATGGTCGCTGGATGCTTTAGATGCAGAATATGGGCTGCTCGGTGCATAAGAAGTGGTTTCAGTGAATAGGTCAGTTGTTGATTCAAGGTCGCCGTAAACTTCATCGGTTGAAATATGGTGGAAGCGGAAGGCTGATTTTTTATCGGTAGGCAATTGGTTCCAATAGTGGCGAGCCGCTTCTAATAAAGTATAGGTACCGATAATATTCGTTTGAATAAATTCACTTGGGCCATCGATAGAGCGGTCAACATGGGATTCAGCTGCTAAGTGCATCACCACATCGGGTTGGTGCAGATCAAAGAGTTGTTTAATGACTGCAGAATCACAAATATCGGCTTGAGCAAATATATAGTTGGGGCTTTCAGAAATTGATGCTAAAGATTCTAAATTTCCTGCATAAGTTAATTTATCAATATTAACAACACTGTCGTTAGTATTATTAATAATATGGCGAATAACAGCAGAACCAATAAAGCCTGCGCCACCAGTCACGAATATTTTCACTGAGAACCTTGTTATTAAATAAGTAATAAATTAAAAGTGGTCTATAGTTAACTTTTAAGGTGTTAATTATTAATAACACCCATAGCTACCGCACTGGGTTGTCGGGTCCCAGAGCACCATTGAATTTGTAAATGCATACTTATCAATTGAAAACATTGCATTTTTTGCTAATTTGCTCAATTGATAAGCAAAGCTTATTGTTTTTTTACCGCCAAAGGGTATGCCTCAGCATTTATTTGGTCAAGTAAAAAGCGATTAATAATACCATTAAAGCTAGTTACTGACTATCACTGCGATAGCGTTAGAGAATAGTCCTAACACAATCACCAATAGAATAAGTTATTTTAAATTATTAGGTTATAATCCTATTCTTACGCTTTGTACGCGATTAAATATTTAAGTTAAGTTATTCCTTGTATATCATTGCTTTTAGTGTGGGTTCAATAAAAGCCAGATCCTAATATTTCTATATTTATCCGAATTCCGTGTAGGAATAGATTAATAAAATGCTTAATTGATTATATTAATTAACTTGGTTGTTATAAGGGATTATATGAATGGCGTATTTTTGGCTAGAATAATCATGTTCGAGGGATAAAAAAACGGATTATGCTAAAAACATAACCCGTTTTTGATAAAATATGCTTAATATCTGCTAACTACCACTTAAACGGCACGTTTACCGTAACGGCGGCGCCTAAATCATTGCGTGTTTCGTAATCAGTTTTAGATACCCAAACTTTCGCATCAGTGCTGACGTCATTGTCAAAGTTATGCCACCAACCGAAATCAACGCCTTTGATGGTTTCTGATTTAGGGAACAACTTGTTGCCATCAAAGTTAGATTTATTCACTTTCGCGTACATCAAGCGAGAACTGACGCGGTTGTCATCATCGAGAGTGTATTCCACTTTGGTGGTGAGCATGCGCCCGTCGCCGCCCATCGCATGGCCTAGTGATGCACCTTGTTGGTAATAACCATTTTTGTAGATAAAGTGGCGATACATTACGCCGTCTTTGTCCCACTCAGTATGGGTGTTCGCACCTTCAATATACCAATTTAATGGCTGGCCCCATAGTGTGTGATAACCTTCGATACCACCCATAAAGGCGTTTTTCGATGGGAAAAGGTTGGCTTCATCTTCACCGACCATTTGGCCATATAGGCTGACAGGTAGGTCGATTAACGGGTAAAGTTTCAGTTTAAAGTCTAAACCTGCGAGTTGGTTGCCTGGGTCATCGTTATAGTCACCAGTATTATCCCTACCGCCCATCGCGTTCCAGAAAGAGTTCCAGTTATTAGGGCGGCCATCGCCTCCCCACATGACTACGCGAGAACCACCGAGTTCGAAGAAGTCAGTTGGGTTCATGGTCATGCGTAAACCAATCAGTTTAGTGTTGGGTTGGGAAGAATATTGTTTGATTTGCCCTGCGGTGAGTTGGTATTGCCACGAACCAATCCAAGAAAGCCATGGAGTTTCAAATGGGCTTTGGTCAGCACGTTGAATTAAGAAGCCAGTAACAGGGCGAGCCGCATCGGTACGAATTAAGCTACCATCGTGGCCCGGTCCCCACCATTGTGGGATTTCACCAAAGGATACCCATTGGTTCCAAATTTTTACACCACCATATGAGCCATTGAGGTTGTAGTCAGAACCATTTTCAACGCGTAAAGCACGTTCGCCATTTGCGGTGAGGTTTAAGTCTACGTCGTCAGTGCTGTAGTTACCTGAAACGGTATAGCGAATATCACTATATTCACTCTGGGCAAAGCCCTGTGGCATAGAGTTGTGGCTAGATGCAAGGTGAGTTTCTAGTTGAACGCTGTTTTTCTTACGGTCAAGGTTCTTTTTAATGCGCTGAATAATGACTTCTTGTTCGCTATTAGTAATATTTGCATTATTTAAAGAACGTGTGATTTCTTCTTGGGATAGTGGCCAAGTTGATAAGCTAATTTGGATGACGTTACGTTCAGAAAGCCAAGCAAGATCACTGCGTAAGTTGTTATCGGGTAGAACTAATCCCCCCGCAACGCTTTGTGCACTTATGGCGCCGAACACAGCAAGTATGGCTAGCTTAGTGAGCTTGAATTTTTTCATTGATAAATCCATTTGAAGTTGAGTTCGCCTAATATTGAACAGGTTAATAAGGGAAAACCTGTAAATTAAATAAAGTTAAAATATGATTATTATCAGCCCACATTATAAGTATCTTAATTTGCATTGAGTTGGGCTTCTGTGCTTTCTGTTAATATCAATTATCACACTTTAACTAAGTAAAACAGAATATCAGATTAATATAGTCGGTGTAGAAGTTAGTAACATATTAAGATATAAAACGATATACTTTTTTTTGGATTACCACATGGTTAATTTTAAGTATTCCTCTCTATTATTCTTTTTTTATGGGTTAAATAGTATAAAAATAGAGTTTTATATTGGTCGGGTATTTAGGAATTGTTGTTTTTAGAGGCAATATAGGACTATTCTCTATTAATAATGGTAGGTAGATGTTGATTAAAAAAATAACCCCCCTTCTTTAATAAAAAGAAAGGGGGTTATTGGTAATGAATAAAGCTAATTTATCGGCCGTGTTCAGGTAGCCAGATTTGTAACCTTAAACCACCTAATGGGCTGTCATCCGCTTTCACCCAACCTTTATGTTGTGTTATGGCGGTTTCAACAATTGCAAGGCCTAAACCAGTACCGCCTGTTTCTCGGTCTCGAGCTTCATCAGTGCGGTAGAATGGGCGGAAAATGTGCTCGCGGTCAGCAGGGCTAACACCGGGGCCATCATCATCGACGGTGATGAGAATACCGTTATTTTCTTCTTTGAAATCAACGGCAATGTGTGTATGCGAATAACGTAATGCGTTACGCACAATATTTTCAAATGCACTACCGACGGCAGAAGGGTTGCAATATAACGGCCAAGGCCCTGGGTGAGAAGTGACTTCGAGCGTTTTGTTCATTTGCTCAGCTTCAAAGCTAGCATCATCTAGGATATCACCCCAAAGTTCATCGGCTTTGATATTCTCACGCAAGATTTCGTTTTTATGCTGGCTGCGGGATAACACCAGTAAATCGTTAATCATGCTATCTAGGCGATGGGTCTCGGTTTCGATGCGTTCTAGCTCTTTACTTTCCCCATGGCGACGGCGCAATAAGGCGGTTGCCAGTTGCAAACGAGTCAGTGGAGTGCGTAATTCATGAGAAATATCAGAGATTAAGCGTTGCTGCGCGCTAACCATACCATCAAGGGCACTGATCATCTGGTTAAAGCTATTTCCCGCAGACAAGAACTCTTGCGGACCGGCTTCTAGTTCTGGGTGTGGACGTAAATTTCCTTTCGCTACATCGTCCGCGGCCATTTTTAATTTACGAGCAGGGCGGGCGAGACTCCAAGATAACCATAATAATAGTGGAGCACTGATCAGCATGGTGGCAATCAGTAATAAGAAAGGCCTATCAAACAATAAATTAATAAAGTCAGATTGTGGGCTGCTTGCTGGGCGAACTAAATATAGTTGGTAGTGGTCTTCCCCATCACGAATGGAGAAAGGACCGAGGATTTCGGCTCGTCCATATTTTTTCTTTTTCGGGTGATCCGCGTTATCGGACTGCCCAATAAAGTTACGTATTACCTGCATTTCACTTGGCATTGCACCAATCACACGGCCTTCACTGGTGACGATAATCAACCGTTGGCCGGGAGGTGCCCATTTTTTGATAGCGTTAGAAATACGCCGCCACCAAAGTAGGTCATTCATCGGAGCTTGTGCGAGTTCGGCTTCAATATGCTGCTCAAGCATCTCCCCTTGGCGTTGTTCACTTTCCATCAGGACGGTGATTTGCCGAGAGTCGAGCTTGGGCACCATCAGCACTAGCATTAATACTAGTGCGAGGGTAAACCAGAAGATCGCAAAGATCCTTGCGGTTAAGCTGTTGATCATGTGGCAGAAACCATTAAGTATCCGCGGCCACGTAGAGTTTTAAACCACGGCTGGCCATCAGTGCGTTCTGGAAGTTTGCGGCGTAAGTTTGAAATATGCATATCAATAGCACGGTCAAACGGTGTTAAGCGCTTCCCAAGTACTTCTTGGCTAAGGTGTTCACGAGAAACCACTTGGCCTAGGTGCTGTGCGAGTAGATATAACAACGTAAATTCTGTCCCTGTTAAGTCCAAAATTTCCTCATCAAAGCTGGCTTCTTGGCGACCTGGGTTAAGTTGCAGTTTATCAACTTGTAAAACAGGGGTATTGCTATTGTCGCCTTGAGTTTGCTCGCTCCAGTTAGAACGGCGTAATAAAGCACGAATACGTGCTACCAGTTCACGGTCATTGAACGGTTTAGGTAGATAGTCGTCTGCACCGAGTTCTAGGCCCAGAACCTTATCTAACTCACTACCGCGAGCCGTTAACATGATAACAGGGGTCTGATGGATTTGGCGCAGTTCTTTTAATGTCTCAATACCATTTTTTTTCGGCATCATGACATCAAGTAGTAACAGGTCAATGGATGAGTCAATTTGCTGTAATGCCTGTTCACCATCATAGGCGATGACAACATTGAAACCTTCCATTTCCAGCAGTTCTTTTAACAGCGACGTGAGTTCACGGTCGTCATCAACTAATAGGATTTTATGCATTTTTTAAGTCCTCCAACTGCCAAAATACGATAACAATCTGTACGATTCCATGACTTTACGTTCTTTTACATGCTCTGACGCTAGTTTGCAGCCACAGGTGTATATTTGTTCACATTGAATCACGAGCACAGTTCGGAGACAAGGTGTCAAATGCTGAGAACAACACATAGCAAAGTACATAATACAGTACATAAAACCGCAATGTTAGTTTTAGCTTCTGCGTTTGTGTTCGGACCAGCGGTTGCTTTTGCAGAAGAGCCACAAAGTGCTGCAAATGAAAGTTCAACACCTTTGATGTTACAGATGCAGTCCGAGCCAACGACTAAGCCAACAGGCAATGCGGTTGTGCCCTTTCAACATCATGAGTTATTTAGCAGTGAAGAACGTGCCAGTACCTTTATGTTTAATGGTATCACGTTAAATGAAAAACAGCGTCAGCAATTACGTGATTTAATGGCAACACAGCGCCATTATCATGTTGATAACTCTGCTTTAGTTAAAGAACGTGAAGCACTGCACAAATTAATTATAGCGGATAGCTTTGATGACAAAGCGGTTCGTGAAGAACTTGAAAAACGAATGCAAAAAGAACTGGAACAACGTGTTGAAATGGCTCGAATTCATCATGAATTGTACCAGTTGTTAACGCCAGAACAGAAAACAGAGCTTGAACACATTCACCAACAAGAAATGAATCAGCATAAAATGGCAGAATTTCAAGCGATGCAGTTTCAGTAAGTTTAGTTGTTAGTACCTGTAGTAATGCAAGTTAGTTAATTTTATATCCTGAGTTCCATAGTAAGTAGTGAAGTAGCAATAAGTGAAGTTTTTCCTTGCCATAGACACCATCCCTGTCTTTTATAGCCCCTTTTAGGGGCTTTTTTTTTATTTCTAAACTAGTCTTTTATTCATGTTTGTTAACTATAGTTGACAACTAAACGAAGATTGCTAAGATAAAAACATAAAGACAAGGAGCAGTCTTATGATCACGGTTCTAACAACGGAATGTTTTGATAGTTGGATTAAAAACCTTAGAGATATTCGAGCTAAAACTAAAATTCTAATGAGAATTAGGCGGTTAAAGAATGGGAATTATGGTGATGTGCAACCCATTGGTGATGGCTTTTCGGAACTGAGGGTACATGAAGGACAAGGGTATCGTGTTTATCTAAAGCAGAAAAGCAATGTTATTATAATTTTACTTTGTGGTGGAACAAAGGCAACGCAGCAGAAAGATATCCATAAAGCTAAACTCCTTTTTGGTGAAGTTGAGGGGGAACTATGAATACTAAATTAAAAGAATTTGATATCGCTGAGTATTTAAACAGTGAAGAAGAAATACAAATGTATCTAAACGAAATTCTAGAAGAAGGTGACCCTAGTCTAGTTCTCGCTGCACTTGGTGATATTGCAAAGGCAAGAAATATGAGTCAATTAGCTAAAGAAGTTGGAATGAGTCGTGAAGGTTTATATAAGGCACTATCAGGACAGGGAAATCCAACATTTATGACGATTATAAAAATCGTTAATTCTCTCGGATTAAAGTTACAGTTTAAGAGTATCTAAAAATAGCTTATCTATGATTAGGTTAGCCATTAGATAAGCTAACTATAAAAATAATGTATCCACCAAAGTAGGGTTCACCTTATGACTCAGATATTAACGACGCAAGATTATCGCAATATGCCTTGGAAAAATGGCCAAGGGTCGACACTTGAATTGGCGCGCAGCCATGGTGAAGGTTTAGATGATTTTGATTGGCGAGTGTCAATAGCAGATGTTAAAACGGCGGGCTCGTTTTCCTTTTTCCAAAATCGGCAACGTATTATTGGTGTATTGGAAGGAGAAGGACTTATTTTGCATGTAGATAAGAAACCGGCGGTGACCTTACAGCAAAAAGAATTTTTTGCTTTTAATGGGGAAAGCGAGGTTTATGCGGAACTCGTTCAAGGTGCAATTCGTGATTTTAATGTCATCTATAACCCTGAAAAATATCAGGCTCGCTTACAATGGGTGAATACTGCGTTCATTAATTCTTGGGTGAGTGGGGCTAGTGAGATCTTAATTTTTAATATTACACCTCGTTTGAGTATGAAAATTAATTCAGATTCCTTTTATTTAAAGCCATTTGACACTCTATTAATTAAAGAAAATCGAGAAGCTCTGCAATTTATTGTTGAAAAGAATACAGAAAATGATTTTTGTGTTATTGAGTTATTTATTAAGTAGTTAGAGTGATTTTTTGGCCATTGCCCTAATGGCCATTTGCATGCAATCTGTATGTGTACCTATTATTGGAATAATATTCTGTCTATTTTGCAATTTTAATAAAAACGTTATCAAATTCATATATTGGATAATTATGGCTTTATTCCTATTGTTATTTTTCGCAGAATTTATAGTCTTTAGCGTCATTAAAAAATAATACCTATATATACTAAAGGAAAAATGTTCTATGAAGATGAAAGCGCTTGTGGCAGTTGCTGTTTCTGCTGTCATTTTAACGGGTTGTAAAAATTTAGACCAAGGGATGTTGACTAACTCAGGCATGCAATTATTCCAAGCTGCGACACTGACTGACTCTGATGTTAAACAATTAAGTGACCAATCTTGTAAAGAAATGGATGCGCAAAACAAAATTGCTCCAGCGTCTAGCAAGTATGCGAAACGCTTAGACAAAATTGCAAAAGCACTGGGTAACGAAGTTGATGGTACTCCAGTAAACTATAAAGTTTATCTGACTAGCGATGTCAACGCATGGGCAATGGCAAATGGTTGTGTGCGTGTATATAGCGGCCTGATGGATGTGATGAACGATAACGAAGTTGAAGGCGTTCTGGGTCATGAAATGGGCCACGTTGCATTAGGTCATACACGTAAAGCAATGCAAGTTGCTTATGCGGCAGTTGCTGCACGTACTGCCGCAGCATCAGCGGGTGGCGTTGTAGAACAACTGAGTGCATCACAAGTTGCAGCTCTGGGTGAAAAACTGATTAACTCACAGTTCTCTCAACACCAAGAAAGCGAAGCAGATAACTTCTCTTATGACTTACTAAAAAAACGTGGTGTTAAAACTGACGGTTTAGTCACTGGTTTTGAAAAATTAGCGAAAATGGGTAGCGGCGAGACAAGCATGTTTGACTCTCACCCACCATCAAGCGAACGTGCACAAAACATCCGTGACCGTATTGCCGCTGACAAAAAATAATATTTAATTATTGACGTTAGTTGAGTGTTATTTTGGTGTAGTAATATGATGATATATTGCTACACCAATCACGTATTTCCTGCTATTTATCTCAATATTACTTTTCTTATATTGCAAATCAGAACTTATCCCGTTGTGCTCCTGTAACCGACTCTCTATCTTGTTAATTAAACGATATTCAGGTCTTTTCGTAATTTTGCAAATTTTCGTTTGATAAAACGTTAGCAAGGAAAAAAGATGGAAAAAGTGCAGAGAATTTCTCTTTTAGCTAAGGGAATGGGCATGCTGTTATCGGGAACCTGCCGTTTATTAACAGGTGTTCGCACTCGTTGGGTAGGGTGCCAACCTTCAATGACCACACGTATTTATTATGCCAATCATTCAAGCCATCTTGATGGTTTGGTTATTTGGTCTGGGTTACCGCCGTTAATGCGTCATTTTGTTCACCCGGTTGCCGCTAAAGATTATTGGGTCAAAACACCGTTTCGACGTTATTTAGTTAATAAGGTTTTTCGGGCGGTATTGGTCGATAGAAAAGGTGATAAGCCAGCTCAAAATAATACATTAGCTCCTTTAGAGTCAGTATTAGAGGCAAAGCATTCATTAATATTTTTTCCTGAAGGCACACGTGGTGATGGGGAAACTTTAAGCCAATTTAAAAGTGGGCTTTACCATCTCGCGAAAAAATACCCTGATGTTGAAGTTGTTCCCGTTTATTTGGAAAATTTAAATCGTGTGTTACCGAAGGGGTCAAAGCTTGTTGTGCCGGTGATTTGTTCAGCCATCGTTGGTAAGCCTCTGGAGCCTCTTATGGAAAATGAAAATAAAATCGCCTTTTTGCAGCGAGCAAAAGTAGCGCTTGAGGAGCTAATGCCATGAATATTGGGGACAGGGAATTAGTATTATTGTTGTCAGGTGTTTTTGGGATACTGGTATTTGCTAGTGTTATTGGTGGTATTCTTGCATACCGTTATTCAGGTGAAAAAAGCACCCCAACTATTGATAATTTGAATGCGCGTATTCGTGCATGGTGGGTCATGTGCATTATTTGTGTACTGGCTGTTGTGCTTGGCAATATAGGTGTGGTGATCTTATTTGCGCTGATATCGTTCTTTGCACTCAGAGAGTTTATTACCTTAACGCCAACACGGCGCAGTGACCATGAAGCATTATTTTGGTGCTTTTTTGTTTTTATTCCATTGCAATATGTCTTAGTTGGTATTGAATGGTATGGGTTATTTTCAATTTTTGTGCCTGTCTTTGTCTTCCTTTTCTTGCCGACTCGCATTGCTTTAGCGGGAGATACCTTTCATTTTCTTGAGCGAACAGCAAAAATTCAGTGGGGAATGTTGGTGGCGGTTTTCTGTTTGAGCCATGTACCCGCGTTGTTGATGCTGAATATTCAAGGTTATGAAGGCGAAAACGTAAAATTATTACTTTTCTTGATTATTGTGACGCAAATTTCAGACGTGTTGCAGTATGTTTTTGGTAAGTTAATGGGTAAACGGCCTATTGTGCCTAAGTTGAGCCCAAACAAGACCATTGAAGGCTTTATTGGCGGCGTATTATCTTCAGTGCTTATTGGTATTTGCCTTTACTGGGTAACTCCATTTAGCTGGTGGGTTGCGGGACTGATGTCATTAGCGATTACCATTATGGGGTTTGTGGGAGGGTTATGTATGTCAGCCATTAAGCGTGATAGTGGTATTAAAGATTTTGGGGCGATTATTGAAGGACATGGGGGCATGCTGGATCGCATTGACTCATTGTGTTTTGCCGCGCCTATTTTTTTCCATTTAACGCGTTATTACTATACATAGGCCAATTTTATTTTCGTTTTTGTTCGTTAATTAAAAGAGCACCAAATGGTGCTTTTCTTTTGTTTTATAGGTACAGCATCGAAGGAATTTAAGTGTTATCATCAATACTTAATTTTTATTTCAAACTAAGATTCAACTAGGGTAATTCGCTTTAGTTGGTACTCTAGGGCTTTTTTTGCATTGAAAGATTTACCTATTGGGGTGATCGGCTAGAATTATGTAAACTGGATCACAATAAAACATAAAAGCTTGATGGAAAGCAGATGCATAATTCACTCTTTGCCGTATTATGCTGTTAGGTGAATCAATTCAGCACTAGTAAGCCAGCGTAATTAGCGTTAAAAAGATTAGCAGCGTAACGGTTTTATCGATTTGCAATTTTATGTTCATTAATCAGAGGTCATCATGGTCAAGCAGATTAAAAGAATTGGGGTTTTAACGAGTGGTGGTGACGCGCCAGGCATGAATGCAGCGATCCGCGGTGTGGTTCGCGCGGCATTAGGTGAAGGTTTAGAAGTCATGGGTATTTTTGACGGGTACCTTGGCCTATATGAAAACCGCATGAAGCAATTAGACCGGTATAGCGTGTCAGATATGATTAACCGTGGTGGTACCTTCTTAGGCTCAGCTCGTTTTCCACAATTCCGTGATGAAAAAGTGCGTGCTGTCGCATTCGATAATCTGAAGAAAAATCATATTGACGCATTAGTTGTTATTGGTGGTGACGGTTCTTATTTGGGGGCTAAAGCACTGACGGAAGCTGGGTTCCCATGTATTGGTTTACCGGGAACGATTGATAATGACGTTGCTGGCACAGACTATACCATCGGTTATTTCACTGCACTTGAAACAGTTGTTGAGGCTATTGACCGCCTTCGCGATACCTCGACGTCCCATAAACGTATTTCTATTGTTGAAGTAATGGGTCGCTACTGTGGTGATTTAACGCTATCTGCTGCGATTGCTGGGGGCTGTGAGTTCTTAGTGTTACCTGAGCAGGAAATGGCTTTTGACCGCGAAGAACTATTATCAGAAATCAAACGTGGTATTGAAAAAGGCAAACGCCATGCGATTGTTGCTATTACCGAACACGTTTGTGATGTGGGTGAATTAGCGAAATATATTGAGCAGGAAACACACCACGAAACCCGTGCAACGGTTCTTGGTCATATCCAACGTGGTGGTTCTCCGGTTGCTTATGACCGTATTTTAGCATCACGCATGGGGGCTTATTCCATTCAACTTCTGTTGGAAGGCTACGGCGGGCGCTGTGTGGGTATTCAAAATGAAAAATTAGTCCATCATGACATTATTGATGCGGTTATGAATATGAAGCGCGTCTTTAAGAAGGATTGGTTTGATACGGCGAAGAAGCTGTACTAATCCCTCTATAATTGCAAATCTCTCCTGCATAGTGATTTCCCGCTATGCAGGTTTGATCCTGTATTCCAGATAATACTCTGTTCATATATTCCTCATTCTTATAAGTTTTTCTTTTTAATTATTTCCCGTAATTGATGCTATCTGTCAGCCTCTCCTTATCGCAAATTTAATGAGGGAAGGCAAATGACACGTTCATGGCAGGTAAAAAAATCACAATTCACGACAGCATTGCTATTGCTGTTAGCGACAGGGACATGGGCGAAAAACATTCAATTGTTGAATGTGTCTTATGATCCGACTCGTGAGTTTTATCAGCAATATAATCAGGAATTTAGTGATTATTGGCAAAAGAAAACGGGGGATACCGTCACTGTTCGCCAGTCTCATGGTGGCTCAGGTAAGCAAGCTATATCAGTGGTGAATGGGTTAGAAGCCGATGTTGTGACGTTAGCTTTAGCCTATGATGTTGATGCTATTGCACAAAGTGGTCGTATAGATAAAAACTGGATAGAAAAACTTCCCGATAACTCAGCTCCTTATACATCGACTATCGTCTTTCTAGTTCGTAAAGATAACCCGAAAAACATCAAAGATTGGGACGATTTAGTCCGCAAAGATGTCTCTGTGGTGACACCCAACCCGAAAACCTCTGGTGGAGCTCGTTGGAATTATCTAGCAGCATGGGGATATGCATTAGATAAAAACCAGCAAGACTCTGAAAAAGCGAAGCAGTTTGTTAAACAGCTGTATCAAAATGTAGAAGTCCTCGATTCAGGGGCTCGTGGCGCAACCAATAGTTTTGTTGAACGTGGTATCGGCGATGTATTAATTGCTTGGGAAAATGAAGCGTTATTAGCCATAAATGAGTTAGGGGAAAGCGGACAGTTTGAAATTGTGACGCCAAGTATTTCGATTCTCGCTGAGCCAACCGTCGCTGTTGTCGATAAAACCGTCGATAAACGTGACCGCAGGGCGGTTGCAGAAGCTTATCTAGAGCACCTCTATTCTGCGCAAGGGCAGGAAATTGCAGCTAAAAACTACTATCGCCCACGAAATAGCGAAGTGGCCAAAAAATATCAACAACAGTTTCCTGAACTAAAACTGCTGACGGTTGATGGCAGCTTTGGCGGCTGGCAAGCCGCGCAAGCAACCCATTTTGCGAATGGAGGGGTGTTCGACGAAATCATTCAACGCTAATACTCGTCATATTTCAATTTGTAGGGGTGTTGGCTGCACGCACTCGCTC
>NZ_JAMPQO010000020.1:0-55054 GCF_028482485.1 Providencia sp. PROV116 | reverse complement strand
CCTAGGGCCTCGTTTGTTTGCCGCCTACCTACAATTTGAACTATTTAGAGTATTATCTGAGAGGTATATTAGGGCTAATTTATTGCCACTGGTATTTGACACCTAACTGGCCAAGATAAAATGTTTGACGGTTATTGCCACCAGAGGTGATACCTGCATTTTTTGGGTTTTCCCAAGTACTAGGTTCAACCGCGAAGCCGCCCCATAGCGTTAGTTTTGGTGTTAAGTTATAAAAAACCTGTGTCCCGACACGGTAGCCGTCTTTAACTTTCTGAGTTGTACGTTTGTTGCTATCGTAGTTATGTTCATTTAAATAATAGCGAAAATAAGGCATTACGCTCCAATCCTGGTTTAACGTGATAGGAAAATAACCGCGAATTTGGTTTTGTTCCCATGTCTTATTAAAGTCTTTATCCCATGTCCAATCGGTGTATAGATAGACTTTGGCGGTTGCGGAATCATTGACCTTGTAAACAAGCCCGTGCTCGGATTCCCACTCATAACTGTTGGGGGCGTGGAAATTGTCGTAGTGATAAACTGCATCCCAAAAGTTAAACGCCCACTTATCATTGAAATTGTATGTCCCGCTAGGCATTAACCAAAACATCGTATTCGATGGGCGCGCTTGTGTACCTGGTGCGGAGTCATTGGATTCTTTGCGATAGGTGACATTTAAATTGAACTGGCCAATCTCGCTGGCATACATTTTCCGAGTAGCACCAATTTGTGTACGATTACGAATAAAAGAGTCTTTGGATGTTGAAAAATTATGGTTGTAGCTTCTTAATGATTCCTTATGTTCCAGAAAAAAGCTCCATTTTGATTCAGGATTCACTAAAAATAGCTGCCCAACCATCGTGGTTTTGTCGTAGACCTTACGACCGCTGGTATTATGATGCCCTTCAAATTTTTCGAGTTCCATATAGACGTTGGAAGAAACGCGCCAGTAATCATTATTGACTTGATCGGCTGCGAAAACGGATGTTGCCAATCCTGTGAGCGTAACAAAAAGTAAACCATTCAGTGAAGTTTTCATTTTAACCCTTTAATTTTTATGTGTATTTTATTTTTTTATACCTTTATTCAAGGCGTTAGTATCTGGCCTTTATACCGTGGAGGTATAAAGGCGGAATCATTGGTAATAATTAATAGGCTGTGTAATTAATTGACTGTGGAATAAGTTTCGCCATGACCATAAGGGAACAGGACTTTGTTACCTTGTGGGTTTTTGATATTAACGGGTAGCACCCCTTGAGGTGGGTTTAGCGGCTGGCCATGAGTGTTGGCAAATAATGTCCGTAACCCGCTACGAATATTGGTTTCTAACGAATTGCGGTTATTATTGGTGATATCAAATCCAGTGATACCATAGATGGCAATATTTGCGCTTACATTGTTTAGGTATGCAATGTCATAGGGGTTACGTGAAGAGATAACAACAATCGGGGTTTTAAGCTGGTTTGCAGCATCAATGATACGCTGAGCATTCGTTGGCGTATCCTTTAAATTATAGGTCGTCAGTAATACCAAATCTTGGTTTTGCACCAGTTTTTTTGCTTCATCTTGAGTTAGTGTGTTTTCATTCAATTTAACGACACTTTCGCCTGTAATAATTGCAACTCCCGTTTCTTGTGCGATATCATTTAACTGTTTTTGAATTAAAGTATTGCGTGGTTTTTCATCAGAAATAGTGAAAATTCGATTGAGCGGTTTTAATTGATAAGGCAGTACATTCTCATTCTTAATTAATGTGATAGCCTGCTCAGAAACCATATTTTCAATATCTTTATGACCTTTTGATGCGACGACTTGTTCCGCTTTCACTAAGTCTACAGGTTGTGCCGTAATTTCTTGCTGAAGCTTTTTCAGCACCACACGTTTTGCGGATTCATCAATACGTTTCTTCAGTTCTGGATTTTTTTCTGCTTGTGTTTCTAAATAGCGGTACATGTTATCTAAACGAGAAACCGCTTGGGAGTCCCACATTTTGATTGGCATAAGAATAATATCTGAGCCAGCAAGTAACGAGGTTTCTACCGCCCAATTAATATCGAAATTGTCTGCAATAGCCCCCATATCCATGGCATCTGTCACTATCAAGCCGTCATAGTTGAGCTCATCACGTAAAATATCATGCAAAATAGGTTTGGAAAGCGTCGCTGGGGTGCCAACTTGTTTACCGGCAAGTGTGGTGATCTTATGGTCATCCAGTGCTGGTACAATAATATGTGCGGTCATGACGGCATCAGCACCATGAGATAACGCGTATTTGAATGGGACGAGTTCAGTATCTCGCCATGTTTTTGCGTCAGAATTAACAACGGGTAAATCAACATGAGAGTCAGCAGAAACATTTCCGTGACCAGGGAAATGCTTAAGTGACGTCAATAAATTATATTTATGAATACCTTGAATATAGCTGGTGGCCAGAGTTCCAACTAAATTTTTATCATCTGAGTATGAACGTACCCCTATCACTGGGTTATTTTGATTGTTATTAACATCAACAACTGGGCCAAAATTGATATTAAAACCAAGACTGGATAGCTCATATCCGTGGATCATCCCTGTTAGTTCTGCAAGGGCTGGGTTACGTGTTGCGCCTAGTGCCATATTACCAGGCATTTCGGTACCTACGCGTAAGCGGGTGACATAGCCCCCTTCTTGGTCGGTGCCAATAAATAATGGAAGGTTACTGCGGGAAGATTGAAGTTTATTAATTAACTCCACAGTTTGTGGTGTATCAATCAGATTTTCTCTAAATAGGATCACCGAGCCGAGATGGTACTGATTGATAACCTTAGAAACTTCATCATTCATAACGAGAAAAGGGGCGGGTTCCCCATGGCTGTCTTTATTCCAATATCTGAAATCTAACATGAAGAGCTGACCAATTTTCTCAGCCTCGGACATATTATCCACTATTTCTTGAGCAGACTTTTGTTTGTCTTGCCATAATTCATTCAATTGGGCTTGTGTTATTGGGTTAGCCATTGAAAATGCACTGAAAATACAAGCACTAAGTAAAGTGAATTTCTTCATTTTTATTTTCTCTAGGTTATTTTTCGGAAAATAATAAGTGGCTGAATATATTTATGATGTGAGAGTGCTCACAGTTGGTAGTATTCTCTCTTTTAGAGTAAGAGGAATAGAGTGCAAATAAATGTTGAGATGGTTTTTATTTATCTAATTGATATTAAATAGTAAATTTTTGAGAATAATTGATTCTAATCTAGAATAATTTCAGTTTGATATTATTTTGTTATGTGACGTAAGTATAAATTATAATTAAATGATATTTAAATCGACAATGGAACGTAAAAAGTTAATAATTTCACTAATTATTTACTTTTCGAAATATTTTATTCTTATATTTAAATGATTTTGTAATTTAAAATATATAAGCCATATGAAATTTCATATGGCTTATTTTTTTATGAGAAATAAGTTGATGGCAAATTAAAGGTTACCATTGGTATTTTACGCCAATTTTACCGAGGTATAGCGTTTGTTTATTATCATACCCTGACGTGATCCCATTCTTTTTTGGTGATCTCCATGTTGAAGGCTCGTAGGCGAGTTCACTCCATAAAGTCAGGGATGGTGTAGCTTTGTATTCCACACGAGAACCAATGCGGAAGCCATTTTTAATTTCCTGTGTTAGATAATTATTTTTATCATAGGTATTTTCTTGTAAGAAATAACGCACATATGGAGTAATTTTCCAGTTCGGCTTAATGGTAATGGGTAAGTAAGCACGAACTTGTGATTGTAAAAAGCGGGTACTGAAATTTTTATCCCATTGGTTGTCAATATAAACAGTGAGTTTTGCTTTTAATGCATCTGAATATTTATAGGTTACGCCATATTCGGTTTCCGCTTCATGGCTACTGTCATTGAAATAATTACTGTAATAAAAATAAGAAAGCCAAAAATTAAAAGACCAATCATCGTTGAAACGGTACTCACCGGCTGGGGTTAGGCCATATAAACGATTCGAAGAACGTGCTTTGGTGTTAGGCTCGACATCGTTTGACTCTTTTCTGTAACGAAAACCAAGTTCTAAGTCTGATTTTGAAGTGTTGAGAATTTGTTTGATAGCATCAATTTGTGTGCGGTTTCGAATGTAAGAATCCCGTGAAGTTGTGAAATTACGGCCATGATTCCTTAAGGATTCACGATGATCTAGGGTAAAACGCCAGTCAGATTTAGGGTTGTATAACTTTAATTGCCCAACTGTACTGATTTTATCGTAGACCTTATTTTTAAATGAATCACGTTGACCTTGGTATTCTTCTATTTCCAAATAGATATTGGTATTAACTCGCCAAGAGTCATTATTTAATTCAGAGAAACAAATTGTAGGGAATATAATTATGATGCTATAGATTAAACCAACTATATATTTCATATTTATCCTTCAGGGTAAAAGTTATTAATGTTAATTATCTAGTTGAGCGATTAGCGAGATAAATGTGTATTAACTTTTATAGGTTGTCTACCGTTATTATTTAATAAATGATGGATAGTATATATAAAGCAAAGGGCTAATAATCCGTATCTCACTGTTATTATGGTTGTTTTTATTTCTTTGAGAATAAATTTATATTTTTATTAATACTGTTTTTTGAGATTTTTAATCATTTGTTTGTTAATTGATTTTAAATTTAATTAATTGTTTATTATTTTATTAAAAATTAAATTATAATTATTCATATGATTTGGAATCATGGGAGGATAAAATTTTAGATATGAACTTTATTATTAATAGAGGCATTAATTAAAAAAATTAAAACAAAAAACCGCCAATATTTGGCGGTTAATCTCAAGGTATTAAAATAACCTTATTTAGTTTTTTTTGCTTCAGCAGCCGCTTTAACAATAACAGCAAAAGCGTCAGCTTTCAGAGAAGCTCCACCCACTAAGGCACCATCGATATCTGGTTGGGTGAATAACTCAGCTGCGTTGCTAGCATTAACAGAACCGCCGTATTGGATGATAACTTGCTCGGCAATGGCTGCGTCTTTCTTCGCAATATGAGTACGAATAAATTTATGGATTGCCTGTGCTTGTGCTGGTGTTGCAGATTTACCAGTACCGATAGCCCAGATTGGCTCATAGGCGATAACGGCACCTTGGAAAGCTTCTGCGCCTAAAGAATTTAATACGGCATCAATTTGACGAGCGCATACTTCTTCGGTTTTGCCTGCTTCGTTTTCAGCTTCAGTTTCACCAATACACAGTACTGGGATCAGGCCTTGCTCTTTTAATACAGCAAATTTCTTAGCGACAAATTCATCACTTTCGTTGTGATAAGTACGACGTTCTGAGTGGCCGATAATGATGTATTTGGCGCCAACATCTTTTAACATTTCAGCAGAGGTTTCACCTGTAAATGCACCTGATAGGTTAACGTCAACGTTTTGTGCACCTAACGCAATACGGCTACCTGCTAACGCGTGTTTAGCTTGGGTTAAGTAAATTGCAGGTGGTGCAATAGCCACATCACAGCCATCAACGCTGCTTAGTTCATTACGCAAGCCAGCGACGAGGTCATTGACCATCTGTGTGCTGCCGTTCAGTTTCCAGTTACCCATTACCAATGGATGTCGCATGTTATTTCCTCCAACCAGAGAGTTTTAATGATTAATCAATAAGTTATTCATCACACGCTTATGTTACACGCGCAACGTGACAATGTTGTCGCCATTCACCTTTCGCATTATAAGAACAATAGATAATAATAGCTTTGCTTTTCATCATGCTTGTTCTTAGAGCGTGATCACAGTCAGTTTAGGGTGTTTGTTGTTCTAGCTTAATCGGTTCAACAGCAAAAGTAAGCACATTATTGTCACTTTTTACTAAAATATATCTTAAAGTGCCTAACCGAGCTTCTTCAGCATGAGTCGCATTATTATTGGCAATAAATTTATTTAAGGCTTCCGTAAGTTCTGGAGCGTTGTCCAATGAAACTTCCGGGGCAAATATATGGATCATTGCAATAGTATAGTTTTCCATTAACTGCCGATTTTTTTGGGTTTCTTGTGGGTCATCTGATGGCAGTAATGTAATTTGTAAACTTTTAATTTTTTCACTACCACGCTCTAACACTGCCGAGGAGTATATCTGTTGGTTAATACGAGACGCTGCGCGAATATAGGGAGCAGAGATATCCTGGCTAGCAATAACTTTATATTCATGGAGATATAAATCTTTATTAGCCTGATTGAATTGATTGCGTAATTTTGGAATGGTGAGTTCAAAAGAAGGGGCATCTGGGGCTAAGTAGGCGACTTTGAAATCGGTATCAGGCAAAGTGGGTACTTTTTGAGCGATAGCCAGTTGTGGCGCACTAAGTACAAAAATGGTTATGATGGCGTATACAGAACGAAATAAAATTTGGGTCATTTTTGAACCACTCATTTTTAGTTTTCCACATTGTATCAGGATAATAGGTAATGACATTACAACAATGGGCTTTTTCCTTCAAAGGCCGTATCGGTCGCCGGCCATTTTGGGTAGGTATTGCGGTCATTTTTATTTTAATGACGGCGGTTGCCCTGTTACAAAATGTACTGCTATTCTCTGAAACGCTTGCTATATCGTTATTTATTTTACTACTTTACCCTTTGGCCGCTATCTTTGTGAAGCGTTTACATGATCGTGGTAAATCGGGAGGGTGGTTTGCGCTAATTTTATTGGCATTTGCTCTCTTTTCAATCGATGTCAGTCAATTTGAACCTGTGTGGCAATGGGGTATAGGGCGTTTCTTACCCTTATTTATTACGATGATTATGGTGATAGATTGCGGCGCTTTTCTGGGAATGGAGGGTGTTAACCGCTATGGTGAAGAAACAGAAACGGTAGATTATCTATAGCGTCGATACCATATGCACGAATACCACATAGAGTGAATGCTACCCTGAAAATGCTTCAGGGTAGTGCATTGCATTACCAATATTGCTCACTAGATATATGGCCGGGTTTACGGCGCAAATGTTTAACCATTTGATGACTATTTTTTAATGTATCGCGAGTGTCCCTCACCATTTCGGGGTTTCCGCATAACATAACATGGCAGGTCTCGGGTGAAAGCGTTAGGCCAACCGCATCTTCGAGAGTGTGGCTTTCAATTAACGCAGGAACACGGCCATGTAGTGAATTTGCACAATGTTCACGGCTGACAACGGTAACTATTTTCAATTTCCCTTGGTATTGTTGTTCTAATGTTTCCATTAAGGGTAAATAGCTTAAATCTTTCTCATAACGGACAGCGTGGAGTAAAACGATTTTCTCGAAGCGCTCCAGATCTTTACCTTCCTGTAGGATAGACAAAAAAGGCCCAATAGCGGTGCCTGTTGAAAGCATCCATAGGTTTTTACATGATGGGATTTCATCTAAAACAAAGAAACCTGTCGCTTCATCCGTAATTTGCAACGTATCATTAGGTTTAAGTTTAGCGAGTTTTGGGCTAAGTTTGCCCCCTGGCACAATGACAAAATAGAATTCGAGTCGGTCATCGCTTGGCGCATTCACATAAGAGTAAGCTCGTTGAACACGTTCCCCTTCGATCTCTAGCCCAAGTTTTGCATATTGTCCTGCAGTAAAGGGTTTAATCGGGGCCTTGATAACAAGGCTGAATAATGAGTCGGTCCAAAATTTGGCTTCAATCACTGTTCCTGTTACCCAATTAGCCATACATTCCACCTCTTTATATTTCAAATATCCACCGGCTAAAAATAACAAATACATAATTCGAATAACTCAAAGCGCGGCTCACTAGGATTTAATACTAAAACAGTTCACTATTTATGCTTATCGATAACGTGTTCTAGTGATTTATTCTTGAAATGAGTAATTTTTTGATTTCAATGTACAGTTATGTTGACAATACTGGCGAATATTACTGCCATTGGTGAAAAATATAAAATGTCGCACTACTACGAAAAGTTGGTGGCTTTTGTTATCTTAGTCACACTCAAGCAAAACGCACTATTTGCCATTTATTTTAAATGACACAAAAGCTTATTTAAAATGACATCAAAGCGTGGAGCGATATTTTATATTGATAATTAAGCACCTAAATAATTTTGCGTTATTACACTGAGATAATGCAGCGTTATTTTGTGTCTGAAATAGGGTGTATTTGAATTATTGGATGTATCTGAGAGAAAAATGAGAAAGCTGGAACACTTTAATTTGCTATTAATGCTAATTGCATTGGCAGCGGTCGGTCAAATGACACAAACTATTTATGTTCCTGTCATTGCTGAAATTGCCACTTATTTTAATGAGCCTTCAGGTGCTGTTCAACAAGTAATGGCGGCTTATTTATTTTCTTATGGTTTTTCACAGTTAGTTTATGGGCCATTATCTGACCGAATTGGTCGCAGACCTGTTATTTTAACGGGTTTAACGATTTTCTTATTTTCAACGATTGTGGCGATTTTTGCGCCAACATTAAATATACTCACTATAGCGAGTGGGTTGCAGGGCCTCGGAACGGGTGTTGCTGGTGTGATGGCAAGAACCATGCCTCGTGATCTGTATAAAGGCACAGCGTTACGTTATGCAAATAGTTTATTAAATATGGGTATATTAGTGAGCCCATTATTAGCCCCAATGTTCGGTGGAATATTGGCGCATTTCTGGGGGTGGCATGCTTGTTATATTTTCCTGTTTATCCTAGGTGCTTCTGTATTATTAAGCATGTATCGTTGGTTACCCGAAACGCGTCCTGTTTCACCTGAAAAACATAAAATGATTGCGTCATATCGGGAATTATTATCAAGCGGTTCATTTCTATCTTATTTATCCATGTTAGTCGGCGCGTTAGCTGGGATAGCCGTATTTGAAGCCAGTAGTGGTGTATTAATGGGCGGTGTTTTAGGGCTCAATAGTATTACTGTGAGTATTTTATTTATATTGCCTATTCCTGCTGCTTTCTTTGGTGCTTGGTATGCGGGGCGAGAAGGAAAAACCTTTTATAATTTGATGTGGCACTCCGTTCTTATTTGTCTATTGGCAGGCTTTATGATGTGGATTCCAGGTTGGTTTGGGATTATGAATACCTGGACACTGTTAGTACCTGCAGCGGTATTTTTCTTTGGTGCGGGGATGTTATTTCCCTTAGCAACGACAGGTGCGATGGAGCCCTTCCCTTATTTAGCAGGGGCGGCGGGTGCACTCGTGGGTGGCTTGCAAAATATAGGTTCAGGTGTTGCCACTTGGGTTTCGGCATTATTACCGCAGAACGGGCAGTTTAGCCTTGGGTTACTGATGTTTTTAATGTCAACGCTCATATTATTGTGTTGGTTGCCTTTAGCAAAACGTATGAATCATTCAGAGCGTATGGTTTAATTGTGAGAAAGTCAGGCTGTAAAACACAGCCTGACTTTCAGATTACGCACTTAGCAGTATATCAGCTTGCTTGTGCTGTGGAATTGACATTGTCGGTGAATAAAAGGAACTAGGTTCTTCTTCTGGTATTGATGATATTAGTTCTGGCAAAACACTTCCTGAATTAAATACTACTGGTCGGTTGTAATCTAGAAACTCAATATTTTCTGCTAATTGTCCGGTTGGGTTTTGATTATTTTGTTGAAGCCAAATCAACTTCGGTGCAACATGGTCTTGCAAGTGCTGGTCAATATGAATGAGTATTCCATCCAGTTTTAACCCAGGAGTGCTGTCTATCGTTCCTTTTATGGTTAATTGATTTTGTTGTACTGAAAAATACCAGCTCTCTACAGGTACTTTTTCTTGGATTTGTTTTTGCTCATTACTTGTCACCAGTGTCACCCAAAAAGAGTGTTGGCCATTAGATAAGTTTAAATCACTAATATCAATCTGCTGCTCAATATTTATATCTGCGATTAATGGTGTTTCTATCATTTGGTGGTGGATCGTATTTTCCAATAAATAGCCAGTTTTGTAGGTATTAAGGTGATTAAGAGCAATAAAGTTCATTGATGTATCAACTTGCCTGTCTTGCCCAAAGGGATCTGATAATGAAAAGTATTGTTGGTGTAGGCGACCATTTTCTACCCATTTGGCGCAGAGTGCGCTTTTTGATGTAATTTTGTCGATATTAATTTTACCTGTAGAGAAATCAACGACACCTTCCTCTGTTGCAGCCCAGAAGATAGGGGCACCTTGCCAATAATTATCGAGAAGTAGATGGGGGGGTAATGTGTATCCATCCCTTTTTGCTAATAGGCGATTAGCTAAAGAATTCGGGTTGCTATAGCGGGAAGTGAGCTGTCCAAGCTCTTTTTTGCGGTTCAATTCATGTATGGTGAATTGTACCAATTCGCCTTTATCTGCAATATTAAAACTCGTTTCGTGTGGAATTTGTAAGACTTCGGTTAATAAACCATTTGGCGTGGAATAAGTTACTGTTAAAGCATAATTATGATAAATGTAAAATTGGCGGCCAGTCCCGGTTTTTAGATTGTGGTAATTCGCAGGTAAGCTCCCCACCGTACGGTCAACGGTGATCGTACTATAAGGGTGAAGGGTATTATCCGCCATTTTAGCCGACTGGAGTTGTATCCAATAAATTGGTACATCGCGTTGATGAGGAAATTGCTCAATTTGTATCCGGTTATAATATTTTGAGTAATTCTGTTGAGTTAGTATGACCCATTGTTTTCTGATTTGATCCCAGCGCTGATAAAAACCATCCCCAGCAAATCCTCCATCTTCAATATCCAGCCCTTTCGTTTTATTACTTTGCCAGCGTACTCTTTTAGTTAAAAATTGGTGAATTTTTTGGTTGTAGGCATCTGCGTGCGGTAAAAACGCATCATAGGCATCACTGCTAAAAGGAACAAAATAAGAGAGCATCGTTGGGATAGCTTGTTTTCGAAAAGTATGGGGAGAGTGATAAGTAACGTAATATTGTCTAGATTGGTTATAAGCTGGTTTTTTACCGTGGTCATAGGGGGGGTAAGGGTATGCTGGCTGATTATTATGATCTTGCGAATTGGTATGCGGCAAGCCAAGGCCATGACCAAAAGCCTCATGGAACATCACGTTAGGTTCATGAACCCCACCTCCATGATTGCGGGAGGCTTGCCCTAATAGCAAGTTATTGAAGCTTGAGGAAAAAATTTCAATCGCAGTATATTGATAGTCAGAATTAGCATTGTTAGCAATTTTATATTGTTGGCTATTATTGTAAGCCCAATGAACTTGTGCGTTAGTGTGATTGCCAATTTCTTTAGGGTTATCATAATGAGGATGAATAAACGGAATGGCGTTATTATTGGTGCCAGTCATATATGGCGTTAAGCTAGGGTGACTTACTGTGGCAGGAGAGCTATACAGTGTGAACTGCCCGATCGGTAAGATTGTTGCAGCTTCTTTTCCCCAACTTAGTGGTGATGATGAATAAACACCATGCCCTTGTTGGTATAAACTGTGGCTATCAACATGAACAATTAAGTGGTTATCAAGGGTGACATTGGGTGAAAATACACCATACTGGTTAGTTTCCTCTGTGATAATAGGTTTGCCATTAACAGTGATAATGATGTTGATATCCGGTTGTATCCACTCACCTTTTAGCGGGGCGGTAAAGCGTTGCTGATGCCAATCTTGTGCGGAGACATTGGGCTGGCGGGGAAGTGCTGTCAATATTTTGGGTAAATGGTCTGGCCCTGTAAGTCTTATTCGGCCTAATATTTTTCTTTCTTTATTACTGATAATCGCCTCAATATCGGGGGATTTCGCTGCGCTTATACTTGTTATTTCTAAATTCAATAATGCCCAGCGATTAGCCGTTAAGCTCATATGCTTATCTGTCATATTCTGCAGGTGAGTTTGCGCTAGTTGAATATTATGGATTTGCATATCGCTTGGTGTGGGGTGATAACGCCGTTGAGGTTCATGATAAATTGGGTTTTGAACGGAAAATATACGTTTCCCTGGAATACGATGTTGTGGTGCATTTTCGGTCTGTAGCTGAATTGAAATAGGCTGAGATTCCTGCCCATTAGGCAGTATGGCGATAAAATCAAACTGATCTGACTGGGTTTTAAATTTTGCGTTATTGGCAATATATTGCCACTCATTGGTAATATTATTTAACGTTAATCGACCAAATTTGGGCTGTTCAAGGATTTTGTAACCCTTAATATGAGGGATATTGGGTAGTTTTCCTGTTATAGCGCCTACGACCAGCTGATTTGGCAGCTCATCCGGGTTTTCTGTTACTAAAATAGGTAGGATTTGAGGAATCTGCTTTTGCTCATTATATCGGGAGGTTACTTGTTTTGTTTGTTTCAATTGAAATTGGCGAAAAATGATATTCTCCCCAACAAGTTTTAAGGTATTCTTTTCATAGCTGATTTTAACCGCAGGAAGCTGGTGTTCTACCATCATTCTATTAACATCGGTTTCGATTGAATGGGCAATCTTTTGCCAAGATGATGTTTCTGTAATTGGGATGTCATGTAAGGATAATATATTGTTATTATTGGTGTTTTTTATGGATACTGAAAAGTATTGACTGTTTTTTCGTAATTCATCTGTTAGCTTCAATGAGCTTATTGCAGGGGGTGGTAGGGTAATAATTTGTTGGAAGTTGTGATTTTCTAAGGTATTGCTGGCTAGCTCAATGTGCTCTACTGGGCGAAGTTCATTAATTAATTGTTGAGTAGAAGCTGATATTTTTTTTTGTTTATCTTTTACTATCAATAAACTACCTCCAGTGAGCTCCAACCAATGGCGAATGAGTTCGATTTGTTTATCATTGGCACTTTCGGGCAAGACTACGATACTATAATGGCGATGCCATTCCCCACTTGGCAGCAATAAATCAGCGAGCTGGGCCTGTGCTCTAACTTCTCCGTCGATCCATTCATGGGGTGAATTAAAGCTTTCTACAAATATACCTTGCTTGGAATGGAACTTGAAACCAGAAAATTGAGACTCTGGTAACGTGCTAGCAATGTAGCTTTTTTTAGCTTCTCCTATAATTCGCGGCTTATTTATAAGCCAGCTAAATAGCTCATGAGCGGCTTTGCCCTCTTTTGAAAACGTAGGGTCAAGGCTTAAGCTTTTTAATAATGGTGAGTTATTATCAATAACTACGACCCTACTTTTATTTGCGTATAAGCCAATTTTTAATGGTTGTTGTTTAATATTGCTATCATATTGGTTTTTAATGGATGAAATGGGTTTATTTTGTTCTTCGTATCGGTTTTCCATAACCGTGTCCTTTATTTATTTCTTAAAATATCAATAGGTAATTTTCCTCTTACTAGATAACTTTAAATAAATATTTATTGTTCTTCTAATTTATTATTAATCTGATTATTGATTTTATATTTATTAGTTAATTAGTTTTATGAAAAAGAAAGGCAGCACTTCAGTGCTGCCTTTGAGCGATTTGTTTTGAATTAAAAATTAACCGCGATCTTCCCATTCTTGAGCACGGGCAACCGCTTTTTTCCACCCTTCGTATTTGAAATTACGTTCTGTTGTTTCAATACCCGGTTTGAATACGCGCTCAATGGTGGCTTTACTTTGTAACTCATCAAGGTTACTCCAAAAACCGACCGCTAAACCAGCAAGGTAGGCTGCACCCAGTGCGGTGCTTTCTCGCACTTCAGGGCGCTCGACAGGGGTACCTAAAATATCTGATTGGAATTGCATTAAGAAATTATTAGCGACAGCGCCCCCATCAACGCGCAGTGCTTTTAAGCGTTCACCAGAGTCTGCTTGCATGGCATCAAGTACATCACGGGTTTGATAAGCGATAGATTCTAATGTTGCGCGGATGATATGGTTGCGGTTTGCACCACGGGTTAAGCCAAAGATTGCTCCGCGTGCATACGGGTCCCAATATGGAGCACCTAAACCTGTAAAGGCAGGAACAACATACACGCCATTACTGTCTTTTACTTTAGTGGCGAAATATTCAGAGTCCGTCGCTTCATCGATAAGTTTCAATTCATCACGTAGCCACTGAATAGACGCACCGCCGACGAATACTGCACCTTCAAGGGCATAATTGACTTCGCCTTTTGGGCCGCATGCGATGGTCGTCAGTAGGCCGTGATTTGAGCGTACAGCGGTTTCGCCGGTGTTCAGCAGTAGGAAACAGCCAGTGCCATAGGTATTTTTTGCCATCCCTGATTTAACACACAGTTGACCATAAAGTGCGGCTTGTTGGTCTCCTGCCATCCCTGAAATTGGAATACGTGTTCCGCCTTTCCCCCCAATGTTGGTTTGCCCGTAGACTTCGGAAGAAGGGCGTACCTCAGGGAGCATCGCTCGTGGAATATTCAGTGCTTTGAGGATTTTATCATCCCATTCAAGGTTGCGGATATTGAACAACATGGTTCGGGAAGCATTGGTGTAGTCGGTGACATGAACACGCCCTTGTGTCATTTTCCAAACGAGCCAAGTATCGACAGTCCCAAATAGTAATTCTCCTTTCTCGGCACGTTCACGTGCACCTTCAACATGATCTAAAATCCATTTTACTTTGGTACCGGAGAAATAGGGGTCAACAACCAGGCCGGTATTTTGGCGAATGTATTCCTCTAAATCACGGTCATTTTGTTTTAAATGCGTACAAAAATCAGCAGTGCGGCGACATTGCCACACAATCGCATTATAAACGGGCTTACCAGTGGCTTTTTCCCATACGATGGTAGTTTCACGTTGGTTAGTGATCCCAATCCCAGCGACTTCATCGGTACGAATATCTGCTTTAGCGAGAACTTCCACAAGTGTTGAGCTTTGTGATGCCCATATTTCCATTGGGTCGTGTTCTACCCAGCCTGGTTTAGGATAAATTTGGGTGAATTCACGTTGTGAAATACTGACAATATTTGCATCATGGTCGAGTACAACAGCACGTGAGCTGGTTGTGCCTTGGTCGAGTGCAACAATATACTTTTTCGCAATAGTGGTTTCAGTTGTCATAATTTAAGCCTGTTCCGAGGATTTGGTGTTTTTAACGGATAATTTTTCTGTTTTGGTCTCTTCTTCACATACCATGCAAGGTAAGTGGCGACCAATTAGTTTGCGATAGGCGAATGCGCCTAGCAGACCACCAACAATAGGTGCTGTCAATGGGACGAGAAAATAGGGAATATCGCGGCCACCGGTGAGAGCGATATCACCCCAACCAGCGAGATAAGCGACAACCTTTGGACCGAAGTCACGAGCTGGGTTGAGTGCAAATCCTGTGAGTGCGCCAAATGACCCGCCGATGACGGCAATCAAAATACCAATTAATAATGGAGCAAGTGGGCCACGAGGGACACCATTGCCATCATCGGTTAGGGCGAGTATTAAGCAAACAAGAATGGCAGCAATAATGACCTCAATAAAGAATGCATGAGGAACACTAATTTGTGGTGCAGGGTAGGTTGAGAAAACACCAGCAGTGAATAAGCTTTCTTGTGAGCCTCTAATGATATGGTGGACTTGGTCGTAATCGAAAAATACAGGGGAATACATTGAGTAAACTAAGGCGGCAGCAAAGAAGCCTCCTAGCATCTGTGCGATGATATAAGGGACGACTTTGCGTTTATCAAAACACGCAAATAGCCATAATGCGAGAGTAACGGCTGGGTTTAAGTGAGCACCGGAAGTACCCGCCGTTAGGTAAACGGCTAAAGCAACGCCGAAGCCCCAGATAATACTAATTTCCCATAAACCTAGTTGTGCGCCAGCTATTCTAACGGCAGCAACACAGCCTAGACCAAAAAATACCAGTAGCGCAGTCCCTAAAAACTCTGAGATGCACTGACCTGTGAGTGATGTAGTCGTCATTTGGCTCATATGTTTCTATCCTACGAAAATGAAAAATATTGTAATGTTTTTTTAAGTTAAGATTTTCTAATCGAAAATCATTAACTGTGAATTTATCGTTAAAGAACATAAACGAGAAATATCGAAATTGAAAAATGTGTGTTGCATCACTAAAGCGAAACAAAACAATCAAAAATAGTGATGAATTCGACCTTTGTGATGTGATCTGACCAGTGTTTTTTTATGAAGGTTATTACGATTCAGAAGGAAGGAACTGGACACAGAGGATCATGCTACTTACAATCGTGTAAAAGCTGATAAGGGAGACCAGAATTATGTCATTTGAAGTATTTGAAAAACTAGAATCCAAAGTCCAACAAGCGATTGATACAATCACACTGTTACAAATGGAAATCGATGAATTAAAAGATAAAAATGGTGCACTAAGCCAAGAGTTGGAAACAGCAAAGTCAGGTACGGATTCACTGGTGCGTGAAAATGAACAATTAAAACAAGAGCAGCAAGCTTGGCAAGAGCGTTTACGGACTCTGCTAGGTAAGATGGAAGAAGTGTAATTTCTCGTCATACTTCGCGTTGTAGGGGTGTTGGCTTCGTCTCTTCGCCCTAGTCACATACTTATGTATGCTCCTAGGGTCTTATCGACTTTGCCGCCTACCTACAACACGAATTATTTAGAGAAATATATCTCACATTGTAGGGCGCTGGCTTCGTCTCTTCGCCCTAGTCACATACTTGTGTATGCTCCTAGGGTCTTATCGACTTTGCCGCCTACCTACAACACGAATTATTTAGAGAAATCTTTGTTATATCTCACGCTGTAGGGTTTAGAGAAACTTTCGTCATACCTCGCGTAGTAGAGTATAAAAATAAGGGCTGCAAATTATTGCAGCCCTTATTTATAGAATTTTTAACGGATTATGCGTCGATATTGTCATCTTCGATAAAATCGTCGTTCTCAGACGGGATTAATGGCTCTTCAGAAAGAATAATGCCAGTATTATCGGCATAAAGGTAATCACCTGAGAAGAAAGTGACGCCGCCGAAATTAACGCGGATATCACTTTCACCGATGCCTTCATCTGGGCAACCTGCAGGCATCGCCGCAATAGCTTGAATACCGAGGTCAAGCTCCATTAGTGCATCCACCTGACGGACGGCACCATAAACCACAATGCCTTCCCAGTGGTTATCAACGGCGAGTCTTGCAATTTCAGCATCAATGAGTGCCTTACGGACAGAGCCGCCACCGTCAACCAGTAGAATGCGCCCAGTGCCGTCTTCTTCCAGCAAATCATACAGTAGGCCATTATCTTCAAAGCACTTAACTGTAATGATTTGACCGCCAAATGAAGTACGTCCACCAAAGTTGGAGAAAAGGGGTTCTACCACATTAACGCTTTCTTGGTAAATATCGCAGAGTTCGGATGTATCATATTTCATAGGAGTTAGGTCTTTTTTGCTGCAAGAGGTAGCCAGTATATCCCTTTTCAACAGTACTTGGCAAAGTTAGCCGCCTAAAAATAGGCGGAAAAAGTCAAAAAAACGACAAATAGTGACTGTTATTTGCTCATTACAACGCCAATGGAGAATAAAACGTTGGTCACGAGTGCAGCTTTCACCATATTTTCGAGTAAAGGACGCATGCCTTCTGGGGTAGGGTCACTCAGAACGCGGCGTAAATGGTTCATTAGCATCGGTACGGCTAATAAAAATAACCAACCACTCCACCCGTGCAAGTAAATTAGGTTAAAAAATGCCAAACATAAAATTGCCGCAACAATAATAATGGTGTGATAAATCCGAGCCCCTTGGGGACCTAAACGTACCGCTAAGGTGTTTTTACCTGCTTTAATATCATTTTCGATATCACGCATATTATTGATATTCAGTACTGCGACAGAGAGCAACCCACAGGCAGTTGCGGGCAGGACAGTGATGATATTAAAACTATTAGCTTGTAAATAATAAGTCCCAATAACACTTAGCCAGCCAAAGAAAATTAAGACAGAAATATCCCCTAACCCTAGGTACCCATAGGGTTTTTTGCCAACGGTATAGGTAATTGCAGCAACGATAGCAATAAGGCCTAATGCGACGAAACCAATGGCATCCTCTGGCTTTTCGCACGCAACAATAATTAACAGTAAGCCAGAAAGGCAGGCTGCTGTAATATTTAGTCTGAGCGCCTTTTTCATGTCCGCTTGCGTGATAACACCTTTTTGCATACCACGTAATGGACCAATACGTTCTGCTGTATCAGAGCCTTTGACTGCGTCACCATAGTCATTCGCAAGGTTAGATAAAATCTGTAATAAACCCGCCGTGATGAGTGCTAATAAAGCGACGGGCCATTTAAAATTATTAGTTAAATAAGCGAGTGCAGAGCCTGTCACAATCGCAATCACCCCTAAAGGTAGGGTTTTAGGGCGGAGACTTTCAATCCAAGCTTGTTTACGACTTATTGTTGTGGATGTCGACTGCATGCAGTTACCTATAATTCAAACTCTTTAGAGATGTGTTCTTAATAATTTAATAGCCCATCATATAGAGAGATACCTGAGTATTTTCAATGTAATGGGCAGAATATTTAATAGAAAAAAGTGCAGCGATAAAAGCTGCACTTTAGTCGATGTATATTAAGGATACATGAAAACCAGATAATTAATAAGATTATAAAATAAATCTACTCAGGTCTTCATCCGCCACCAGCTCATCTAAGTGCTGTCTGACATAGTCTGCATCGATTTGGATAGTTTGCCCGTTACGGTCACTGGCATCGAAAGAAATATCTTCCATTAAACGCTCAAGCACGGTGTGCAAGCGACGAGCACCAATGTTTTCGGTTGACTCATTGACTTGCCATGCGGACTCCGCAATTTTACGAATACCGTCAGTCGTGAATTCAATATTCACGCCTTCTGTTGCCATCAGCGCTTTATACTGTTCAGTTAATGAGGCATTTGGTTCCGTCAAAATACGCACAAAATCTTCAGTTGTCAGCGCTTGTAATTCAACACGAATTGGCAAGCGACCTTGGAGTTCAGGGATCAAGTCTGATGGGCTCGAAACTTGGAACGCACCTGAAGCGATAAACAGAATGTGGTCAGTTTTGACCATGCCGTGCTTAGTCGAAATGGTGCAGCCTTCGATTAATGGCAGTAAATCGCGTTGAACCCCTTCTCGAGAGACATCTGGCCCTGAGCTTTGACCACCACGTTTACAAATTTTGTCGAACTCATCGATGAAGACAATACCATTTTGTTCAACTGCTTCAATCGCTTGTTCTTTTAGCTCTTCAGGGTTGACTAATTTAGCCGCTTCTTCTTCAACTAGCAGTTTGAATGCCTCTTTGATTTTCATCTTACGTGGCTTCTGCTTTTGGCCTGCTAAGTTTTGGAACATGGATTGTAACTGGTTCGTCATCTCTTCCATGCCAGGAGGCGCCATAATTTCAACACCCATAGGGGATGCAGCAACTTCAATTTCAATTTCTTTATCGTCTAATTGGCCTTCACGTAATTTTTTACGGAATGCTTGGCGAGCAGGGGAATGCTCATCCGTTGGTTCAGACTGCCCCCAGTTATTTTTTGCTGGTGGAATAAGAACGTCCAAAATACGCTCTTCAGCCACTTCTTCGGCACGATAGCGATTCTTTTCAATAGACTGTAAACGCACCATTTTAACGGCGGAGTCAGTTAAATCGCGAATAATCGAGTCAACTTCTTTACCGACATAGCCGACTTCAGTAAATTTAGTCGCTTCGACTTTGATAAATGGCGCGTTGGCTAATTTCGCAAGGCGGCGAGCAATTTCAGTTTTACCCACCCCTGTTGGCCCAATCATCAAAATATTTTTTGGGGTGACTTCGTGACGTAACACTTCATTTAACTGCATACGGCGCCAGCGGTTACGCAGAGCAATCGCAACAGAACGTTTGGCTTTATTCTGGCCAATAATATGATTGTCGAGTTCGCTGACAATTTCGCGTGGAGTCATTTCGGACATACTAGCAATCCTTATGATTTTGAAGAAATTTCTTCAAAGTTGACATTATGGTTGGTGTAAATACAGATATCACCTGCAATAGCGAGTGCTTTTTCAGCGATCTCTTTGGCGCTTAAGTCTGTATTTTCTAACAAAGCACGTGCGGCTGATTGCGCATATGGGCCACCGGAGCCAATAGCAATTAAGTCATTTTCCGGTTGAACCACATCACCATTACCCGTAATGATCAGTGAAGTGTGTTCATCGGCGACAGCTAACAAGGCTTCTAACTTGCGAAGCATGCGGTCAGTGCGCCAATCTTTAGCAAGTTCAACGGCTGCTTTCGTTAAATGGCCTTGATGAAGTTCGAGTTTGCGCTCAAACAGTTCAAATAATGTGAATGCGTCTGCGGTGCCACCGGCAAATCCGGCAATGACTTTGTCGTTGTATAAACGGCGAACTTTGCGGACATTGCCTTTCATGACGGTATTACCCATCGTCGCCTGTCCATCACCACCAATTACGACCTGGCCATTACGGCGAACACTTACGATTGTTGTCATGAGTTAGCCCCTGGTTTATTACAAAAAAATGCGGTTGTATGTGATTTTCAAAAGAATAAATTCAAGTGATAGTTGTCTAATTAACTATCACTTGAACTAGGTTGAAGCCACAAAGTACCGCTCATGAGTACATTAAAACAGTACATGGGGGGGAAGGAGGAATTTTTCAACCCCCAGAAGCACGAAGAATACAACCGGAAACACCTGCACCTGCTGCGCGGTCACGCATTTTTTCGGCAGTGGACTTGGAATAAGGCCCTAAAACGATACGGTGCCAACCTCCACCTGCGCTTACACGGCTTTCAATACCTGAGAATGCCAAAGTAGCTTGCACAGATTCAGCTTGTTCTGCTGTACGGAATGAACCGCATTGAACAACCATATTTTGCAAGCTGTTTGTCGGTTTAGTGCTTGGTGCTGTTTGTGGCTGAGCTGCGGGCGCGGTTGGTTGAGCCTCAAGTTTTGGAGGGATATTGACCGCCGGTTTACGTTGTACTGGCTCGATAGGTTGAGTTGGCTCATTGATGAGCACTTGGGAGCGCGGTACTGGTTTACCGTTTGCAGGGATTTCTTGCAAGTTAGTGACAGGCTGGCGTCTGTCAGAATCAATTTGTTCTAATAGCTGGCGCTGTTCAGGTGTTAAATCTGATGGGCGCACAATATTATTGCCAGTACTCGGTTGTTGAATATTTGGCATATCCACACCACGGCGTTCGAGCTCTTTAATATAGCGCCAACGTTCTTCAGGCTTTGGTGGAAGCGTACTTCCCGGTGTTGTTGGTGTGACAACTTGGGGGGGCGGTGTGTCCTTTTTATTTTGAGTGATATAAAACAGGCCGCCAACAAATAGCACGACAATTGCCACAGCAACAACCAATGTTGTCATTGGTAGTCCTTGTGCTTTCTTTGATTTACCTTTGCTTTTTTTACGGGCGGATGAGCGCCCCCGAGCTACATAATCTTTTTGTGCCACGCTATTAATTCACTAGTTATCAATTGTTCGTCATCATTTGGCTTAACATGTTACTTAACCTGAACAACTTTGACTAGCTTTTAGGCGCTTTTGTGCTCTCTCTGATGATTAAATCAGAATCTAGGAGACGTGAGCCCGGGTTTACATTGTGTCCATGGATTTGCTCAAGCAGTAATTGCATCGCATGATGACCAATTTCAGCACGAGGTTGATTAATAGTTGTTAGGGCTGGCAAGGTGTATTTTGATTGCTCTAAGTTATCGAAACCAACAAAAGAAAGGTCATCAGGGAGCTTCAAGCCCATTTTTTTCGCTTGCCACACCGCACCAATCGCCATGATATCACTGTGACAAAAGATAGCAGTAGGTGGTTCGGGAAGTGACATTAATGTTTTCACGGCTTCAGCGCCACCTTCATGGGTAAAATCGCCACGAATAATATAATTTTCACGCAATTTTTCACCTGTGCGCAACATGGCTTTTTTATAACCTTCTAAACGGTATTGACTTAAAGGCATATGATCAGGGCCTGCAATACAAGCAATCAGTTTATGGCCTTGTTTTTGCAGGTAATGTGTCGCATTAAATGCAGCCGTGAGGTTATCGATATGCACAGTAGGCAGTTTTAGCTCAGGCGCAAATTCATTTGCCATCACTATCGGAGGAAGGTTTTTCTGCTCTTCCGTTGAGATATCGAACGGAATATTGGAACCCAGTAAAACCATACCATCAATTTGTTTAGTAATAATGAGATTAATAAAAGCATTTTCTTGTTTTTCTTGGTGTTTACAGTCTCCAATCAAAACAAAATAGCCTTCTTGAGCAGCGATTTCTTCAATCCCGCAGACGACATCACTAAAGAACGGATCGCGGATATTGGGAACAAGCACAAGAATGGTTTTTGATTCATTGCGCTTATAGCTTCTAGCAAGGTTATGAGGATAATAACCAACATCCATCACCGCTTGTTCGACTTTTTGGCGTGTTTGCAAAGAAACTTTTTCCGGGTTCATGAGTGTTCTTGACACCGTCGCTGTCGAAACGCCCGCGGCACTAG
Source organism: Providencia sp. PROV116 (assembly GCF_028482485.1). Taxonomy (NCBI): domain Bacteria; kingdom Pseudomonadati; phylum Pseudomonadota; class Gammaproteobacteria; order Enterobacterales; family Morganellaceae; genus Providencia; species Providencia sp. PROV116. The sequence continues at coordinate 32,683 of NZ_JAMPQO010000020.1, read as the reverse complement.
CAACATCTTTCATCGTTGCCGTGTTATTGTGTTTTTTACTTTCCACAACGCCTTCCTTAGATTGATTTAATCGTTTGCTTTTTTTGAATGGCGCAAGTACGTCATTATTAGTAGCTATTCTAATTGGTTTCTCAATAATATCTGTTACCTAGTTTGCATAAAAAGTGTGACTTGCGTCATTTTTTAGAGCTGCTTCGCAAATTTTGAAAATAATTCTAAGGGTAAAAAGATAAATGAAACTCAATGTGTGTAAAAAGCGCTCAATTTAGTTGTTTAGCATTATAGGGTAAATAATTCAAAGTTATCAATATGCTGCAAAGACAATATTGGTTATAGCCTATAAAGTTAAATGGCTAGATAAAATGAATCCTTTAACATTGTTCATGGGTTAACAATCAGTTGGGTCCACATCAATATTCCATTTTACTTTGCGGCTTTCTGGTTGTTGAAGAATTTCTGGCAATAGTTTCGCCATAAACTGTTGTAAATAAAGTCGCGAAGGGTGTTGCAATAGCAATTGCCAGCGGAATCGGCCGCCACGTTTAGCTTGAATCGACGGCGAGGGGCCTAAAATCCACATTTTTGCATCACTTTGTGGGTGTTGGGTTATATATTGCCGCACATTTTGCAGAAATTGACGCGAATCTTGGTTATTGTGATCTTCTGAGCGGATCAATATATGGTTGGTGTAAGGCGGTAGCATGGCGATTCTGCGCTCTTCCATCGCTTCTTGGGTAAATGCGTTGTAACCCTCTTCAAGCAGTGTGAGCAACAGTGGGTGTTCGGGATGGTGGGTCTGTAAGAACACTTCACCTTGTTTACCGGCTCGCCCTGCTCGGCCAGAAACTTGTATGTATAATTGAGCAAACCGTTCGGCTGCACGAAAATCACTCGAGAACAAAGCTCCGTCAACATCTAATAAGGCGACTAAGGTGACATCAGGGAAATGGTGGCCCTTGGCTAACATCTGTGTGCCAATAAGAATTCGAGCTCCCCCCTCATGTACTTGATTTAAATGTTGTTCCAGTTCGCCTTTACGGCTCGTGGTATCACGGTCAATACGCGTAACGGGAGTGTCAGGGAACAGTTCACAAATACCTTCCTCAAGTTGCTCAGTTCCCATTCCAACAGGCACTAAATGCGTTGAGCCACATTGTGGGCATTGGTGAGGAATTGGGCGCTGGCTGTCACAATGGTGGCAGCGTAATTGATGGAAATTTTGATGTAAGGTGTAATAGTGGTCACAGCGCTGGCACTCAGCAATCCATCCGCATTCATGGCAAATTAATGCTGGGGAATAACCACGGCGATTTAAAAATAAAATCACCTGATTATTTTGTGCAAGGTGTTCTTTAATATGTTGAATTAATAAGTGAGAAAGGCCAAATTTTAGTGGCTGGCCTTTTAAGTCAATAAGATGTTGAGCCGCAGGGCGTGCATTACCGGCACGAATAGTGAGATTTAATTGCCGATATTTATGTTGCTGTACATTTAGTAAGGTTTCTAACGATGGCGTCGCAGTGCCCATCACAATAGGAATATTGTTCTTTTTAGCGCGTAAAACGGCTAAATCACGTGCATGATAACGCCAACCATCCTGTTGTTTGTATGAGCTGTCATGCTCTTCATCAATAATAATAATGCCAAGGTGGGCGAAAGGCGTGAACAGTGCCGAACGTGTACCAATAATAATGGCATTTTGACCTTGCTTGGTGCGTAGCCAAACTGCTAAACGTTCGCTATCGTTCAGCCCTGAGTGTAAAACATCAACAGGCGCATTGAAGCGCTCACGAAAGCGGCTGATAGTTTGTGGGGTCAAGCCAATTTCAGGCACCAAAACTAAAGCTTGTTTACCTTGAGCAAGAACATTTTCCAATACGCTCAGATACACTTCTGTTTTACCGGACCCCGTTATCCCTGCGAGCAGCCATGGCGAAAATTGGTTATCTTCAGCGCGTATAGCACCGACAGCGGTGGCTTGCTCACTATTAAGCCGCAACCGTTCACCGCAAACTGTAAAGTTTGGTTGCCATTTTTCGCTCGTCGGTTGAACGGGATGTAACTCAATATAAGCTTTCTTTTTCAGTGCTTGTAGAGCACTTTCACTGATTTCAAGCTCATTCACTTGATGGCGATAAACGGGTCTACGACGTAAAAGTGCGAGGGCCTGCTGTTGTTTTGGGGAGCGTTTGAGCTCATTAAGGTCAACGGCTAAGCCTTCATCTGTCACTTGCCATTGCCAAATAGGGGTAAATTCTGCAGGTTTACCTTGGCGCAATAGGGTGGGTAATGCGTGGAATAGTACTTCGCCAATTGGGTAGTGATAGTATTGGGAAGACCACAATAATAGTTGCCAAATATCATCAGGGAAGAGCGTTTGATGGTCGAGAACCAGTTCGATAGCTTTTAATTTATCTTCAGCAAACTCGCTTTTATCACTGTGTTTTACCACAATACCTAGGGCTTGGCGCTTGCCAAACGGCACCATAACACGGCTGCCAATCACTGGCAGTGGCATGTTATCAGGAAGGCGATAATCAAATGTGCGGTTTAATGGGACAGGTAAAGCCACCTGAACGACGATCATATCTGGGTTTCCGTCTATTTTTTATGCGATAATGCGAGCGATTGTTGACTAGAGTACCACAAAATTTACTCAGTTTTCATTGCGTGATAAACAGAATTTCTGTATGATCCGCCGCCTTTGGTATTTATTTTTACCAATATATTAAATTCAATCAACACGACGTGTGGTGTCCGGCGTTAGGGCTGGAATGGCGACACGGCCTTAATAGAGGTTCTCCCATGAAAAAAGGTATTCACCCTAAATACGAAGAAGTTACTGCAACTTGTTCTTGCGGTAATGTAATGAAAATTAATTCAACTGCTGGTCACTCGCTGAACCTGGACGTTTGTGGTAACTGCCACCCGTTCTATACTGGTAAACAGCGTGATGTTGCGACTGGTGGTCGTGTTGATCGCTTCAACCAACGTTTCAGCATCCCAGGTTCTAAAAAATAATCGAACTTGTGAAATGCGAAAAAAAGGGAAACTGAGTTTCCCTTTTTTAATGCCCAAAATAAGCGTTTTTATGTCTAAATGAAGAAATTAGAAGCGATAAACGACACTAAACATGATGTCATTACTGCGTACTTTGACTTTAGACTTGAGCGTATCGCCATTATAGTTATAGCTATCTTGAATAAAACATAAGGAAAGGCACTACGTCGCAAGGTTTGCGACGTAGTTAAAACTTTGAGGCACGTAATGGCGACTAATTAGGATTAATATTCCCACGTTTCAGGGTCGATACCTAATTCGCGCATGATTTCTTTTGCGGCTTCAGGGATCTCGTCATTACGTTCTTTACGCAAGTCTTCATCATTTGGCAGTGGTTGGCCTGTGAATGCATGCAAAAATGCTTCACACAGTAATTCACTGTTAGTGGCATGACGTAAGTTATTGATCTGACGGCGAGTACGCTCATCAGTTAAAATTTTTAGTACCTTCAAAGGAATAGATACTGTAATTTTCTTTACTTGCTCACTCTTTTTGCCATGTTCAGCATACGGACTGACATACTCACCATTCCATTCAGCCATGGGTTACCTTGGATATTTTCAGTAATAATTAAAAATAATATACATATTCTTTTTAATAGGAACTTATTCTAAGCTCTAAATCGAGAATATCTGCATATATGTTCGATGAGGATTCACTTATTTTAATACAAAATAATGTTTAAAATTAACAAGTTAAATCCACTTATGCGATTGACTATCAATTTACACATAATTATTAAGGCTGATTATTCCATTACTTGATATAAACGTAAAGAGGTTTAGACGTCTAGATATGTTGACGTCTAAACATCCGATGGGTATGATTTGGCCTATCACTGTTCAGGAGAAGCGTTTATGACTTACAAGCCGTCAACCATCGCAATTCATAATGGATTAAATGATGACCAACAATTTGGTTGTGTTGTGCCTCCCATTTATTTGTCTAGCACCTATAACTTCACTGATTTTAATGAGCCTCGCGCACATGACTACTCACGCCGTGGAAATCCAGGTCGCGATATTGTGCAAAAAACATTGGCACAGCTTGAGGGGGGGAGCGGCGCAGTAATGACCAACAGTGGGATGTCAGCGCTTCATTTACTCTGTACTGTTTTTTTACAGCCCGGTGATCTATTAGTTGCACCTCATGATTGTTATGGTGGAAGTTATCGGTTATTTAATAGCCAAAGTCAGCGTGGGGCTTACCAAGTGCAATTTGTCGATCAAAGTGATGAATCTGCATTACGAGCTGCGCTCGCTAAAAAACCTAAATTAGTCTTAATTGAAACACCCAGTAACCCATTATTAAGAATTTTTGATATACAGCATATTGCGCAATTAGCGCATGATGTTGGCGCGTTAGTGGTTGTCGACAATACATTTTTAAGCCCTATCCTCCAGCAACCACTGTCATTAGGGGCTGACTTTGTTGTGCATTCATGTACAAAATACCTTAATGGTCATTCAGATATTGTGGCTGGTGTAGTGATTGCCAAAGAGGAAAAATGGGCAATAGAATTAGCGTGGTGGGCGAATAATATTGGTGTCACTGGGGGCGCTTTTGATAGCTACTTATTATTAAGAGGCATCCGAACTCTATCCCCTCGTGTGTTACAGCAACAGCAAAACGCACAAGAGATCGTAAAATATCTTAAATCGCAGCCTTTAGTGAAAAAATTGTATTATCCTGCATTGGAAGATCATCCTGGGCACGAAATAGCGCTGAAACAACAAAAAGGTTTTGGCGCCATGTTGAGTTTTGAATTTGCAGGTGATGAGTCACAACTTCGCCATTTTCTTCGCTCACTTAGCCTGTTTACATTGGCGGAGTCATTGGGTGGGGTGGAAACATTGATTTCCCATACTGCGACAATGACGCATGCAGGTATGTCAGCAGAAGCTCGTGCGCAAGCGGGGATTACAGATAGCTTGCTAAGAATTTCAGTGGGGATTGAAGATCCTCAGGATTTAATCACAGACTTAGATCACGCATTTCAGGTTGCGGGACAACGTTAGCGGAGTTTTTGATGAGTGTACTAACAGCGGTTGAGGTGGCTCCTTGTCACCGTCAGTTACATAAGTTTGGGGGCAGTAGTTTAGCCGATGCGAAGTGCTATCAACGCGTTGCAGCAATTATGGCAAACTATAGTCAACCCGGTGATTTAATGGTGGTTTCTGCCGCGGGTAGTACAACTAATCAGTTGATCAACTGGTTAAAATTAAGCCAAAGTGATCGTATTTCGGCTCATCAAGCTCAACAGTCGTTACGCCGCTATCAACTTGATTTAATTGAATCTCTTTTACCGGAACAAAAAGCCGTAGAATTAAGTCAATTATTTATTCACGATTTAGAGCGTTTAAGCGCGCTGTTGGATAAACCGACTAATGATGCGACTTATGCAGAAGTGGTAGGGCACGGTGAAATTTGGTCTGCGCGCCTTATGGCTGAGGTGCTTGCACAGGTCGGCATGACGAGTGCTTGGTTAGATGCGCGTTTATTTTTACGCGCTGAGCGTGCGGCACAACCGCAGGTCGATGAAACACAATCGCGTTATTTATTGCAACAACAGTTAACTCAGTTACCGAACCGACGTATTGTCGTGACAGGTTTTATTTCGCGTAATCAGCAAGGTGAGACGGTACTGCTTGGGCGTAATGGGAGTGACTATTCTGCAACACAAGTCGGTGCACTGGCAGATGTGGGAAAAGTAACGATTTGGAGTGATGTCGCTGGAGTATATAGCGCGGACCCTCGTAAAGTGAAAGATGCCTGTTTATTGCCCTTATTGCGCCTAGATGAAGCCAGTGAATTGGCGCGCTTAGCGGCTCCTGTTTTACATACACGTACTTTACAACCCGTTTCTGTGAGCAATATTGATTTGCAATTAAGGTGTAGCTACCAACCGGAGCAGGGCTCAACAAAAATTGAACGGGTACTCGCCTCAGGAGCAGGGGCAAAAATAGTGACTAGCCATGATGATGTGTGCTTAATTGAATTGCGCATCGCTGCCGGCCGTGATTTTAAACAAATCTGCAAAGATGTGGATTTATTACTTAAGCGCGCTCAATTGCGTCCTTTGGCGCGTGGTATTCATCATGACCGTTCTTTACTGCAATTATGTTATACCTCCGAAATTGTCGAAAGTGCCTTAAATACCCTTGAAGAAGCCGGGTTGCCGGGGTCATTATCATTACGTGAAGGTTTTTCTTTGGTTGCACTAGTCGGTGCAGGTGTGTGTAAAAAACCATTACATAGCCACCGCTTTTATGAGGAATTAAAAGGGCAGCCTGTTGAATTTATTTGGCATTCAGAGGATTCCATCAGCTTAGTCGCTGTTTTGCGTTCTAACCAAACAGAGCACTTAATTCAAGGGATGCACCAGAGCTTATTCCGTGCAGAAAAACGCATTGGTTTAGTGTTATTTGGTAAAGGGAATATTGGCGCGCGTTGGTTAGAACTTTTTGCTGCGGAGCAACACAAGATTTCGGCACGTAGCGACTTTGATTTTGTCTTAGCAGGTGTAGTAGACAGCCGCCGTAGTTTGCTGAATTACCAAGGGATTGACCCCAGCCGTGCGCTGGCTTTCTTTGATGACGAAGCCGTAGAGCATGAGGACGATAGCCTATTTTTATGGATGCGTTCCCATCCTTATGATGATTTAGTGGTATTAGATGTCACCGCAAGTGAGACACTGGCAGATAACTATGTGGATTTTGCGAGTTATGGTTTTCATGTGATCAGTGCAAATAAAATTGCAGGGGCAGCGCAAACGGCACAATATCGTCAAATTCGCGATGCGTTTTCGAAAACAGATCGTCACTGGCTATACAACGCGACAGTAGGGGCTGGGTTACCGATTAACTATACGGTACGGGACTTAAAAGAAAGTGGTGATTCGATTCTGGCTATCAGTGGTATTTTTTCCGGAACACTATCATGGCTATTTTTACAGTTTGACGGCTCAATCCCATTTAGCGAGCTAGTAGAGCAAGCTTGGCAGCAAGGGTTAACTGAACCAGATCCACGCATTGATTTATCAGGGCAAGATGTCATGCGAAAATTAATTATTTTAGCCCGTGAAGCAGGTTATGACATCGAACCCGATGATGTGAGAGTGGAATCTTTAGTACCGAAACAGGCTCAGACGGGTTCACTCGATGAGTTCTTTGAAAATAGCGCCATTATTAATGAGCAGATGCAGCAACGTTTAGAAGCGGCGCAAGAACTAGGGTTAGTGCTACGCTATGTGGCACGGTTTGATGCAGTAAAAGGTAAAGCAAAAGTCGGTGTGGAAGCCGTGAAACCGGAACATCCTCTGGCCTCATTATTACCGGGTGACAATGTGTTTGCTATCGAGAGCCGTTGGTATCGAGACAACCCATTGGTGATCCGTGGGCCAGGAGCAGGCCGAGATGTGACCGCTGGCGCTATTCAGTCGGATCTCAACCGGCTCTCTCAACTTTTATAATCATTTTTCAGGTGTATTGGTGTTCTTGGTGGTATTGAGGGCGCCGATGCATTATGAATATTTTTAATTTACCCCTTCATTTTCTGTTTTTTATTCTGATGATTTAATTCTTAAACATTATTCATGTCTTAAAAGTGCTGAATCGACGATATATTGCGCTGAAACAATACTTAAATAAGAAAAATTAATAAAAATAAGGCTGTAATTAAATTTCAGAAAAATCCCCCAAAGTCATTTTTTTCTGATATGAATATACACTGAAGGGTAAATTTAGCGGCCTGCATCACAAAACGACAATTCTAACGCAGCCGACTGAAATTTTGTTACAGGAAACTGGGTGCAGTCTGTTAACCGTGAACCGTGCGGGAATGCATTCTGCCAGAAGCACAAGGTCAGGAGTCTCATGAATCAGCAATATTCCGCAATGCGCAGTAATGTCAGTATGCTGGGTAAGCTACTCGGCGATACTATCAAGGAAGCCTTAGGTGAGGACATACTCGACAAAGTTGAGTCCATTCGTAAGCTTTCCAAATCTTCCCGTGCAGGTAATGAAGTTCAGCGCCAAAAACTGCTGATGACATTACAAAATCTTTCTAATGATGAATTGCTACCCGTTGCAAGGGCATTTAACCAATTCTTAAACCTGACAAACGTTGCTGAGCAATATCACAGCATTTCGCCTCACGGTGAAGCGGCAAGTAATCCAGTGGCATTGAAAAATCTGTTTAGCCGATTAAAAGGCAAAAACTTCACGGATGGCGATATTCAAAAAGCGGTTGAACAGCTTTCAATTGAGCTGGTTTTAACAGCTCACCCAACGGAAATTGCCCGCCGTACGTTGATCCATAAACTGGTTGAGGTAAACAACTGCTTATCACAACTCGACCATGATGATATTGCAGATTATGAACGTAATAATATCATGCGCCGCTTACGCCAATTAGTGGCACAATCATGGCATACCGATGAAATTCGTAAAATTCGCCCAACGCCCATTGATGAAGCGAAATGGGGATTTGCCGTTGTTGAAAATTCATTGTGGGAAGGGGTTCCCGCTTTCTTACGTGAATTTAATGAACAGTTGGAAGATTCAATCGGCGCGGTGTTACCCGTTGAAGCAAACCCAATCCGCTTTACTTCATGGATGGGAGGCGACCGTGATGGCAACCCGAACGTGACTGCGGATGTGACCCGTCAGGTGCTACTACTGAGCCGCTGGAAAGCGGCGGACTTATTCCTCAAAGATATTCAAGTGTTGGTTTCAGAGCTTTCAATGACAGAAGCAACCCCAGAGCTGCGTGCGCTAGCAGGGGGAGATGACGTTGATGAGCCTTATCGCCAAATTGCGAAAAATTTACGTAGTCAATTATTCTCGACATTAGAGTATTTAGAGCGCCGTGTTAAAGGCGAGCAAGTTTTACCACCAGCAGACTTATTGGTAGACAACGCCCAGTTATGGGACCCGTTATATGCATGTTATCAATCATTAATTGCCTGCAATATGAAAATCATTGCGAATGGTCAGTTGTTGGATACTCTGCGCCGTATTCGTAGCTTTGGTTTGCAACTGGTACGTATTGATGTCCGCCAAGAAAGCACTCGTCACACTGAAGCCATTGCAGAGCTAACTCAGTATTTAGGGTTGGGTGATTACTCACAGTGGTCAGAAGAGGAAAAACAACAATTCTTGCTGGCAGAGCTACAATCGTTACGCCCACTGATCCCTCAAGACTGGCAACCGAGCGCAGAAACACAGGAAGTATTTGAAACTTGCCGTGTGATTGCGAAAGCCAAAAATGATTCTATCGCAGCTTATGTTATTTCAATGGCGAAAGTTCCGTCAGACGTATTGGCGGTAAAATTGTTGCTGAAAGAGAATGGGGCATCAGTCCGTTTGCCAGTAGCGCCACTATTTGAAACACTGGAAGATTTAAACAACGCTGAAAGCGTGATGACCAAGCTTTTAAGCATTGAGTGGTATCGTGACCTTATTGATGACCGCCAAATGGTGATGATTGGTTACTCCGATTCGGCTAAAGATGCAGGGGTAATGGCGGCGTCATGGGCGCAATATCGCGCACAAGATGCACTCATTAAGCTGTGTGAGAAAGAAGGTGTCACACTGACATTATTCCATGGGCGTGGCGGTACAATTGGCCGCGGCGGTGCACCTGCACATTCAGCATTACTTTCTCAACCACCAGGTAGTTTAAAAGGTGGGCTGCGGGTAACAGAACAAGGCGAAATGATCCGTTTTAAATTCGGCTTGCCACAAGTCACGATTAGCAGCCTTGCCTTATACGCGAGTGCAATATTAGAAGCGAATCTTTTACCACCACCAGAGCCAAAAGATGAGTGGAAGTCCGTGATGGATTCACTATCTGATGTGTCTTGCGCGATGTACCGTGATTATGTGCGTGAACAACCGGATTTTGTCCCTTATTTCCGCGCTGCGACGCCTGAACTAGAGTTAGGTAAATTACCGCTTGGGTCACGTCCTGCAAAACGTAGACCAACGGGTGGCGTGGAAACTTTGCGTGCTATTCCATGGATCTTTGCATGGACGCAGAACCGTTTAATGCTTCCCGCATGGCTAGGCGCTGGTGCAGCACTGAAACATGTCATTGAGAAAGAAGGCAAACAAGCTGTTCTTGATGAAATGTGGCAGCAGTGGCCATTCTTTAATACACGTATTGCGATGTTAGAAATGGTTTATGCAAAAGCAGACTTATGGCTAGCAGAATATTATGACCACCGCTTAGTGGAAGAGCGCTTATGGCCATTAGGGCAAAAACTACGTGACCAGTTGTCTGAGGATATTAAAAGCGTATTGGCGGTTTCGAAAGACGAAGCGCTAATGGCGGATTTACCTTGGATAGCGGAATCCATCGCGTTACGCAATGTTTATACTGACCCATTAAACGTTTTACAAGCAGAGCTTTTACATCGTTCCCGCCAACAAGAGCACCCAGACCCACGTGTCGAACAAGCCTTGATGGTAACGATTGCAGGGGTCGCTGCAGGTATGCGTAATACGGGTTAGTTTGTTTATTTTTAAAGTACTTGAATAATATGAGGGCTACCAAATGGTAGCCCTCATTATTTTTACGGGTTATTACGAATTGGATGAGCCATCATCTGGTTTGTCATGATGAATCAAGTGATATGTAGAGCGAGCTCGAGGGTGAATAAAGAAATGGTTAGCTGGTGCATTATGCGTTTTGATATGCACCATCGCGACATTGGTTTTCTTACCTTGTTTGTTATGGAATGCATAAATTACAAAGGGGAGTAAGAAGATAATCACAAAGCTAACCGCAAGTAATGTCACATAGGTGTTATCACTCGCCCCCTCAGGTAAAGAGCTCGGTGGGAAGAATGAAACAATAAAGGCTAAGATAGAAATAATGAAGCCAACTAACGCGACGAGAACTTTAACGCCTTTTCCTCCGGGAATATTAAATGCACGTTTTTTCTCTGGTTGTTTGCACACTAAATGCATGTAACCGAGAAATAGCATGAAATAGCTACATAAATAGATAACTACGGTTAAGGCGAGCGCAATAAGGAATGACATATTGCCACCGCCCCCAGTATTGGTGAGGACAATAATTGCCACTGTCGTGATCAGTAATTGGGAAATTACCAGTGTTACCGGCACGCCATTTTTATTCACCTTGGCAAAGCTTTGCGGCAGAATGCCTTTTTGTGCCGCGACATACATACCGCGGGATGGCCCCACAATCCAAGAAGCAATCTCTGCGAGTACACCAAGTAATAATAATGCAGCAATAATTCTTACGGCCCATTCAAGGGAGGAATTAAAGTGTGTGACAAGCACATTGAATGTCTGTACTACGCCAGCAGATAAATTAATTTCACTGTTTGGGATCACGGCTGCCACCGATAACCCACCAATTGAGCTTAAACAAATTGCCGCTATCATGAGTAAAAACATCGCTGCGGGGTAATCTCGGCCGGGGTTTTTCATCTCATTGACGTGGGTTGCGGATGCCTCAACACCCATATAACTCAAAATAAAGGCGACAAATACCACCAGTGTGCCAATTTTGGTGAAATCAGGAATAAAAGTTTCAGTACTAATTTCAATTGCTAATGGTGAGCCGCTAACTAAATAGCTGATCGCTAAAAAGACTAAAATTAGAGCTGGGAGCAAAATACCTGCGAAGAAACCGATTTTTGCAATGGTTGCCGTGTATTTGGTTCCACCAAATTGAGTGAAAGCCAATACCCAGAGAATAACAAGAGCCCCTATCGTTTTAGTGATTGGGTCTGTATTAAGTTCTGGCCAATTTAAAATATAAGACAGTGCCCCTAAGACGAAATACAGCATAGGAATAAAGCCAATTGCTATTTGTAAATAACCAAATGAAATGGCGGCAAATCCCCAGCGTTCGCCTAATGTGTTAGAAACCCATGCAAATACACCACCTTCCTCCCAACCTTCTACGGTTGCCATTTCTGCGGCACACAAGGCGACAGGAATAAACCACAATAATCCTCCCAATAGCAGGAAAAATACGAGGCTAAAGCCAGATGTCGCAAATGTTGGATATTCATAAACGGCCATCACCATCGATGCGGTAATGGCAAAAAAGCCGAGTAATGTGAGCTGTTTTGCGGCTGGAGCTGTCGTTGTTGCCATACGAGTTCTCCTCAAATCGATAAACAATCAGCCTTTGCTGGGCGGATCTCAGTAGGAGCCAAAGAACTTAAGGCTCTTTGGCTCGTTAACAAAACAATCATGAATAAAAGAATTAACTGTGATTAAAACCGCCGCCTTCTTCTTCTGTTAGCGGTTGATTGACGGGGTGCTTGTCGAAATATTCTAAGGTACGTTTGAAGTCATCAATCAGTAATGCCGCTAAATCTAAACTGACCCCATGACGTACTAGAATACGTTGAATAACAAGGTCTTCACGGTTTGCTGGCATGGAATAGGCGGGAACTTGCCAGCCGCGACTACGCAGTTTGTCTGCGATGTCATAGAGGGAATATTTGCTGGTGGTTGTGCCTTCTTTTAGTTTCCAGGCTAATGCAGGGATACCCGTTTGGCTATCACCATCAAAAATCATTTCAAATGGCCCTAATTTTTCAATTTCACGGCTGAGATATTGTGCGGTTGCGTAGCAAGCGTTGTGGATTTTTGCATAGCCTTCGCGACCTAGTCTCAAGAAATTATAATATTGAGCAATGATTTGGCCACCAGGACGAGAGAAATTGAGTGCGAATGTTGGCATGTTGCCACCTAAATAATTCACATTAAAAATCAATTCTTCTGGGAGATCTTTGGCTTCACGCCAAATTACCCAGCCAGCGCCTAATGGGGCTAAACCAAATTTATGGCCGGATGCATTAATGGATTTTACGCGTGGTAAGCGGAAATCCCATTCTAAGTCTGGTGCACAGAATGGGGCTAAGAACCCGCCACTCGCACCATCCACATGGATAGGGATATCCAGCCCAGTCTCTTTTTGCAGTTTATCGAGCGCATCATGTACGGCTTTGACTGGCTCATATTGGCAGGTAAATGTCACCCCAAGCGTTGGTACGACACCAATGGTATTTTCATCGACGCGTTTGAGTACCTCTTCCGGTGTCATGATAAGGCGGTCGCCTTCAAGTGGAATTTCTCTCAGTTCAACATCGAAATAACGGGCAAATTTGTGCCAACAGATTTGAACGGGTCCACAAATTAAGTTGGGTTTATCAGTCGGTTTTCCTTTAGCAGCTTGTTTTTTACGCCACTGCCATTTTAGTGCTAGCCCACCAAGCATTGCAGCCTCTGAGGACCCGATGGTTGAACAACCAAGGGTATTTTCTGCATCTGGTGAATTCCATAAATCTGCTAACATATGTACACAGCGGTTTTCAATTTCAGCCGTTTGTGGATATTCATCTTTGTCTATCATGTTTTTGTCGATAGACAAATCCATCAAATCACGAATTTCATCATCTACCCATGTCTGGCAGAATGTCGCTAAATTTTGGCGTGAATTCCCATCTAACATTAATTCATCGCGTACTGCACTAAATACATTACGTGGTGCTTGTTCCTTCAATGGAAATTTGGTTTTTGGTAATGATTTGGATAATTCTAATGATGCGTAGACATCATCCATTCCATTGTGTTTTGAATTTAATGCATTATTACTCATGTCTTAATTCCTCAATAACCATGTGGTAATTAAATAGTATTAATTTTGAGCTCAATATTAAATATACGCTGACTTTTGAAAAATTCAAAAGCGTTCAAATAAAAAAGATAATTTAATGAAAAATGTCATAATTAGAAAGTAATAGTGGAGTGAATGATGGTTTGTGATTGTTTTTTTGATAGATAATTTTATCAAAGGGTGATTTGTGTTTATAAGATGATACTAAAAACTGCATAATTTAACTGAATTATTACATTTTTATGGTTTTTATTTCTATGAATTTAGCTTTTTAGCTATTTTTATTTGATTTTACATGGGGCGATAATTGTAGGAGAAATACATGATTATTTGTGGGGATTTAATATTTCAGTAATGTTAAATTCTGTGATTGATATTTAAGCGATAATTTTCATTATATTAAAAATTAATTTATACCATTAACCGTTAAATATATTTATTGCGGTAAGATAAACTTGAATATAGAAGATAATAACACTGGTTTTATTATGGATATGTGGGTCGGAAAACTAATCAGTTTCGATATCACGTCAATGTATTTTTGTAAAAAACAGAAGCTCTTTTGTAAACAATAAATATAAATAGCCAGTTCCGGATAATTGATGATCTTTATTTTTAAGCTAACTAAAGTAGTGCTAGCTAACCAATAGCATATCACGAGCGACAAATCACATATGCTTTCCGAGCGGCTTGTAGGCACAATGAACGAAACAGATTCATGTATTGGATTTATTTCAATATAGATAGGAACCGCCATATACGAAGCCGTACATACATTGGTGTGAAAGGATGGCGGAGTGATCCCGCCTTCTGCTCGATTAGTGACTTGCTTTCTACTGATCCCATCTTTTCCATTCTTTTTTTGGCGTGATGAACTCACGAATTTTACCATTGGCTTTTAAGCTAGCAATTTTCTTATTAGTTGCCTCTTCTTGAGCTAATTGTTCTGGAGTCGGTGGAATATACTGGGTTGCATTTAAATAGGAAGCCCTAGTGCCGCCATTAAGTTTGTAACCACTGATTTTAGAAACCATAGTATCTTTGGTTCCATGTTGTTCTGCATACTTGATTAAGCCATCAGCAACTCCCTCTTTCCATGGTTGCATGTCGTAGTAAGGTACGGCGCTTTTTAAGGATAAATACTCACTAAGTGACTGATCACCGCTCATCATGCCGGAATCAGCCAAGCACATGAAATCCTCAAAAATATTTTTGGGGAGGGATTCAGTTACAACAATATTAATTTGTCGGTTTCCAGTACCTTTAAGCTCAAAAAGTTTTTCTAATTTTCCTTGCTCTGTATCTGCAAGATATAATTGTGCTTTTGAAAATAACATTGGCGAATCAAATTTCCCTGCTTCTTTTTTTATCAGTATTTCTTGTAGGGCTGAGGAAACAGTTTCTTTACCGTCAAAGTAGTATTTTGTATGCCTATCAAATTCTTCTATATTGAAATCATCACGATAACAATTGGCTAGCTGGCGTATCACAATAATAAAATTTGTATCTTTATTATCATGCTGTGTTTCTACAAGTTTATTAGCAATGAACAATTGTGCACTATGCATGGGGAGTTTGGCTTGTCGGTACACAGGTTCAGCACTGAGATAGGCTAAATAGTGGTGGGTATCTTTTGCTAACGATAAATTATAACTATCCATTAAGTTGGATAACTCATATTTGAAACGGTGTTTAATATTATCTATCTGTTTCTGTTCTGTTGCTAAATAACCTATCCCATTATTTAACCCTAAGTTATAAGCGCGGATATTTTTAAACCCATTATGACGTAGGTGCTTTATACATTCTAGCCGTTTACTGTCTTGAGGACGGACATCCATTTCATCAAGGATCATTACTTTTTGTTTGTTAAAATCAAGGTGTTGACATAGCCACGTGATACAAAACTCAATTTGTTGAGGTTCCAGCGTGCTAATTGGAGTAATAATAAGTAATGGATTTCTCAATTGGTCAATTGAATTAAAAGTGGGGTCATTTAACGACAAATTACGACAGCCCATTTTTGCAATATTGTCAGCATTTATTGAAATGATGGATACCCTACAGCCATCATTTAAAGCAATGTTTGCGACTTTATTACCCAGTACTTTATCCCCACCTCCATTCATATAGGGATTAATAATCACGACATCCCGTTGTTCAAATGATCCAGTAGGGAATGCGGCTGCTTTAATCGAGGTGGATGGTGAAGCATTCACCGAAGAGATATTGGACTCAACTTTCATATTTAATACTCATTGTTGGAATTTTTCGATTTCAATGAGTTTAACTAAGTGGAATTAGGAAACTTTCATAAAGCAATGTCGTGATGTACTTTTAAAAATACATCACGATATTGAGGGGCTAAGGCCTAACGCCTAAAGTATGGCAGATAGCATAGGTAAGCTCAGAACGGTTCAATGTGTAAAAGTGGAAATCTTTTACGCCTTCACGGCTAAGAATTTTAACCATGTCCATGGCAATGGATGCTCCAACAAGGTTTCGGCTTTCTGGGTCATTGTCTAACCCTTCGTACATTTTACTCATCCACGCAGGAATGCGTACGTTAGTCAGTTTGGCAAAACGCTCAAGTTGACGAAAGTTAGAGACCGGTAAGATCCCCGGTACAATTTCCACATCAATGCCAGTCGCGACACAGCGGTCACGAAAACGTAAATAGCTTTCAACATCAAAGAAAAATTGAGTAATTGCACGGTTAGCACCCGCATCAATTTTCTTTTTTAAACTAATTAAATCGGCTTGGGCACTTTTAGCTTCTGGGTGAACCTCAGGGTAGGCGGCGACAGAAATATCAAAATCCGCTTCACCTTTTAACAATTCGACGAGATCAACGGCATACATATCTGGCTTACGGCTGTTGTCAGGCAAATCACCGCGCAGTGCCACAATATGGCGAATACCATTATTCCAATAGTCACGAGCAATGGCTTTCAGTTCATCAGGGCTTGCATCAATACAAGTTAGGTGAGGGGCGGCAATTAAACCGGTTTTATCTTTAATATCTTTGATGATGCTGTGCGTTCTATCACGTTCACCGGAATTCGCACCATAAGTCACGGAGACAAATTTAGGTTTCAGGTTTTTGAGCCGATCGATGGATTTCCATAGTGTCTGCTCCATCTCTTCACTGCGAGGTGGGAAAAATTCAAATGAAACATTAATTTGGCCATCTAACTCAGCTAAATTTTGATTTAGCGCTTCGCGCTGATTTGCGTGAAAAAAGCTCATACCCTGTAACCTCGCAATTTGCAGACAACTATTTTTTGTACGTTATTATATCCATTTGTGCGTCTATACGTTTAGACGTCTAAAGGAAATTACCAGATCGGTATCAATAGTCAATACTTAAATTAAATTATGACGCTGAGGTTTTTTCAAAGGCAACAGGAAAATAATTCATGATAAAAAAACGCGACTCTTTTCAGTGTCGCGCTTGAATCTATGGCTAGTCAGATTTACTCAGTGAAACAGAAGTGCTCAATCATTTGGCTAATTAATTGGCGAGTAGGCTCAATAAAGTGCATATCGATAAATTCATCAGGTTGATGTGCTTGTTCAATAGAACCAGGGCCAAGAACCAACGTTGGGCAGAGCTCTTGGATAAACGGTGCTTCAGTACAGTAATTCACGGTATCTGCTTTTTGCCCTAACAATTGCTCAATCACTGCGACCATTTTGTGGTCCGTTGGGCATTCATAGCCAGGGATCGGCGGATGCATGGATTCAACCGTCAAGCGACCTGGCCAACGGGCACTAACCGGCTCAAGAGCTTCATTAAGTAGTTCATCTAAATCTTGCAAAGTTAACCCAGGTAGCGGACGAATATCCATATGTAATTCACAACAACCACAAATTCGGTTGGCTGCGTCACCACCATGAATATGACCAAAGTTCATCGTCGGGTAGGGAATGACAAATGCAGGGTTGTTAAATCGTTCTTTTAACGTATTTCGTAAGTCCATTAGGTGGGAAATAGACTCATGCATCAATTCAATTGCATTGACGCCACGTTCTGGGTCACTAGAGTGCCCCGATTGCCCAGTAATGCGGATAGCATTTGATAAATGCCCTTTGTGCGCGCGAATCGGTTGTAACGATGTTGGCTCGCCAATAATTGCAAAATCTGGTCTTAATGTTGTACTGGCTGCAAAATAACGCGCACCAGCCATCGATGTTTCTTCATCTGCTGTGGCTAATATATGCAGTGGGCGTTTGAGTTGTTTTAAATCCATATCGCGTAACGCATCAACAATAAAAGCAAAAAAGCCTTTCATATCTGCGGTTCCGAGCCCATATAACTTGCCGTCATGCTCTGTCAGCTCAAACGGGCTTTTGCTCCAACGCCCATCATCAAAGGGCACGGTATCGGTATGACCGCATAGCATCAACCCACCATTTCCTTCGCCAATGGATGCAAGCAAATTATATTTATCACGCGTTTCCGGTACAGGTTGAATGTTGACCGAAAAACCTAATGTCTCCAGCCATCCACCGAGAAGTTCCACCAGAGCTTTATTGCTCTGATCCAAATGAGAATCAGTCGCACTAATCGACGGAATGGCAATTAATTGACGATAAATCTCAATAAATGCAGGTAATTTAATATTCACTGTTGACAGCCTTTATCCATAATAGTATCAATATTCATGCACTTTATTTGAATAAAAATACACATTAAACTGTTTGGGTCACGAGTACAAGGTAGAAAGCATATGTTGAACACACTCATTATCGGGGCCAGTGGCTATACTGGAGCAGAATTAGCCGCTTATTTGCAACGCCATCCGGAAGTTAATCTTCAAGGATTGATGGTATCGAAGCAAAGTGCGGATGCAAATAAACGTTTTTCTGATTTACACCCTCAGTATAAAGGCATCATCGACCTTCCCGTTCTGCCATTAATCGATGTCGCGGAAGCAGCGAAAGGTATTGATGTTGTTTTCCTTGCCACGGCACATGAAGTGAGCCATGACATTGCACCTCAGTTTCTTGAAGCGGGCTGCGTAGTGTTCGACTTATCCGGTGCTTATCGTGTTCAAGATCCTGCGTTTTATACGCAATACTATGGCTTTGAACATACAAATACTGAATGGCTAATGCAAGCAGTTTACGGTTTAGCAGAATGGCAGGCTGATAAAATTCATCAAGCACAATTGATTGCAGTACCAGGGTGTTACCCAACGGTTTCCCAATTAGCACTTAAGCCATTGATTGAAGCAGATTTACTGGATGAAGCTATGTGGCCAGTCATTAATGCCACTAGCGGTGTTTCCGGTGCAGGCCGTAAAGCCTCAATGACTAACAGCTTTTGTGAGGTGAGTTTGCAACCTTATGGCCTCTTTACGCATCGTCACCAGCCAGAAATCGCGACTCATTTAGGGAGAGAGGTAATTTTTACACCGCATTTGGGTAATTTCTCTCGAGGCATTCTGGCAACGATTACTTGCAAAGTAAAAACGGGTGTGACGGTAGAAAAAATCACACAAACGTTTAAAGATGCCTATCAAAATAAACCATTAGTGCGGTTATATGAAAAAGGTGTTCCTGCATTGAAATCGGTAGTCGGTACGCCGTTTTGTGATATTGGCTATGTATTGAAAGGTGAACACCTGATTTTAGTGGGTACAGAAGATAACCTACTTAAAGGTGCAGCAGCACAAGCCGTTCAGTGCATGAATATTCGTTTTGGTTTTGCTGAAACTCAGTCTTTACTTTAAGAAGGATTAACCCCATGCAACCCTTAGTGATTAAATTGGGCGGAGTGTTACTTGATAGCGTCGAAGCGCTTGAAAAATTATTTACAGCTATCCAAACCTATCGGCAAGCTCATCAACGCGAATTGGTGATTGTGCATGGTGGTGGTTGTTTAGTTGATGAATTGATGCAAAAACTGCAATTACCCGTGGTTAAAAAGCAAGGGTTGCGTGTCACGCCAGCAGACCAAATCGATATTATTACGGGGGCATTAGCAGGCACTGCGAATAAAACATTATTGGCATGGGCAACGAAGTATCAACTTTCGGCAGTAGGTCTTTCTCTCGGTGATGGCCAAAGTGCCACGGTGACGCAACTAAACGAAGAATTAGGCCATGTCGGTAATGCTAAACCTGGTGATGCGAAATTATTGAAATTATTGTTGGGCGCGGGTTATTTACCCATTATCAGCTCTATTGGTATCACACCAGAAGGTGAGTTGATGAACGTGAATGCGGACCAAGCCGCAACCGCTATCGCCCAAGCATTAAACGCAGATCTGGTCTTATTGTCCGATGTGAGCGGTATTTTGGATGGTAAAGGCCAAAAAATTGATGAAATGACGACGCAAAAAGCGCAAAAGTTAATTGAACAGGGAATTATTACTGACGGAATGATTGTGAAGGTCAATGCAGCATTAGACGCTGCGGCAGCCTTGCAACGTTCTGTGGATATCGCAAGCTGGCGTCATGCAGAACAACTTCCCGAGCTGTTTAATGGAACAGCAATCGGAACACGGATCTTGGCATCATAAATGAGCCATGGAATAACAATATTAATTGAGCGGATAGGTACGTTATGAAAAAGGGCATTAAAAAGATTGTATTAGCATATTCAGGTGGTCTGGATACATCAGCAATTATTCCATGGCTAAAAGAAAACTATGATGATTGCGAAGTCGTGGCCTTCGTTGCGGATGTGGGGCAAGACCGTGAAGATTTAGTGGGCGTTGAGAAAAAAGCCCTGCAATCAGGTGCATCTGAATGCTACGTAGTGGATTTACGCGAAGAGTTCATCAAAGAGTATATTTACCCTGTATTAAAAACAGGTGCATTATATGAAGGCAGCTATTTATTAGGTACGTCAATGGCCCGCCCAATTATAGCTAAAGCACAAGTCGAAATTGCCTTAAAAGTAGGGGCAGATGCTGTTGCCCATGGCGCAACAGGTAAAGGTAATGACCAAGTGCGTTTCGAAAGCACCTATACGGCATTAGCACCACAGTTACAAGTCGTTGCACCATGGCGTGAGTGGGACTTACGTTCCCGTGAAGCACTGCTCGATTACCTGAAAGAACGTAATATTCCAACAACAGCCAGCTTAGAAAAAATCTATAGTCGTGATGAAAACGCATGGCACATTTCTACAGAAGGTGGTGTATTGGAAAGCACATGGAATGCGGCAAACCAAGATTGTTGGGTATGGACTGTCGACCCGCAAGATGCACCGGATGAAGCTGAACTGGTTACCGTTGGTGTTAAACACGGCGAAGTCGTTTCGGTGAATGGGCAAGCATTGTCCCCACTTGGTTGTTTAGAAACATTAAATACTTTAGGTGCAAAACACGGAGTGGGTCGTATCGACATTGTTGAAAACCGTTTAGTGGGCATGAAATCCCGTGGTTGCTATGAAACCCCGGGAGGCACCATTATGATGGCTGCTCTACGTGGTATTGAACAACTGGTTCTTGACCGTGACAGCTACAAATGGCGTGAGCAACTCGGTTTAGAAATGTCATATGTGGTTTATGACGGGCGCTGGTTTGCACCATTACGTCATTCATTACAAGCTGCTGCGGAGTCATTAGCACAAGATGTGACAGGTGAAGTTGTTCTGAAATTATATAAAGGGCAAGTGACTGCGATTCAGAAAAAAGCAGATAAGAGCTTGTATTCAGAAGAGTTTGCCACATTCGGTGAAGATGAAGTTTATGACCACAGTCATGCAGGTGGGTTTATTCGTCTTTACTCGCTATCTTCACGTATCCGTGCGCTGAAAGAACAAAACAAAGCGAAATAAATCAAATAGTAGTCCCCCGGCAGCCAAGACCGCTGTCGGGGTTAAAAACTTATTTTATCAATCAGGTAGGGATTAGTTATGGCACTTTGGGGTGGACGTTTTAGTCAGCAAGCAGATCAACGGTTTAAACAGTTTAATGATTCACTGCGTTTCGATTATCGCTTGGCGCAACAAGATATTATCGGCTCAGTCGCATGGTCAAAATCACTGGTAACAGTTGGTGTATTGTCTGATAGCGAACAACAAACTTTAGAACAAGCACTAAATGCCTTACTTAAAGAAGTACAAGATAACCCTGAAATTATCCTGCAAAGTGACGCAGAAGATATTCATAGCTGGGTTGAGGGTCAACTGATTGATAAAGTCGGTGATTTAGGTAAAAAATTGCATACAGGCCGTAGCCGTAACGACCAAGTCGCAACAGATTTAAAACTGTGGTGTAAAGACCAAGTTGCATTGCTACTTGAAGCGGTAACAGAGCTACAAAAAGCACTGGTGCTGACTGCGGAAAATAATCAAGATGCCGTGATGCCAGGTTATACGCATTTACAACGTGCCCAGCCTGTCACTTTTGCACATTGGTGCTTAGCTTACAGTGAAATGTTAGCGCGTGATGAAAGCCGTTTAAAAGATACACTAAAACGCTTAGATGTCAGCCCATTAGGATGCGGGGCATTAGCAGGCACGGCTTATGATATCGACCGTGAGCAGCTAGCATCATGGTTAGGTTTTGCTTCGGCAACGCGTAATAGCTTAGATACCGTTTCAGATAGAGACCACGTGCTTGAACTATTATCCAACGCAAGTATCGGTATGGTTCATTTATCCCGCTTTGCTGAAGATTTAATTTTCTTTAATAGTGGTGAAGCTGGTTTTGTCGAGTTATCAGACAAAGTGACATCAGGTTCATCATTAATGCCACAAAAGAAAAACCCAGATGCATTGGAATTAATCCGTGGAAAATGTGGCCGTGTCCAAGGGGCGTTAACAGGTATGATGATGACCCTTAAAGGGTTGCCGCTTGCGTATAACAAAGATATGCAAGAAGACAAAGAAGGGTTATTCGACGCATTAGATACTTGGTTAGATTGCATGCATATGGCTGCGTTAGTGCTTGATGGTATTCAAATTCGTCGTAGCCGTTGTGAAGATGCCGCGAAACAAGGTTATGCCAATGCAACTGAGCTTGCTGATTACCTCGTTGCTAAAGGTGTTCCATTCCGCGAAGCGCATCATATCGTGGGCGAAGCGGTTGTTGCAGCGATTGGGCAAGGTAAAGCTTTAGAAGAAATGGCTCTCAGTGATTTGCAAAAATTCAGTGACACTATTCAGTTGGATGTCTATGAAATTTTATCGCTACAATCTTGTTTAGATAAGCGGTTAGCAAAAGGTGGGGTATCTCAGAAGCAAGTGGCAAGTGCTATTGTGGAAGCAAAAAAACGATTAGAACTGTGATTAGTTGTAGAAGAAAAAATGGGGGGTAGCATGACTACCCCGATTCCCATAACGCGTTTGTTTTTAAATATATTTAATGGTTAGCATTCCGAGTTGTTTTTCTTCATTCACCCAGTTATATGAATACTCTCCTCTACCTTCATTGATTACCTTCCAACCTTGAGTATTTGCAACATTATTCAAGTTTATTTTGCTGGAAACCATATCAGATTGGTTATTTAAGCAATTCAGTGTGACATGATTGTCGGTCACTTCATTAAAGCAAGACGGAAATACGACTGCCCCAGAGAAATGAATAACCCCATTTTGTTGGTCATTACTTGCATAAGCATGAATAGATGCGGTTGTAACGAGCAACAATGCACAGAGTGAACGAGGGCCAAACTTTTGAGTTTTTGTTAATAAATTTTTCATAATAGTATCCCATCATTGATTTTTGATTAATCAACTTGCTGTATGTTTAAATTAGATTTGTGTGCGATTAAATAAGAATAATAATAATGAACTGATATTCCCTGGTGTTTTTGATGTGGGAATTATAAATTTAAAAACACTATTTAGGTGTAAAATTAAAAAAGGAAATGTTTAAAAATATAAAGAAAACAAAATTACTCTCATTGTAATTTAAAATTATCCTTTTGTATCTTTATGGCCAATAAGACTATACATTTAATAATTTGTGGTGTTTTATTTCATTATTTGTGTTATCTATTAGTTTTTTATAGTTGGATTATCTAGTGATTTCCTGTTGTTATCAATCTGTAATAGTGATTTAAATAAAATTTAACAAAATTAGGCTGCAATTTACATTTACTTTTATATAAAAACTTACAAACTTTAATAGAGAGTGAAAGGAAAGATAACAAAATGTTTCTTTTGTTTGAGATGAATATAATAAATATTTGTATGTTTTAATTAATTCAAAACTGATGAAGTGTGACTAAATACATATTAAATTCTAATAATTTAGTTATTCTAGTGATATTCACTAAGTGTTAAAATAAAGTTAATTTTATCTATTATGTGAATTAATGACACAAATAGCCTATATTTTTTGAGGAGAATGTTGGGATTTTACTTGGCAACGTTAGGATATAATTTATTGAAATTTTATTCTAAAAAAACACGGTTAATGCTTTTATTAGGAATGTTATATTGAAATGCTAATGGTAAATGAATTTAATCATTAATTAACTATTCTCTCTGTTGAAGAGTCAGGAATGAGATACATTTTATTTCTAAATATTACACTTTGTTTCATTATATTGCGTGTATCCTTCAAAAAATGAGGTTTTCCCCCTATTTTTCAATTTATCAATAGATAAAACAAAACAATATCGATATAGTGATTGGTATTATCTATCTTTGGTTTGACAGAGAATTCACGAAAGGAAAAGAAATATGAATATTCGAGATTTAGAGTACCTCGTCGCACTCGCCGAACATAAACACTTTAGACGTGCCGCGGATTCTTGTCATGTTAGCCAACCAACTCTTAGTGGCCAAATTCGTAAATTAGAAGAAGAACTTGGCGTGATGTTGTTAGAAAGAACTAGCCGTAAAGTTCTTTTTACTCAACAAGGTTTGTTATTGGTTGAACAAGCCCGTACTATTTTGCGTGAAATTAAGGTATTACAAGAAATGGCAGCCCTCCAAGGGGAAAGCATGTCAGGGCCATTACATATTGGTTTAATTCCAACGGTTGCGCCGTATCTATTACCTCATATTATTCCGCAATTGCACCAAGCTCACCCTAAATTAGAAATCTATTTGCATGAAGCGCAAACTCAGCAATTATTAGCTCAGTTAGACAGTGGTAAATTAGATTGCGCTATTTTAGCTGAAGTAAAAGAAACAGACCCTTTCATTGTTGTTCCTTTATTTGAAGAACCCATGAAATTGGCTATCTATGAGAGTCACCCATGGCATGATCGTGATACGATTGAAATGAGTGAATTGTCAGGTGAAAAACTATTAATGTTAGAAGATGGCCACTGTTTACGTGACCAAGCAATGGGCTTTTGCTTCCAAGCGGGTGCTAAAGAAGATACACACTTCAGGGCAACGAGCTTAGAAACGTTAAGAAATATGGTGGCAGCAGGGAGTGGAATTACACTTTTACCTGATTTATCGGTGCCAAATGAAGTTTGTCGTGATGGGGTATGTTATTTAAATTGCATTGAACCTGAACCGAAACGAACTATCGTATTAGTTTATCGCCCGGGTTCACCGTTACGTGGGCGCTATGAACAATTAGCGGAGACCATCTATAACTCAATGGATAACTATTATAAAAATAGAGTTTAGGGTTAAGCTACCAATATTATTTTTTTAGTTGATGATGGTTGCCAGATTATTGGCAACCATTAATCACTCAATAATTAAAAGAGTCGATTTAAACCATTTAAAGCTGCAACACGGAAAGCTTCCGCCATCGTCGGGTAATTGAACGTCGTATTGACGAAATATTCGATAGTATTACCTTCACCTTTTTGTTCCATGATAGCTTGGCCGATATGGATAATTTCAGCCGCTCTCTCACCGAAACAGTGAATGCCTAATATCTGTAATGTTTCTCTATGGAATAATATTTTCAAACTACCGACATTCATACCTGCGATTTGTGCACGTGCTAAATGTTTAAACTGTGCCCGGCCAACTTCATAAGGCACTTTCATTGCGGTCAGTTCTTGTTCTGTTTTGCCAACTGAACTAATTTCAGGAATGGTATAAATCCCTGTTGGAATATCTTCCACTAAATGTGCATTACCTAAACTACCCCCAATGGCTCGGGCTGCAATTCGGCCTTGGTCATAAGCTGCAGAGGCCAAACTTGGGTAGCCAATGACATCACCAACAGCATAAATATGTTCATTAGTGGTGCGATACGCTTTATTGACTTTAACTAAACCGCGGCCATCTGCTTCGATCCCGACATTAGCCAGGCCTAAGCTATCAGTGTTACCGGTTCTTCCGTTCGCATACAGTAAACAGTCCGCCTTGACTTTTTTACCTGACTTCAGGTGAACAATAACGCCGTCTTCAACCCCTTCGATTTTTTCATATTCTTCATTATGGCGAATAACAACACCACTATTCCAAAAATGATACGACAAGGCATCTGACATTTCTTGGTCAAGAAAGGCCAAGAGATGATCACGGGTGTTGATTAAGTCAACTTTAACCCCTAACCCACGAAAAATAGATGCATATTCACAGCCGATAACACCTGCACCATAAATAATCACATGGCGAGGTTCATGGGTTAGGTTGAGAATAGTATCACTGTTGTAGATTCGAGAATGGTTGAAATCAACGTCAGAAGGGCAGTATGGACGAGAGCCAGTGGCAATGACGATTTTATCTGCACTTAAAACATCACAACTTCCATCCGCGTAGCGGACACTGATATGTTGTTCATCGATAAAGGTGGCTTCACCCGAAAACATTTGGCAACCATTACGTTCGTAAAATCCTTGGCGCATGCGTGTTTGTTGGCTAATTACCGTTTCAGCATGTCGTAGAATTTCGGAGAAAGAGGAGCTTAAGCTACGGGAGTTATCACTATAAAGCGGGTTTTGGTTGAATTCGATAATACGACTAACAGCATGACGGAGGGCTTTTGAGGGAATGGTTCCCCAGTGGGTACAGCCTCCGCCGACATTATTATAACGTTCTATAACAGCAACGTTTTTTCCTTGTTTCACTAGCCCCATGGCGGCGCCTTCACCACCAGGACCGGAACCAATGACTATTGCATCAAAATGGGTAAGTTGCATGAGGTAAGACCTGCTCTAAAACAAAATGACAACAAGATGTTATCATTAGTTGGTTATTTCACCTAATTTCCTCGCTGTCTTTTAAATCGATACAACGTTGGCGACATTCGCTTACTCTAGTCACATACTTATATATACTTCCAGGAGTTCGCTTGTTTTGTCGCCTTATCTCAATTTGAAATTCTTAGGAGAAAATATTTTAGTTCAAGAGCCTCAGAAAAATACCTAAATATAATTCATAGGTTCATAAAGTAGGGATTTGCTGAAGTATTGTTTAGTGAAAGGTTGGTAGTATATCAGCGTTAAAAAACTAATTGAAAAAAGGCTAAGTTAAATTCTGAAAATGAGTAAATTGCAGCGATAGTCGCTTTTTCTCCAAAACAGTTTAATTATTTTCAGGTATGCTAGGCGAAGAGTAATACTTATTACATTGACCTTCCATGATAAGAAATTAGGATCACCGTGAGCAACACAATTGGCGTTAGAGCAAAACAAAAAGAAAAAACTCGGCGTTCACTCGTCGAAGCCGCATTTAGCCAATTAAGCGCTGAGCGGAGCTTTACTAGCCTCAGTTTACGGGAAGTTGCACGTGAAGCTGGGATTGCACCAACTTCATTTTACCGTCATTTCAAGGACGTTGATGAACTCGGGTTGACGATGGTTGACGAAAGTGGCTTGATGTTACGCCAGCTAATGCGTCAAGCAAGACAGCGTATTGCAAAAGGTGGGAGTGTGATCCGTACATCAGTCTCAACTTTTATGGAGTTTATTGGTAATAACCCTAATGCCTTTAGGTTATTATTGCGGGAGCGTTCGGGAACATCTGCGGAGTTTCGTGCAGCGGTCGCTCGGGAAATTCAACATTTTATTGCGGAATTGGCCGATTACCTTGAACTTGAAAGCCGTATGCCTCGCCATTTTACTGAAATGCAAGCCGAGGCCATGGTAACGATTGTCTTTAGCGCAGGTGCGGAAGCGCTAGACATTGATGAAGAAAAACGCAGAAATCTCGAAGAACGGCTGGTATTACAGTTAAGAATGATCGCGAAAGGCGCCTATTACTGGTACCGCCGAGAACAGGAAAAACAAAATCAAACTGACCCAGACCTTACTAAATAATAAGGAGAATCAATGACGGATCAAAAAAGTTATGAAAGAAGCACATTATTGCTAGCCTTTGTGATTGGCCTTGCAACTCATGGGACGTTTTCAACGCTGTTTAACTCGTTGGTCGACTTTTCATTTTTTCCAATTTTAACCCTAATATTGGCTGCGTATTGTTTACACCAGCGCTATTTACATCAAGCCATGCCGATGGGGTTGCCAAAATTTGTTGCTGGTAGTTTTTTTATTGGCCTATTTGGTTATGCCGCGATTTTACGCGTTCAAAACCCTGAAATAGGCTCTAACTTTATCCCAGCAACCTTTATTGTCATTATCGCATTGTGGATGTACTCAAGCTGGAAAGCACGTAAGAAAGAAAAAGCGGAGCTGGCACTTGAGCAAGAAGTCGAAAACTAAGTTTAGACGACTTTTCTACTAAATAAGACGCCGCAGTAAAATGCGGCGTTTTTGTTTTTAATAACCGAGTTTTCAGCCAACTAATAGCGGCTCAGTAATACCCCACTTTCCATATGATGGGTATAGGGAAATTGGTCGAATAAGGCTAATTTCTCTAGTTTATGCGTTTTAGTCAGCTCAACTAAGTTATCGCATAGCGTTTCTGGGTTACACGAAATATATAGGATATGGTCATAACCCTGAACAAGCTTCACTGTTTCTGCATCTAAACCACTGCGAGGCGGGTCAACGAAAATGGTATTGCACTGGTAGTCGGCTAAAGAAATACCCTCTAGGCGCCTAAATTCACGAGCACCTTGCATGGCTTGGGTAAAATCCTCTGCAGACATACGAATAATTTGAACATTTTCAATATTATTGGCTTCGATATTATATTGAGCAGCAGCCACAGAAGGTTTTGCAATTTCAGTGGCTAATACGCGTTCGAAGTTTTGCGCTAATGCCAATGAAAAGTTTCCATTTCCGCAGTAAAGTTCTAATAAATCCCCCGTCGAATTCTGTGTTGCCCCAATTGCCCATTCCAACATTTTGATATTGACCTGTGCGTTAGGCTGCGTAAAGCTATTTTCGACTTGGCGATACACCATATTTTTACCCATTACCGGTAATATTTCATCAACATAATCATTGTCTAACATGATTTTTGTTTTTGACGCTCGGCCGATTAATTGCACATCAAAGCCTTGTTCAACTAAAACGGCTTTTAAGGCTTTTGCCTCAGCAACCCACTCTTCACTGAGTTTTTTATGGTAAAGCAGCGAAACAATCAGCTTATTACTTAGCGTTGATAAATAGTCAATTTGAAATAATTTATGACGCAGTAATTCATTTTGCTTAATTAACGGCAATAACGCTGCCATCATGTCATTGATTAACTGACTTGCGACAGGGAACTGGTCAACACGGATCCTTTCTTTAGTTTCCTTATCAAACATAATATGAAATAAATCGTCATTATCGTGCCAGACGCGAAATTCGGCGCGCATCCGGTAATGCGATTTTGGTGATGAAAAAATTTCAGGTTCAGGGGCGTTAAAAGGAGCCATCATCGCCTTTAAACGATCCATTTTTTCTACGAGCTGTTGTTCGTAGTCGTCAGTGTGCAAGGTGTTTGGCATGTTTGGCTCCATAAAACAGTAATAAATTCGTATCAGGAGCGAAATTGTAGGGAATGCGGCGAAGATGTCCAGTTTTCATTATCCATCCGTAGACACTCATAACTATTCAACTTACGATAATAGGCTGTGGTTTAGGGAATTTGGTGTAAATCCAAGACTGACGCGCAACGGTAATTAAGGTATCCCCGTCATTCTTCAAGCTACATGGGTGTTGGCATCGCTCAGCTACCCTAGTCACATACTTCAGTATGCTCCTAGGGATATCTTCGCTTGCCGCCTACATGTCACTTGAATTATTTAGGGGATATAACAGGTCGAATTTTCATTTTATATATCGTTTTTATTTCATATATAGAAACCCAACTTGTTACTTTATAAGTCCGATACCTGCCACGCTACCAATCGCTTTGTTGAATATCTGCGCGAATCTATATTCAACCTCGCGGAACATTAATTGAATTGATTTTCCGAGTGTAATCATAATGAATAATAAAAAGTCGCTGCCGTTATCGGCCGCTGCGCTGGCTGTGCTGTGCGCTACTTCTTCTTTGGCAAGTGCAAATAATAAAACTGACCAAGTGGTTGTCTCCGCTAACCGCTTTGAACAACCCATCTCTTCTATATTAGCGCCAGTGACGGTGGTCACTCGTGAAGATATCGATCATTGGCAATCCAATACCGTGATAGATGTATTAAGGCGCCTGCCGGGAGTGGATATTGCGCAAAACGGGGGAATGGGTCAACAAAGCTCTCTATTTATACGAGGCACAGAATCACGTCACGTTTTAGTGCTGATTGATGGTGTTCGTTTGAATCAAGCGGGCATTTCTGGCTCTTCCGATATGAGCCAAATTCCTATCTCACTGGTGCAACGCATTGAATATATTCGCGGCGCCCGTTCAGCGGTTTATGGTTCTGATGCAGTAGGTGGAGTAGTAAATATTATTACTCGCCGTGATAACGATGGCACAACTTTAAATGCAGGTATTGGCTCACACAGTTACCAAAACTATAACGGTTCGACTCAGCAAAAAATTGGTGAAAATACGACGGTAACCGCAGCCGGAGCTTATACGCATACCAAAGGATTTGATTTAGCACCAAAAGAAGTTAGCCCAAGACAATATGATAAAGATGGCTTTTTGAGCAAGTCATTGTGGTTAGGTGTTGAACATCAATTTTCTTCAGAAATCTTAGCGTATGCAAGGGCGTACGGTTATGACAATCGAACGAGTTATGACGTATCAGAATATGCGGGAGTTAGTGTTGATACGCGTAAGCTTTATAGCCGTACTTATGAAACAGGTTTGAAATATCATCAAGGAAAATATTCATCATCATTGATGGGAAGCTATGGTTATTCAAAAGATTACAATTTTGATCCTAGAAAAGGGCAATATAGTGAATCTGCAAATCTTGATGAGTCTAAGCAGTACAATATTCAATGGGGTAATAGTTACCTATTAGATAAAGGTAATATTAGTGCGGGGATTGATTATCAACGCCAAAGTATTGAGCCTAGCAGCTACGCGATGATCAATGAAAAACAAACGTTAAATAACACTGGGATATACCTCACAGGGCAATATGCAATTATTGATTCAGTAACTGCAGAGGCCGCTATACGTTCTGACCATCACTCTGAATTTAATTGGCATACAATATGGCAATCAGGCCTTAGTTGGGAGTTTCATGAAGGTTACAAACTTGTTGGTTCATATGCAACTGCTTATAAAGCACCTAATCTAACTCAATTATATGCGTATTCTTCATCGGCATATGGAACAACGCTAGGTAATCCGAACTTGAAACCCGAGGAAAGTAAGCAGTGGGAGATTGGTGTTGAAGGAACAACGGGACCACTTTTTTGGCAGGTCAATGCATACCATAATGATATTGATAACCTGATTGCATATAAATCAGGTTATCCGACTAGCACTTATGAGAACATTGGCGAAGCTGAAATTAAAGGTGTTGAATGGGTTGGTGAGTTCGAAACAGGTATCCTTCATCACCAAGTTACCTATCAATATGTTGACCCTCGTAACAAAAAGACGGATAAGGTTCTTGAGCGACGGGCTAAGCAGCAAGTTAAATACCAGCTAGATTGGGCTATTGATAAAGTAGATATGGGGCTAACCTACCAATATATAGGCTCTCGCTATGATAATGACTATAGCCAATTTCCTTCTAGACGTGTAAAACAAGGCGGTGTTAGCCTTTGGGGTCTCACAGCTGCGTATCCAATCACTTCACATCTCACAATTCGTGGTAAAATAGCTAATATGTTCGATAAAGACTATGAGACCGCGTATGGTTATCGCACCGCTGGAAGAGAATATTTCCTCACTGGAAGCTACAACTTCTGATAACACCCTATCTGTTCGCCCGACCATTCTAGTGTTTGACTCTGGAGTGGGCGGGTTATCTGTCTATCGTGAAGTCAAAAAAATGATCCCGAATGCCCACTATATCTACGCATTCGACAATGAAGCCTTCCCTTATGGTGAAAAAAGTGAAGAGTTTATTATTGATAGGGTCTATCAAATCGTAAATGTAATTGCTGCAAAACATCCTTTAACTATTGTGATTATTGCGTGTAATACCGCAAGTACGGTCAGCCTCCCTAATTTGAGAGCACATTTTACGTTCCCAGTTGTTGGGGTTGTTCCAGCCATTAAACCCGCAACTAAGTTAACGCGTAATGGCGTGGTGGGTTTATTGGCGACGAAAGGCACTGTAAACCGTGAATACACCAAAGAGCTGATCGAACGGTTTGCTACAGACTGTAAAGTGATTTCCCTCGGTTCTGCGGAATTAGTTCAACTCGCAGAAAGAAAGTTACATGGGGAAACCTTACCACTCGATGAAGTCGCTCAAACTGTTAGGCCATGGATTCGAATGCCAGAGCCGCCTGATACCGTTATTTTGGGTTGCACGCATTTTCCTTTATTAATAGAAGAACTCGAAAAAGTGCTACCAGATGGAACTCGATTCATTGATTCAGGTTCTGCAATCGCCAGAAGAACTATTTGGCTCATTAATAATCAAGCTGAAATCATCAATTCAGATGAGGAAAACTTCGCATATTGCTTATTAATGGATGACAACGTAAAAGGGTTACAACCAGTTCTCGAAGCCGAAGGGTTCAAAACGCTGCAAAAACTAGCTATTTAAGTTAAATTTGATGGAAAGCTGAGCGAACGAAAAAAAATATGAAAAAAAGGG